>JBDNBB010000124.1:0-4692 GCA_039768135.1 Polaribacter sp.
GGCAATAATTAAAAAGAGGTAACTAAGCATACTTATAACAAAGAAAAATCTTTTTGTACCTGGTCTATTAGAAAAATAGAAAAGTAAAAATAAAATACTACCTAAAATTGCAAAAGAAACAACCACTATAGCCCACTCATTGTATGATAGTTTTTGAATATAATTTATTTTTATTTTTTGAAAGAAGGTTTTTGGCAATTCTTCTATAGTATCTAAAGCTAACCTCTTAGCAAAAACTAAATTGTTTTTTACATCCTCATTGTCTGGATCGATTTGTAGTGCCTTTTCGTAATAAAAAATTGCAGGACCAACCTGATTCAATTTATAATGTGCATTCCCTAGATTATAAAATAATTCAGAAGAAACTAAATGGTTACTTTCTAACGTTTTGTAAAATTCAATAGCTTTTTCATAATTCTGCTGTTTGTACATTTCATTAGCAGAATTAAAAATCTTTTGCTCATCTTGAGCATAAAATATCTGAGTAACTAGCAGTAATAAAAACAGGATTTTCTTCATCTTATAACTGTTTATCTAATTCAATAATTACTAGCTTCGCTCTCTCATACTCTTCTTTCATCTCTGTATCTGTAACTGGTGTATATCTCGCAAAATCGGAAGCTTTTAAAACATCTATAAACTGTTTTATAGTAACATCATTAATATTTCTTTTTTCTAAAATTTGGGTGATATTTTCTTTACTAATATCACTAATTTCAACACCTAATTTCGCTTTTAAATAATTGTGTAGAGCACGCTCTAAAGCTTCATAAAAAGCCTCTTTTTTACCCAATTGCTTTTGAGCTGCTGACAGGTATTTTTTAGCTAATTTTTCTGCTTTTCTTAAGCGTAAACCAACAACATCACTTCTTCTTTTTTGATTGTTTTTACCAATTACAATAGCTAATGGAATGAATAATAGTGATAAAATTAAAAGAATATAGAATACATAAGATTGGTAGAAATCGCTATCATCTTTAACTTCTAAATCGGTTTTAGTTTGTATGTATCTAAAACTTTTTCCAGAAGAAACTACATTTTTCTGTTGAGGACTTGTGTTATCTGTAGTTGTAATTAGTTCTTTACCTTCTAAAACATCTACATATAAATCATCTGTATTTATAGTGTTATATTTTTTTGCTTTAGGATCAAAATAAGAGAAAGAAATGTCTGGTAATTTATATTTCCCTTTGTATTGTGGTACTACAGTATACGTATCTGAAAAAGACCCAGATAAACCATTACTTGTTATTCTTACGCTTTCTTTTCTTTCTGGTTGATAAGTTTCTAATTCTTTAGGAGTTTTTACAGCTGGTAACTCAAACAACTTTAAGTTTCCTCTGCCATTTACTGCTACTTTTATTTCTGATGATTCATTCGCTTTTAAAATATCTTTACTTAAACTAACATCAAAATTAAATTGCCCAACAGCACCTGTAAAATTTTCTGGCTTACCTTCTAAAGGAAGGCTTTTAGGCTGGATTATTTTTTTAACTGAAGAAAAATCTTTTTTAATATTCTTAGTAATTATATTTCCAAAGAAATCAGCTCTGCCTGTTGGTACACCAATTACAATATCCATTTTCATGGGTTCTATTGTTAGTTTACCCGTTCTTGTAGGAATCAATAATGCTTTTTGGAGGACAATATATCTATAGTTTTCTCCATTATATTTTCCCATTTTAACGGGGAAACCGTTTATTTTAATTTCCTGATTCCAAAAACCATTATACTGTGGAGCCTCTGTTACAGAGGTGTCGTACACACTTATATTTTCGCTAACATATAATCTGTATTCTACATAAACACCCTCACCAACATATGGTCTAGATTTGGACACCTCTGCAACTAAATGAATATTTTGCGCTGCAATATAATCTGGATCATTAGGGTTTTCCGGAGTTGCAATAGGCTCTGTAACAATAATTTTCATCATTTTTGAATCTATTGTTCCTCCATTAATGTTAATGCTTGCAGGCTTTATTATTAATTCTCCTTGTCTTTTTGGTTTTAAAATATATGAGTAAGATTGTGAAAAACTTACTTTACCATTAATCCAAGATTGACTAACAGATTGACTTGGCCCTTGAATAACGCTAAATCCTGTAAAATCTGGTGCTTTAAAATTATCTGCACCTTGTTTATTTATAGAGTATTCAATTCGTAAACGCTGGTTTAACCCTAACTTATTTTTACTCACAGCAACACTTAATTCTGCTTTTTGCGCAGCAATAGATAGTGTGCATAGGGTTATGAATAGTAATATGTAAAATCTCAACTTCATCGTCTTTCTAAATTGTTGGTTTTACCAATCTTTTTCTTGTTTGGTTTTTTTGCCTTTTGCCTTTTTCGCATTCATTTTCTTTTGCGTTTTCTTTTCCTCATTATTTAAGCTTTCTAGTAACTGCTTAATTTGCTGAGGAGACATTTTTCCTTGTTGAGGTTTAGGCTTTTTGTTCTGATCTTTTTTATCGTCTTTTTTAGGATCTTGTTTTTTGTCTTTGTCTCCTTCACCATCATTATCATCTTTCTTATCCTTATTGTCACCTTCTTTCTTGTCCTTATCTTGATCCTTATTTTTATCGTTTTTCTTGTCCTTATCTTGATCTTTTTGATCTTTCTTGTCTTTGTTATCCTTATTTTTATCGTCTTTATTTTGCTGATTTTCTTTATCTAATAATTGCTGAGCTACAGCTAAATTGTAACGCGTTTCGTCATCTGCTGGGTTATTTCGCAGTGCATTTTTATAGGAATCTACTGCTCCTTGATAATTTTTAGTTTCCATATGAGCATTTCCAATGTTATGATAGGCTTGCGCTTTTGTAAATTTATCTTCAGCAGTTTTTGCGGTTAATTCATATTGAGGTAAAGCTTCTTTATAATTTTTATTTTTATATAACGCATTTCCTAAATTGTAACTTGCTTTATCATAATAAGAACTGTTACTTAACGCTTTTTTATAGGCCACAGAAGCATCGGTAAATTGCTTTTTTTGATACAAGGCATTTCCTTGTCTAACCATACTTCTTGCTTTACGTTGCAATGCAGTAGAGTCTTTTTGAGCTGTTGTTTCTTTGATAGAAAACAACATTAAAAAAAGTATTCCTATTTTTAAATATGTTTTCATATTATTTCTCATTTAAACGTTCTTCATTAAATAAATCAATCTTTTTTACCCATCTAGTCTTCTTATCGAATAAGAAAACATCAAAAATTAAAAAAATCAAACCCGCTCCTAAAAACCATTGAAATTGGTCTTTATAATCTGAAAACTGTTTGGTTTCAAACTCATTTTTTTGAGCGTTTGCTATAATATCAGAAATTGTTGCTACAGGTTTTTCTGTAATATTACCATTTACATATTTACCATTGCCTGCATCAGAGATGTCTTTTAGAACATCTGCATTTAATCTAGTAATAACAGTCTCGCCTTTATTATCTTTTTTATACCCAATCATAGCACCATTTAAACGCATTGGTATTGGGCCTCCTTTTTCTGTTCCTACGCCTATAGTGTATATTTTTACCCCCTCATTAGATAAATTTTGTGCTACTTGCTTAGTTTCTTCTTGATGGTCCTCTCCGTCTGAAATAATGATTAAAAAACGGTTTGTTTGCTCATCATTATTATAATAAGTTTTAGCCAATTCCAGAGCTTCATTAATAGCTGTTCCTTGACTTGATACCATGTCTGGATTTGCATTTTGCAAAAACATATTTGCAGCTGCATGATCTGTTGTAATTGGTAATAGCGGATAAGAATTACCAGCATAGATAATAACACCAACTCTATCTGAACCTAATTTATCGATTATTTTAGAAATAATTTGTTTTGCCTTTTCTAATCTGTTTGGTGCAATGTCTTCTGCCAACATGCTTTTAGAAACATCTAAAGCAAAAACAACATCTACACCTTCTCTTTTTACAGTTTTTAACTTAGAGCCCATTTTAGGATTTACCAAAGAAATTATTAAAAACGATATTCCTAATAACAACATAATCAACTTTAAAGTAGATTTAAAAACTGAAGAATTTGGTGCTATCTTCTGTAATAATTCTGGGTTAGAGAATTTACGTTGAGTTCTTCTTTTCCACCATAAAACCAACAAGTAGATTGCAATCATAACTGGTATGATTGCTAATGCATAAAAATAAATTGGTTCTTCTAATCTGTACATTTATATAAAACTCTTAAATAATGTGTTTCTTAATAAAAATTCTAACAACAATAAACCCAAAGCTAAGAATACCAAGTCTCTATACATTTCTTGGTAATTATAGTATTTAAATTCTTCAATCTTAGTTTTTTCTAACGAATCAATTTCATCATAAATTTCTTTTAATGAGGTGTTGTCTGTAGCTCTAAAATATTTTCCTTGTGTTTCTTCTGCTATATTTTTTAGTAAATCTTCA
Organism: Polaribacter sp.; assembly: GCA_039768135.1. Classification (GTDB taxonomy): domain Bacteria; phylum Bacteroidota; class Bacteroidia; order Flavobacteriales; family Flavobacteriaceae; genus Polaribacter. The sequence continues at coordinate 4,414 of JBDNBB010000124.1, forward strand.
TCTATTTGCACTTGTTGCTTTCTAAAGTTGAGCATACCTGTTCTTGGGTCTTTGCTCCAAGGAAAATCAGCCATACCATTTGTACCTATTCCAATTGTATACACTTTAATACCTAGTTCTTTGGCTAATTCTGTTGCAGTTGTTGGGTCTATATTACCTGCATTATTTACACCATCTGTTAGTAATATAATAACCTTGCTTTTGGCTTTACTGTCTTTTAGTCTATTAACACCAGAGCCTAAACCCATACCAATTGCTGTACCTCCTTCTAATTGACCC
>JBDNBB010000125.1:0-3265 GCA_039768135.1 Polaribacter sp.
GTACAAATGTATGTTAGAGATGATTTTGCTTCTGTAGGGCGTTACAACAAAATGCTAAAAGGTTTTGAGCGTATTTCTCTAAAACCAGGAGAAACAAAAACAGTAACTTTTACCTTAGGTTTTGATGAATTAAATATCCTAAATCAACAAATGAAAAAAGTGGTAGAACCAGGAACTTTTACCATTTCTGTGGGAGGATCATCACAAGAAAAAGATTTACAAAAAGCTATTTTGACTGTAAAATAAATAGTATTTTTTTATAAAATTTAAGCCTCATATTTAATAATATGAGGCTTTTTTTCTCAGGACAGTTCAGGATGGAATTTTTAAAAAAAATATCAATTTTATAAGATTATTATTTTAATCCATAATTATGAAGATAACTACATTCAAAAGTTTAATTTTTATAGGTTTATTCTTTTTTGCAGGTGTTTTAAATGCACAAGTTACTCTAGAAAAAGAAGTTAAAATTACAGATTTGGCAATGTACTTTAATGGTGTACAAAACCAATCAAGTACAAATCAAGATGTAAATGCACCTTACGATTTCGCTTATGGTAGAACATTAACTCCTCATGGAGATTGTATAAAAACCTACAAGCAATACGTTTTTATGTCTTGGTATAGAGGTGGTAAAAATGATAGACACGTAATGTTGTCAAGATATAATACAGAAACAGGTGTTTTAAAAACAATTGAGTTTCCTCATCAACATACAGGATTTAATGGCAAATGGTGGATAGGCGAAACACACAATACTATTGCAATTGCAATCAGTCCTAAAAATGGGACAGTTCATATGGTGTATGATATGCACGCGTATACAAATTCGGGTCTATTTGCTAATGATTATTTTAGATATTCGTATTCTGTAGGTGGAACTGCAGAGGTTTCTGATGACGATTTTACATTAAACAAATTTGTGAAAGACCCAATAGATAATGATTATAGACATACTACTATGGATGGAGTTAGAGATGCACCACACTATGATCGATTTACATATCCAGAATTCTTCTTAAATTCTGATGGCGAATTGTTTTTAACAGCAAGAGATGGGACTTCACATGATGGTGCACAAGCATTTATAAAATATGATGCAGATGCACAAAAATGGGGGCGCTTTAAATACTTTAATGCTTTAGGAGCTGGTAGTAAAGGAGAAACAAGTAACTGGAGTATTTATGGAAGTATTAAATATGCTGATGGCAAAATAAGAATTGGTTTTCAAAGAAGGTTAAGTAATGGTCAAGATAAATATCAGTATCAAAATGGAGTGTACTATGCTTATTCAGATGATCCAACAGGTGCTTCACAATGGAAAAATCATAAAGGAGAAGCTATTACATTTCCACTTGTAAAAGCTGAAGAAACGTTAGTGTTTGAACCTGGAGATTATGTAACAACCACAGAAAGAAATAAAGTACATATTGTTGGTGGTTTCGATTGGACAGTTACTGCTAATGGAGATGTACACATTATCAGTAAAGTAAAAGATAATGAGAATAATATCACAAAAAACATTCATAGTTATAAACCAAATGGAGCAAATGAATTTATAATTTCCGAAGATTTTTCTGGAGCAGAAGCCTTGTATACTTCTGGAGATGATGTATTTGTTATCGGTTTAAATTCATCAGGAAGACCATTTGTGGAAAAAGCGGAAGGTGGTACCAATTCTTTTAACAAAGTATATGAGCAAACCTCAGGAAAACGTTTCAGTAAAGGGCAAGTTCATATTGCTGATGGCAAATTGTATTATTATTTATTAGAAAACGGTGCAACAGATAGTGGTGATACACAACCTGCGTATTTACAAATTATAGATTTAAATGTTCAACAAGGCCCAAAGGAATTTGAAGTTAATTTGGTAACTCCAACAGATAATCAATCTTTTAATGAAGGTAATAATGTGCAATTATTTGCAACAGCAAGTGCAGATGTTGGCGAAATTACAAAGGTTGAGTTTATTGTAAATGATGAACTATTGCAAGAAGATACCACAAAACCTTATGCACATAATTGGACTCCAGATGCAAATGGAATTTATAAAATTAAAGCCAAGGCCTACAAAACAGGAGGAGAAAGTATTGTATCATCAGAAATAACAATTCAAATTAATGAAATTGATAAATCAGATTTAACAATCGATACTTATAGATTGCAAAATTTTGGTAGTGGTCAGTTTTTAGTTGCAGCAGGGACTGCACAACCAGTAACTTTAAGTGCTACAGCAGAAGAAGATGATAAACATTGGGAGTTTTTTAAAACCACAATTAGTGGAGAAGATTTTTATAACATAGATAGCAAACAAAGTGGAATTTTAAGAGCCACAGGAAGTGGTTTTGTAGCAGGTGCTTATCTTGTAGTAAGCACAACAAAATCTCCAATAGCAAATGATTCTGATAAAATTTGGACCATTCACTACAATGATGCAGAAGATACTTTTAGATTTGAAGCTGGTTCAAGTGGAAGATATATGTATCATGATACTGATGGCAATGTGTATACTAAAAATGTTCAAGAAACAGATACTAGAAGCAAATGGAAAGCAATACCAGCTAGCCAAACTTTAAGTCTAAATAATGAAAATTTGATACTTGCATCTATAAATGTATATCCAAACCCAACAAAAGGAAAATTAAAGATTAGTATATCTAAATCTTTAAAAAATATTGATTTAGAAGTGTATAATATTCAAGGAAAAATAATAAGATCTAGCACAGAAAAAGTTATAGATGGAAATATCAATCTAGATTTTAATTCAGTTGCTAAAGGTGTTTATTTTGTTAAATTAAATATGGATAAACCAGCTTATATTAAATTTATTAAAGATTGATAAAATTCATAAATAACAAAGTTTAAGTGCAACAGAAATTAAAGAATAAAAAGAATTATAAGCTAATTTTAATAACTATAGTAGTTTTAGAAATAATAGCTTGTTATTTTGCTTATTATACAATGGGTGAGGTTAAACAATCCATTTGTATTTTAATTTTTACTCTAAATATAATTCCGCTTTTATTCTATTTTTTTTGAAAAAAAAGAGCCTCTTTGGTATTTGCAGTAATCATTGGTTTATTATTAATTCCTTATCAAACTTTTTTAGTTGTGAAATGGCAACAACTAAAAAGAGAATCATCAACACTAGTAGAATATATTTACGAACATCAAAAAAATAATGGAGATTTTCCTAAGAATATTTCTGATTACGAATTTAAAAACCTCAAATTATCAAGTAATTTTCGTTATAGAATAAGTTCTA
>JBDNBB010000126.1:0-36525 GCA_039768135.1 Polaribacter sp.
AAAACTTGGACTCCAAACCCTTCTAAATCCACTAAAGTCAACTCAATTTTAAATGGATAATTATCTGCTGTAACTTCAAAAAAATGAGAAGAAGGAATCATAATATCTCACATACCTCCATCTAAGATTCCTCCTTTACCCATTATTGAAATAGAATTTACATCTAAATGAACCTTTTCTTCATTTGACACTTGATAAGGTTTTAATAATTCATCCATAGTTTCATAAGCTTGTTCGCCAAAAGCATAATCCATAACTATAATTATAGGCTTCTCTTCTAACGAATGCTGTTTTTTAAACGGAGAATCAGTAAGATTTATTTTATCGGTATCAATAATTTGAACATTTATATTGGTCCCTGATGTATCTTCTACATAAATCAAACCGTTTTTAGATGCATAATCCATTACTTTTTTTTGCAGTACCTTACTATCTGAATTACTTAACAATTGATACAACTCAAATCCTTTATGATTTTTAGCTTCCTCAGGTAGTGCACCAACTGCATAAATTGAGTTTAATACACTATGCATATTGGCACTAATAATGTGGATTGGTCTTTTTAATAAATGATGTTGATTTAAAATGTTTTTTACATCATTTGCCCAGATTTCACCATAAATATGATGCCCTATTTCTTCAATCAATAATGAACTAAAGGTGACTGTTCGTTTATCCCCTTCAAAAACTTCTTTTATTGCTAATTTTCCTAACCAATAAATTAAATCAAAAAATTTGTATGGATTTTCTTTTGAAGAAAACTGATTAAAAACAACAGAAACTTCATCAAAAGATCTACCTAAAAAACTACATAAATGAGCTAAAAGCACCTCTTTCTCTTCATTAGAAATTTCCTTATGATGCAACACTATGTCCTCTAAATGAAGCCATTCTCTCGTAAAACTTTTCCCCTCATTTATCGTAACACGTTCTTGTATTTTGTGTGACTCAATGAAAAGAAATGTAAGATGAGTTAAAATATCATAAATCTCAGATCTTCCTCTGGTAATTTCGATATTCATTTGGTCTTTATCTATTCTATAGCAATTTCTTCTTCTTTTTGGTGGAATTATAGACGTAAAATGAGAGTTTTTATAGCCTTCATCTGCAGTTAAATTGATAAATTGACACTGCTCTATACCTTCAGGAAGTCTTTCTATTACATAGACTAAACCGTCTAACTCAGTCTTTGAGTCTGCAATAGAACCATAAATTTCAGGACGTAATAACAATAGCGATTTACGTAATGTTTCACCAGAAATTCCCATCGGCTTGTAAAAACCCCTAGAAAATAAGTGACGCATAGAAATGTATAACTTTTCTATGGCATTTGTAGACTCTTGAGCCCTTGTTCTTTCAATATTTTTGCTCTGTAACATTCTTAATTTTCTTTAACAAATATATAGTTATTTACCTGATAATATTTGGTAATATTTTTGTTGATTTTTTAGTAAGTTAAGTGCCTCAGAAATAGTCTCATCTTTCTTAAGTTTGTTTTTATAAACACCTTCTTTATAATAAAATTTTAACAAAACTTCCTCTTTCAATAAATTAGTTAAAATATCTTCATTTTTTTTAATAGCAATTAATTTCTGAGTAACTAATTTGCTTTTTAAGCTAGCATATTCTTCAGAAATTAAAGTGTTTTGAGAAGATTTGTATGCATCTTCAAACAACTTTTCTTGCGGAGTTAAAAACGTAGTATCTTTCTCTAAATACTTCGTAAAGTTTTTAAAATCAGCTTTTGTGAAATTAAAACTTTCTGAATCTTCTATATTTTTATTTTTATAATAGTAATCTGTAGCAAAATTGAACAAAGCCTTGGAACCAATTAGCGCTTTTGTTGCTTCTGTTTTTTCAGATAATTTAATTTCAACATCTGGCATAATACCTCCTCCATCATAAACAGTTCTTCCATTCGCTGTTTTAAAAGCATTAATTCCTCTTTCAGAAAATTTAGGCACAATTCCTGTTTTAGAATCTCTATTGGTGTAATCTAATTCTTGAATACACCTTCCACTTGGTGTATAATATTTAGATATAGTTAACTTTAATTGTGTACCATAAGTCAATTCTTTTTGACGTTGAACTAATCCTTTTCCAAAAGAACGCTGACCCATAATTACAGCTCTGTCATAATCTTGTAAAGAACCACTAACAATCTCTGATGCTGATGCAGAACTTCCATTCACTAAAACAACAATAGGTATTTCCAAATCTAGAGCATCATTTGAGCCTCTATAATTGTTACTCCATTTCTTTATTTTGGCTTTTGTAGTTACAATTGTTTTACCTTTTGGAATAAAAAAGTTAGCAATATTAATTGCTTCTAATAAAGAACCTCCAGGGTTTGAGCGTAAATCAAACACCAATTTTGTCATACCTTTCTCCTTTAAGGAAACAAACGCTTTTTTAACTTCTGATGATGCTTTATTGTTAAAACGAGTTAATGTAATATAACCAGTTTCATCATCTATCATTTTAAAGTAAGGTACAGGATTCACCTCAACTTTTTCTCTCACCAAAATTTTATCAACTACTTGACCTTGTCTTAAAACTTTAGCATTAACTTTTGTATTTGATGTTCCTCTTAAAAACATGGAAAGTTGATCTCTTTCCATATTTTTTAAAGATTGGCCATCAACAGAAATAATGATATCACCTGCCTTTAAACCAGATTTGTCTGCAGAAAAACCTTTGTAAATTTCTTTAAGCTGTATCCCTTTATCTATATAATAGACAGAAACACCAATACCTGCATACTCACCTTCTCTTCTTATTTTTGCATCTTCTACATCTTGCTCATTATAAAAATTGGTATAAGGGTCTAAATCCTTTAACATGTTTTTAATTGCTTTATCTGTTAAATCTGCAGGATTAATTTCATCCACATAATACATGTTCAACTCTTTAAATAATGAGTTGTAAATTTCTATCTGTTTGGCAACTTCAAAAAACTTAGATTTAACTGAAAATGATAAAAGCAGCACAGAAACCAATAAAATTACTGCTAATTTATGTTTACGAATCATGTTCTTCATTAGATATATTTTGTATGTCTTCGATGAATAAACTCAATAATTTATTCATTTTAGCATAAATTTCTTCATAATTCTTTTCTTCTTTCCCAAGATACGAAATCATAAAAACATAAGGAACATCTAAATTATTGTAAACAATTTCTTTTTGAAGACGATAACTTTCACGCATTACCCTTTTAAGTCGATTTCTATCTGGTGCTTTTTTAAAGTTTCTTTTTGCTACAGATACACCAACTTGTGCAGGATAGTCCGAAGTATGTTCTGTTTGTAAAAAAATCATTCTTAATGGAAACGCTTTTACAGAAGTACCTTCTTTGTAAAGCTTTTCGATAAGCTTTTTACTTTTTAATCTCTCTTTTTTGCCAAGGGTATTCTTCATCATTACAAACTTAACAGAAAACAATAACTTTTAAAACGTTTCTTTGAAGTAACTTTAAATTTTATTATTTTTATATATGTAAAATGAAGCGTAATTTTTATCTTTATTTGTTACATATGCAACAAATATTAATAATTTTGTTAAATATTACACCTTAAAAAATTCAACTTAGAGATGAAGCCAGACTTATTTCAAGCACCTGATTATTATAATATAGACGATTTACTTTCTGAAGAACACAAACTAATTCGAGATTCTGCCAGAGAATGGGTAAAACGCGATGTTTCTCCAATTATTGAAGATTATGCTCAGAGAGCAGAATTTCCAAAACAAATTATTAATGGATTAGCAGAAATTGGGGCTTTTGGACCTTATATACCAGAGGAATTTGGTGGAGCTGGTTTAGACCAAATATCTTATGGATTGATTATGCAAGAGATTGAAAGAGGAGACTCTGGAGTTCGCTCTACAGCTTCTGTGCAATCTTCTTTAGTGATGTACCCTATTTACGCCTACGGAAATGAGGAACAGCGCAAAAAATATTTACCAAAATTAGCTTCTGGAGAATGGATGGGTTCTTTTGGGTTAACTGAACCTAATCATGGTTCAAATCCTGGAGGTATGGAAACCAATTTTAAAGATAAAGGCGATCATTACTTATTAAATGGAGCTAAAATGTGGATTTCTAATGCTCCTTTCTGTAATGTTGCTGTAGTCTGGGCAAAAAATGAAGAAGGTAGAATTCATGGACTAATTGTAGAACGTGGTATGAAAGGTTTTTCTACCCCAGAAACACATAACAAGTGGTCTTTACGTGCTTCTGCAACTGGTGAACTTATTTTTGATAATGTGAAAGTTCCTAAAGAAAATCTATTACCAAATAAATCTGGTTTAGGCGCACCTTTAGGTTGTTTAGATTCGGCTAGATATGGAATTGCTTGGGGTGCAATTGGTGCTGCTATGGATTGTTATGATACTGCTTTGCGTTATGCAAAAGAACGTGAGCAATTTGGTAAACCTATTGCACAGTTTCAATTGCAACAGAAGAAACTGGCTGAAATGATTACAGAAATCACCAAGGCACAACTATTAGCTTGGAGACTTGGTACATTAAAAAATGAAGGAAAAGCAACTTCAGCACAGATCTCTATGGCAAAACGAAATAATGTAGAAATGGCTTTAAAAATAGCTAGAGAAGCAAGACAAATATTAGGAGGTATGGGTATTTCTGGTGATTATTCTATTATGCGTCATATGATGAACTTAGAAAGTGTAGTTACTTATGAGGGTACACACGACATTCATTTACTTATTACAGGTTTAGACATTACAGGTTTAAACGGATTTAAATAAAAAATTACTTTTTAAAAAGGTATCAGCTTAATTTGATGCCTTTTTTAATTTTATAAAAAGTTCTCTACCTAATCTACTAGGTACTGAATTGTGCGATTTTTCGATAATTTCAATACTAAAATAGGGCGTAAAATAATTTAAGTATTCTCCTTTAGAACCCCCAAAGGGTGGATGATCTTCATTTAATTTGACATCAAAAAGTAAACCTACTAATTTGCCATTCTCTTTTAATAAACCATACATTTTATTGACATAGTTTTTTCTTAAGTTTGGATTTAAGGCACAAAAAAAAGTTTGTTCAATAATTAAATCAAAGGTTTGTTCTAGTTCAAAAAAGTTTTGATGAATTAAATTTGATGATGGAAAATTTGGTACTCTTTGCTTTAAATTATCTAAAGCTAATTTAGAAATATCTACCACATAAACATTTGTAAAACCATTGTTTAATAAATACTCGGCCTCATGAGAATTACCTCCTCCAGGTATTAGAATTTTTAATTCTTTATTAGTTAGTTGATCAAAATAGGCTTTTAAAGGTGGTGAAACTTGACCTAAATCCCAACCTGTTTTATTGGTTTTGTATTTATTATCCCAAAAACTCTCGTCAAACTTCATAACGCATTTATTTGTATTGATTAATTACCGAAATTAAATCATTTTTTTGCAACATAGCAGACTGTCTCCATACTTGTTTTCCTTCTTTAAAAAGAATAAATGTTGGCACACCTCTAACCTGAAATTTTGCGGCTAGAGATTGGTTTTTATCAACATCAATTTTAATAATTGAAATTGTTTCCTTTAAATCTGCTTTAACCTCTTTTAAAATTGGAGTCATCATTTTACAAGGGCCACACCATTCTGCAAAAAAATCAACTAAAACTATTTTATCTTTTTGTATTATTTCTGTAAAATTACTCATTATTTTAATGTTTGGTTTGTTTATTATGGTTTTTAGATTTGTTCTTATGATGCTCATCAAACCATTTTGGCTTCTCAATATTATTATTATACATATAAATAGAAATTTCTTTTATTGTCTCGTCCGAAAAATACTGTTTTGGCATAATCCCAAACTTTCCTATAGCACCAGTCATCCTTGAATTTTCTTTAATAGGATTTTTAATCCAATTTTGGATAGAGGCTATAAATTCTTCTTGGGTAGTATTGCTTTTTTTATAATGTTTTTTAACAGCAATCATTGGTGGAGCAATTCTATCACTTTCTGAAGCTTTAGGATTATGACAAGAATAACAATATTTTTTTAACAAAACTCGTCCTTTATTCTGGTCTCTATGTTCAGTAGTAATTCTCTTAGCGTAATAGGAATTTGTGTTGGAGAAATTAAAAAATAAACTCACTAAAATTATTGAAATATAATACATGTTTTTACTACAAAAGTAACACGTAACTCCCTAACATTTAGTAACAAATGTTACAGTTCTTTAACTTTAATACTATTTCTAAAAAGTTGTATTTTCCCTTCGTTTTCTAGCTTTTTTAACAATCGAGAAATTACTACTCTAGATGTATGTAGGTCTTGTGAAATTTGGTAGTGTGTGGTTATTAGTTCGTCATTACTATTAACCATTGCTTTGTCTTTTAAATATCTAAACAACCGTTCATCCATCTTTAAAAAAGCAATGGTATCTACAGCTTGTAAAAGCTCTTCTACTCTATTATGATAACTTTGTAGTATAAAAGATTGCCAAGTTTTATAGCTACTTAACCAAGTTGTCATTTTTTCTTTGGGTAGCATTATTAATGAAACATCTGTTTCTGCAACTGCTCTTATTTTACTTTTAGTTTGTCCCATGCAACAAGATAAAGTCATGGCACAAGTATCTCCTTTTTCTAAATAATACAACACCAATTCTTCTCCATTTTCATCTTCCCTTAAAATTTTAATAGCTCCAGACAATAGTAATGGCATTGATTTTAAGTAATCATCTATTTCTATAATAACTGTATCTGCAGAAAACGTTTTTGAAATTCCAATTTTAGAAATTTCATTAATTAAATCATTTTCAAAAAGATAACCAAAATTAGATTGTAGGTCTATATTCATTTCTGTTTATTTATAAAGTATAAATTTAATGAAATGATTTAACAAGAAAGTATTTGAATAAGAAAAAAGACTTATTTACTAGCTCTCTTGTCGTTGTTCTTTTGTAGAAAAAATTAAAGTGATTCATAAATCATATATTTTGCGATAAAATTAAAATTTACGATGTGTTTAGATTATGATAAAAATCAGGTTTTTAAAATTTTACATTCAGAATATCTCCACTTAATTGTAACAATTGTAGCTCTATCAACTTGGCGTCAAATCTAGCATTATTCAATGCTGTTTTGGAATTAATTAAATTTATTTGCGCTTGTCTGAACTCGACTGATGTAATTTGTCCTAACTTAAAACGCTCTTGTGTTCTATCAAAATTATTTTGATTGCTTTGCACGTTTTGTTCTTGTGCGCTTAAAATAAACAGCTGGTTTTTATAATTTTCCCAAGTATTTTTAAGATTGTTTTCTATGTTTACTTTTTGCTGATCTAACAAAATTTGTTGGTTATCTAAAGCAATTTTAGCGTTGGCAACACGTGTTTTAGTTGCTCCTCCATCAAAAATATTCCAAGTTAAATTTAAACCTGCATTTAAACCATCTGAAGTAATTAATTTGGCACCAAAAGGGTTGATTAGGTTTTCGTTTTCTGTTCTAGTAAAACCGTAAGAAGTATTGAAATTTAAACTGGGTAAATAGTTTGCTTTATTAATTTTAATATTGAATTCACTAATGGCAATATTCTGCTCATTTTGTTTTAACAAGGCATTATTTTGCATCGTTTTTGCTTTCAACTCATCGAAACTTAGCATTTTATTATATTCAACTTCTGTTTCTACCTCAAAACTTACATCATTTTTAGACCCTAAAATAACATTTAAACCACGTTTAGCATTGTTTAGTTGTTGTTTAGCAGTAATAAGAGAAATACTATCATTATTTACATCTACTTGAGCATTTAAAAATTCTAGTTTGGTAGATTGCCCATAATCATATTGGTATTGTGCACGCTGCAAACGCTGTTTAGAAATAGTCAATGCTTCTTTTAAATTATTCCTATTTTCTGTTAAACGTGCTATTTGAAAATAGGCTGTAAACAATTGTAAATAAGTATTCTCTATAGTTTCTCTAGCTTGTAATTCTGTTAAATTATAGGTTTTTTTTAGCTGTTCTACGTTATATTTACGCCCAAAACCATCAAAAACGGTGTAGTTTACACCTAGAGAAGAATTGTAAGTTTTTGCCACAACTCCATTACCAGAAATCTCAGAATCGTTGCCTGTATCTCTATCTGTAAAGGTTAAGCTCTGGTTATTTCTACTATAGTTTGCACCTGAATTTAATACTAATGTTGGTAATTTTCTAGAATTGTAAATACTGGTATTATTCTTTGCAATTTCTAAATTATTATTCGCAATTTTAATTCCGAAATTATTCTCTAACGTAATTTCTAATGCTCTTTCTTTAGTTAAAAGTTGTTGAGCAAACCCGTTTAAACTCAATAGCAATAAACCTACAATTATGCTGCATCTATTCAATTTCATAAACTACATTTTTAGGATTTAATCTATCATCTGCATCATCATCTGCATCAATTTTAGACTCTATGATAGCTCTTTCTACTTCTTCTTTCTCTACTCTCTCATTTGTTTTTAACCATCTAATATTTACTTTTATTGAATTTGAGACCGATAATAAAAGTGGCAACATTACTAAAGTTAAAAGTGTAGCAATTGCAATACCATATGCTATTGAAATAGCCATTGGAATTAAGAATTGTGCTTGTCTACTTTTTTCTAATAAAAGTGGCGCTAAACCTGCAATTGTGGTTAAAGAGGTTAAGAAGATAGCTCTAAAACGAGATTGACCTGCAGCTATTAAAGCATCGTCGTATTTCATGCCTTCTTTAAGGTAACTGTTGAATTTACCTATAAGTACTAAACCATCATTTACCATAATTCCTATTAAAGCAATAATACCTAACCAAGATAAAATTCCGATTGGAAAATTATGAAAATAGTGTCCCCAAACAACACCTATCATACTAAAAGGAATCATAATTATTAGTAAAATTGGTTGGCTATAAGAACGAAATGTAAACGCAATAACAATATAAATTAATAGTAATATTATTGGCCCAACAACATTTACAGAATCTGTAGTTTTTTTAGCTTCTCTATTCTGCCCTTCAAACAAAGGTGATACAGTTTGATACTTAGATAAAATTTCTGGCATAACTCTAGCCTTTATATCATCTAAAATTTCTGTAGCACTGATTTCTAAACTTTTTAAATCTGCAGTAATTTGAATTTCACGTTTACCTTCTAAATGATTTATTGCAATATCTCCCCTTTCAATTTGATAATTGGCAATTTCCGAAAATGGAACTCGAGTTCCTGCAGGAGTTATAATTCGCATGTCATCTAAATCTTTTATAGAAGATCTATCTTGCTTGTCATAACGAACCCAGACTTTAATTTCATCTTGTCCTCTTTGAAAACGCTGTGCTTGAAAACCGAAAAATCCATAACGAACTTGAGTCATAATAGATTGCAAGTTTAAACCTAATAAATAAGCATTGTCTTTAAGCGTAATTTTAACCTCTTTAATACCTGCAGGATCATTATCTGAAACATCCTTTAAAAGCGGATTGTTTTCTAACTCATATTTTAATTCTTCTTTTGCAGCTTTTAGTTCTACAATATTATTACCAAGAAGAGAAACTGCTACAGGGCTACCTCCAAAATTACCACCAGAACCAAAAACCAAACTTTCTACACCATAAACTTTACCAACCCTATCACTTATAGCGTTTGTAATTTCTGGTGAAGAAACATCTCTAGCTTCTCCAGGTAAAAGGTTTACAGTTAAAGTTGCATTTGCAGAACCTGGCCCAACTCTTTTAATTATATTTTCTACAACTTGAGTATTACCAGTTTGTTTGGCTGTATATTCTTCATTAATTTCCCAAACTTTGGTTTCTATAAAAGATACTATAGAATCTGTAATTTGTTCATTAGTTCCTTGAGGCATTTTTAGCGAAATCTGAACTCTATCACTCGCAATTCTTGGAAAGAAAGATGTTTTTACAATTCCACCACCAATAGCCATGAAACTAAAAATTAAAATAGCAATAGGAACACTAAAAGCAAATAACTTATTCTTTAGTGAAAACCTTAATAAAGGCACATAGTATTTATCTCTAAATAGTGTTAAATACTTATCTGCAAAACCATTAACTTTTGCAAAAAAGGCATCTACTTTACTTTCTTTTTCGAGTATAATAGTTTCACCATTTTTTACAACAACAACTTGATTTCGTTTATGTTCTATAGATTCAATTTCTGAATGATCAAAATTAAAATTGGCTGCTAAGTTTTCTTCTTTTCTTCTCTTTAAAGCCTTAGAATGTGCAATATGAGCTGGTAAAATAATTAACGCTTCAATTAAAGAAACTGATAGTGTTAGTAATACAATTGTAGAAACCTCACCAAAGAAACTTCCTATTCTACCATCTACAAAAAAGAAGGTAGAAAAGGCAATGATTGTAGTTAATATAGCTGATACAATTGGCGGAATTACTTCCATTGTGCCATCTATTGCAGCTTGTATTTTAGATTTTCCTAAATCGTAATAATGATGATAAATATTTTCTCCAATTACAATCCCGTCATCAACCAAAATTCCGATTACTATAATCATCCCAAAAAGAGACAATACATTGATGGTTACTCCAAATTGAGCTGCAAAAATGAACATTCCAAAAAAGGCAACTGGCAAACCAAAAGCAACCCAAATTGCCAAACGTAAGTTTAAAAATAAAGCTAAAAAGAAAAGTACTAATAGAATACCAACAACCCCATTTTCTATCAATAATTTTGTTCTACCATTTAAAGTAACAGAAGCATCACTAGAAACATTTAACTGAACATTTTGTTGTTTTTGGTTGTACTCGTAGATGTATTCTTTAATTTTTTCCGCTGATGAAATTAAGTCTTCATTATTGGTATTGCTTACTGTAATGTCAATGGCTAGGTTACCATTATAAAATAATCTATCAGGTGTTTCTGACCATGTGTCTCTAACTTCAGAAACATCTTTTAAACGAATAATATTACCATTTGTTTCTGTTCGTACAATTAAATTTTGTAGTTCTACACCATAATAAGAACGGTTACTTGCACGAATTAAATAATCTTCTTCTGCAGTTTTTATATTACCTCCTGTAATTAAAATATTAGAGTTTCTAATAGCATTTGCAACCTCTGTAAAAGACATGTTGTAAGCCAATAAATCATTTTCACGAACTGCAATTTCTATTTCTTCTGCTGGAAATCCAGAAATGGCAACTTGAGATATACCTTCTATGCCTCTAATATCATTTTCTATATTTCTTGCATATTGTTTTAGCGATTTTAAGGATACATTTTCTCCACTAACTGTAAAACTAATGGTAGGTCTAATACTTTCTACTTTTGCAATTACAGCAGGCTCCATACCTGAAGGAAAAGAAGGTACTCTATCTACCGCATTTTTTACATCAGATAAAACTACATCTATATTTTTACCTTTTTCTACTTCTACATTTACAACTGCAGCATTCTCATTAGACACAGAGGTTACTCTTTCTACACCAACAATCCCTTTTAGATTGTCTTCAATTTTAAGCACAACACCTTCTTCCATTTCTGCTGGTGAGGCACCTGGATAAGTGAGATTGATTCTTATTAATTGTGAATCTACCAAAGGGAAAAAGGAAGATTTCATACTAATTGCACCAACAGCACCAAAGATGATAAACGCAAAAATCATTACGTTTACAGCTACAGGATATTTTATGAAATAAGTAATTATTTTTTTCATCTAATTACTTTTTAGTTTCTGTTTTTACAATCATTCCATCAAAAGCACCTGGTAAAGTTTGTGTAAGAATCTTATCTCCGTTTTCTAAACCTTTAATAATTACTTTTTCTGCTCCAAAATAAACAGGATCTATAGTTGATAACGTTAGAACACTATCGTTTCTTACAGTATAAACTGCACTGTTATCTACCAATAATTTTCTTGGAATTTCTATGGCATTTATCTCCGATTTTACTTCTAAATTAGCTTCTAAAAACATCCCTTCTTTTAAGTCTGAATGTGTTACATCTATATAAGCAGTAATTGTCTGTGAAACCTGATCTATTCTGCCATTTACACGAATTACTTTGCCTTCATAATTTTTAGATTTGTTTAAGTTATTTAATTTAACAGTATTACCCACTTTTAATAGATCTGCAAATTCAGCACTTACAGAAACCTCCATTTCATAAATGTCTGTATCAATAAATTCTCCTAATTTTTGACCTGATCTCACCAAAGTTCCAGGAGTTACTAAAGCCTCTGTTAAAATACCTGTAAAAGGTGCTCTAATTTCATGCTTGTATAAACGCACTTCTAAATTCTTAACATTGTAATAGGCTGTTAAAATTCCACGTCCAGAGATAAAATACTTTTCTTTATCTGTAGCAAATTCGGGTAATTTTGCAATAGTTTTGTTAATATCGAAACTCTGCAAATAGGTTTCCCATTTTTTAAATTCTGATGAGTAATCTAAACGAATATCAGGTAAAATAGATGTAATTAAATTGAATAAATTACTTTTTTGCGACTTTAAACTTGCTCTAAATTCATCACTATTAATACTTAATAAAATTTCACCTTTATTGTATTTTGTGCCTGGTTTAAAAGCTTTATCACTGGCATTTAAAACACCTTGCACCTCAGAAAAAACATCAATTTTGTTCTTTGCTTGCAGGTTACCATTTGCGGTTAAAATAATTGGAACTTCATTATTCTTTACCTCTTTTACAAAAACAGTTTTAATACTTTTTTTGAAGGTTGGTCTTGGAGCCTGGTTTTTATCAATAAAATAATTACCTAATAAAATAGCACCAGCAATTAATAATAAACCTAATATGGCCAAAATTACTTTTCTCATAACTTAGTTAGTTGAATTGAACTTGTAAAACAAGTTTAAATAGGCTACAAAGATACTTTTTTGAAGCCACAGAACAGTTTTAAGTACTTTAATCTATGTTAAAGAAAAGTTATAATTGTTTATTTCTAAAGCAAAGTTTTTAAACTGACTTATTTTTAAGAACTTTGTAAAACCAAAAATCACCGTATATTCTTTGAATTATTCCACAAAAAATCTGAATGCTAATTATTACTTATCTGTAGATGAAATACCTAGCAATGTTTGGAGTTCTTTAAATACACATGAAAGTGTTTACTTCGAGAAATCTTTCTTAAAGTCAATAGAAGAAAATCATCAAAATTTAGACTTTTTTTATGTTGTTTTATTAGACAATAATGGTAATCCTAAATGCTTTGGTTCTATTCAAATAATCGATTTTTTCTTTGAAACTGTAAAAAATGATTTAGAATCTTTTGCTAAAAAAGTAAAAGAGTTTGGACAAAAATTACATCTATTCCCAAAAAAGAAACCTTTTAAATTATTAATTTGCGGAAACACATTTGTAAGTGGTGAGCATGGTATTTTAATTGCCAATGGTTATGATAAAAAACAAACCATTAAAGAACTTGCAAAAGCGATTCTTAAATATGTAAATTCTAATAACTTCTATCAGATAGATGCTTTTCTTTTAAAAGATTTTGTAAACGAATCTTTATCTATCACAAATGAGTTAATAGATTATAATTATCATCCTTTCTCGGTAGAACCAAATATGGTTTTGCATCTAGATAAAAACTGGAATACCTTTGATGATTATCTACAAGCCTTAAAAACAAAATTTAGAGTAAAGGCAAAAAAAGCGCTAAAACTAAGTAAAAACTTATCCGTAAAAGATGTAACCAAAGACTCTATTAGTGAACAACTTTCTGACATGGAACATCTCTATAAAAAAGTAGCAAAAAATGCCTCTTTTAACTTGAGTGATTTTAATTTGAATACATATCAAGAATTTATGAATCAGTTAGATAATAACTACATCATTAAAACATATTATTTAGAAGAAAAAATGGTTGGTTTTATGTCTGGAGTTGTCAATAATGATAGTTTAGATGCACATTTTGTAGGCATTGATTATAGTTTAAATAGAGAGTTAGGCATTTATCAAAGAATGTTATATGATTATATAAAAATTGCTATTAACAATAATTTAAAGACCTTAAATTTTGGAAGAACAGCAAGCGAAATTAAAAGCTCTGTAGGTGCAGAACCACAAGATTTAACCATGTACCTTCGTCATAAAAAAAGTATAACCAATAAAATCATAAAGTTATTTTTGATGCGAGTGCAACCCACTCCTTTTCGTCAAAATTTACCTTTTAAAAAATAAACCCCAATGAAAACTAGTAAAGAATTAATTAATTTACTAAACCTACAAAAAGTAGATGACCTTACTTTTTTAGGAGAGAGTGTAACTATAGGAAGTGCCATAGTTTTTGGTGGGCAAGTTTTAGCCCAAGCTGTAAATGCTGCTTATAGAACTATACCAGAAAATAGATTCTTACATTCATTACACTCTTATTTCTTAGAAGCAGGAGATTTAAAATTACCAATTTCTTATAATGTTGCAATTATGAGAGATGGAGGAAGTTTTACCACAAGGAGAGTTACAGCAAGTCAAAATGGAAAAACCATTTTTATTTTAGCTGCCTCTTTTCATAAAAAAGAAGAAGGTTTTGAACATCAAACTAAAATGAACACTTCTATTAAACAACCTGAAGAATTATTAAGTTGGGATGAAATGGCTGTAAAATTTGGAGATTTTTTACCAAAAAGTGTAAAGTCTTTTTTAAGTATCGAAAGACCTATAGATTTCAAACCAGTAGCTGTGCCTAATCCTCTAAAACCTGAAAATAAAGAAGCTAAAGAAGAAGTATGGTTTAAATTAAAAGGTGATACTCCTAAGATGGATTTAAAATTGAAGCATCAAATTTTAACGTATATTTCAGATTATAATGTTTTGAATGCAGCCTTTAATCCAAATGCTAAAAATTATAGTTTTGCAAATACAATGACTGCTAGTTTAGATCACTCTATGTGGTTTTTTAGAGATTTTGATTTTAATGATTGGATGTTATTCTCTGCTGATTCTCCAAATGCTTATGGAGCAAGAGGTTTATGTAGAGGAAATATTTATACAAGAGATGGTAAATTAGTAGCCTCTTTTGCACAAGAAGGTTTAATGAGACCAATAAAAAACAGATAAAATTATGGGAACTTATATTTATATACTAACAACTAATGGAGTATTATTCTTAATCAGTATTATTTTTTGGAAATTTCCACCAAAAAAAATAAATAGTTTGTATGGCTATAGAACTCCAAAAGCGATGCAAAATGAAGATATTTGGCATTTTGCCAACACTACTTTTAATTTAGTATTTTTTAAATATAGTGGCATATCTTTTTTAGCAGCATTACTGTTAACAAGCATTAGTACAGAACAATTAACCTGGCAACCTATGGTTTTTGTAGCGCTATCAATATTAGTGAGCTTAATAAAAACAGAGCGTGCAATAAATGAAAATTTTAATGATGAAGGAAAGCGAATTAAATAACTTCATTAAAAATTAGCCAAAATAGAAACAGACAAGTTTCTTCCTGGAGAGGAAACACCCGAAGCAAACTCTATATAGTGTTCATCAAAAATATTATCTAATCTTGCTTGTATAGAAAAATTAGTATTAAAATCATAAGACCCATTTACACCAAAGGTCATCCAACTTGGAGAACCAAAATAAATATCTTCTTCATTAGTTGCATTTGCATTCACAACTGGAGTTAAATCATGATTGTCTATGCCTTCTGTAAAATTAAAATCTTCAATATCTTTTTTACTATTGAATCTAAATTCGGCTCCTAAAGTAATTTTCTCTTTTTTATAATTCACTTCAAACTGACCAAATAGTGGTGGTATAGAAGACATTGGTTCTTTAGTATCGTAAGTTCTTCCTTTTGTATAAGTAACAAAACCAGAGGTATTTATTGTTTTAGAAATTTTACCCAAATAATTAGCAGTATATCCAAAAATATAAGCTGTACCCTTATTCTGATTATTTACAGCATTTCCAAACTCACCATCAAATTCTACTTGCAAAATAGAGCCATCTGCATTGTACACAAAGTCTCTTTGAATATAATTATCTAAAAGTGTATAATAAATATTGGACCCTAAACGAAATTTCTTTTTATTAAAGTATTTAAACAACCCTAGTTCTGCATTATAAGCAAACTCAGGACTTACAAGTATGTTAGGAATGGTCACATTACCTGCTTTTTCTCGAACACGACCTACATCATCTATATTTGGAGATCTAAAACCAGAAGATAAAACACTATTTAATTGCCAATTTTTATTCGGTTTAAAAACATAGCCTAAAGTAGCTGTTACTGCAGAGTTATTTCTTGATATACTTTTATCTTCGAAAGTTAAAAAAGTTTCATCTAGCCAATTTGCATTTTTATTAATGTTTGTAAATCGAACCCCAGTATTTAAAGTAGATTTCTTTGTTAAATCTTGTCTATAACCAACGTAAACTGCAGATGTTAGAAAATTACTTCCTCCATCTGGATATCTAGACTGCACCTTAAAATCGTTAGAAAAACCATTTATTTGATCACTTTCTATATTTAAAGTTTTCCCATAAGAAGTAGAACCAACATCATTATAAGCAAACTCAAAACCATAAGATAATAATCTTGAGTTATTATTAGATAAAGGCACAGAAAAATCACCATTTAAACTAAAAACATTTACGATTTCTTCTCTGTAAGATCTATCTAAACTTCCAAATTTTCTTTGAATTCTACTTTCTTTAATATTTTGAAAAGCCGCAGTTATAGCACCTGTTTCTAGCCAATTTTTTCGAGGATACAAATCGAGTTGAGACGACAATAAAAATCTTTGCTGAGGGCCATAATACCATTCTGCAAATTTTAATGAAGAAACATCTGTAAGATCTGTTAATTCTGTAAGTCTATCAAATCTTTTAATATTTGATGAAGTTGAATATTGTAAGTTTACCTTTAAATCAGTATCTTTTGATAACGGTACAAAAAATTTCTGCAAAAAATCAGTTTGGTTATACCCTGTATTTCTTAATAGATTTGGATTTGTATTTAAAGTAGGGGTTGCAGCATAATTTTCATTCACATTTTCTGAATGATAAAATACGTTACCCCAATTTTCAAAGCCATGACTTCTTTTTTTACCAGCTCTTAAATCACCAAAATCTGAATATGAAATACTGGTAAAAGACGCCCATTTCTCAAAGCTTAACTCCGCAGAAATACTAGTTGTTATTTCTTGATTTACAAAAGAATATCTAGAAAAAAACTGACTGTTAACTTCGTTGTTTTCTGATAATTTAGGCGTTTTTGTATAGTAGTGAATTACACCTCCTAAAGCATCTGAACCGTAGATTACAGAAGATGGTCCAAAAACAACTTCGGTTTTTTCTAATAAATTAGGCGATAGTGTTATTGCGTTTTGCAAATGCCCTTTTCTGTAAATAGCATTATTCATTCTAATTCCATCTACCACTAATAAAACTCTATTAGATTCCATTCCTCTAATCACAGGACTACCTCCTCCAAATTGCGATTTTTGTACTTTAATGCCTGGAATTGCTGCTAATAAATCTGCAGAAGTTTGAGGAGAAATTTTGCGAATATCTTTCTTAGAAATTACAGCAATTCTCTCTGCAATACTTTTGGTTTTAACATCTTTCTTAAAAGCAGAAATAACTACTTCATCTAATTGTTCTGACTCTTTGATAAGCTGAATAACAAAATTTCGATTCTTTAGATTGGCTTTTTTAATGCGATAAACTGCATAAGAAATGTGAGAAAATAAAATAATCTCATTATCTTTTAATAAAGAAACGTCTGCAAAACCCTCTTTATTTGTAGTTAAACTTATGGTATTTGCTTCATTAAAAATACTCACATTTTTAACTCCTCTTCCTGTTTCTTTATCTAAAACTTTAACGGTTTGCGCGAGTGTTGAACCACAAATAAAAAAAATAATATAAATGAAAATGTTCTTCTTCATTAACTAAAAACGGTTTCTAAAACTTGTAAAGATTTAGGATTTCTAAAATTGCCCAAATGTAGTTTAAAATACTGAATTATAATCTGTAAAACTATTTGCCTTTCTTCTTTACTGAAAGACACTTCTTGTATCTTATCAAAATTTATGCCCAAAAGCTTTTTAAACTGATAAAAATCATTTTTGTAGATTACATTTTTGTTTGCATAGTTTTCAGAGAACACACCTTCTGCCAAATCAAAACCATTTTTATTAGCACCTGATAATTCTGGATAAAAACCCAAAAAACCAGTTAAATTTAGCAAAAATAACAAGTGAAAGTTAGCTACATTATCATGCAAATCTAACCATTGTAAAGCTGTTTCTATATACTCATATAAAGTTGCATTCTGTTCTTCTTCTTGTATTGCATTGTTTAGTACTTCTGACAAGAATAAAACTACAGATTGTTTTATAATATTGTTATACACTGTTTTATATGGTTGATAAACCTGAACCTCTTTAAGTGAATTTAAAGTGTTTTTAGTATTATGATTCGCAACTATTTTTAGTTGTGTTAAAGGCTGAAAATAAGCAGCAGTTATGCCTTTCTTTTTAGGTTTTAAAACTCCTCTAACCATATAAGTTTTAATACCTTCTTCTTGTGTATAGCATTTTACAATTAAACTTGTATCACCATATTTTAAAGCGCTAAACACAATTGCTTTTGTAGTTAAAACTGCCATTAATTTACAATTGCAATTTTAGTGGTGGTGGTCTCTGAAGCATCGTCATTAGAAAGTAAAACAATATAAACACCGGATGCTACTCTTCTACCTGCAAGATTCTTTTTATTCCAAACTACTTTACCTCCTTGTAATTCTTGGCCTTCTACAACATTTGTTTCATACACTAAATAGCCTGCAATATCTAAGATTTTCACATTAGTCCCTTTAGGTAAACTATTTCCATTTCTACCTGTAATTGTTACTGTGTTATGGTTCTTTAAAGCAGGGTTAGGATATGCATAAACTTCTTCTAAAACATCTCCAAATGGAGCTACATTACTATTATATGCTACAATACCCTTGTCAGTTGCAAAAAATACTTTTCCACTGGAATCATCTATGGCAATTTTTAAGATTTTATTAGAAGGCAAAGGTGAATTTTGAGTACTAAAATTATTTAAGGTTATTGCTCCTGAAGGATTTGTATACAAAACACCTCCACTCTCTGTTCCAAACCATTTGTTATCTGCACCATCAACTTTTATAGTATTTACTCTTTGATCACCTAACAAACGTTCTCCTACTCCATTTTCTTCTATGATTACAGGCTGTGCATTTAAAACTTCTGCATCGAAAATAGTAGCAGCATTTCTAAATACAACCATTCCACTTCTGGTTCCTAACCAAATTCTGTTAGATCTATCAACAGCTACTGTTAGCACATCTGTATCTGGTAAATTACCCAAATTAGGTGTATTTAATAAAACTCTAGTTCTGTTTCCATTTTCATTAAAAGCATAAATTCCATTTCTTCTTGTACCCATCCAAATGGTTTGATTATTGTCTATGGCAATTTCACTTAATCCAAAAAAGGTTGGATTGGTTTTTAATCCACTTAAATCATAGCTATTCCAAACTCCTGATGGTGATAATTTTTTAAGTTCGTCTGTTCTATTAATATTTGCTACCCATAAATTACCTTCTCTATCAAAGGCAGAGCCACTAATTCTTAATGTTACTCTATTAGGTTGTGTTGGTTCTAAATCTTCTAAACCACTATTTAGATGATTGTAAAACGCACTTATTTCGTTATTTTCAACAACTAATAAACCACCTGTAGAAACTGAGTTTATAGCTCCTGTATCTCCAAATGAACTAATATAAACCCTATTTTCTTCATTTGGATCTATAGTAACATGATTCAAATCGATTACTGGAAAATCGAGATCAAAAGGAGTATTAAACCATTCTGTACCATTAAAATGACTAAAACCTTGTCTTTTATACAATGATCCATAAAATGAATTATATCCTCCATAAACCACCCAAAGATCAGCATCTTTTGCAGCAATAGAAAAAACTTCGTTAGAAAGCGGTCCTTCAGGATGAATTTCTGTAAAAGTCGAAGTTTGATTATTTCTTGTTAAAACTCCAAATTGATTTGTAGCTAAATAAATGGTATTGTCAATAAATAAAGCATCAGAAAGTGTAAAATCAAAATCTGATGTGGTATTAATTTCTTGCTGTATATTTAAACTACTATCTAAAACAATTGCTTGATTATTTAAAGTAATTAGCAAATTAGAGTCTGATGAATTTAAATTTATAATTGGCTCAGAAAAACGTCTGACCTCAATTAAACTGGTATTATTAAGTTGATATAAAACCTCATTTTCGGCTACATAAATAGCATTATTAAAACTAATAATTCTGCTAAATTCTCTGTTTAGAAAACTTTGTTGCCAATTATTAAAATCAATCAACAAATTACTTGTAGCATCTGCTTTAAAAATTCCATCTTCTGTTGCAGCATAAATAAAATCATTTAATACCAAGCTTTCGTTAATCAATAAAGAAGTTGAATTACTACCAATAAAAAAGGTATCTCCAAATTCTAATTTTTCAATATCATATTCTAAAATTGCAAAAGGTGTTGCTAAGTATAGTGTGTTTTCAAATTCACTTATATGATTAATTCTCTTAAGCCCTGTTTGATTAAAATAAGTAATGTCAGATGAAATAGTAATTTCTCCATTTTCATCTATAACTTCAATCAAACCATTTTCGTAACCAATTACTAAACGTTTAAAAGTTTCATTATAAAAAATGGCAGATGTAGTTTCTCCAGACAAACCTTGTATAGAAGAGAACTTCTTTGTTTCTAAAGTAGTTTCGTTATAAGTAAAAACTGCATTATCTGCCAATGCATAAATTATATTATCTACTTTTACAAAGTCTTTTACATTATTGTAAGAATAAAAGTCTTCCCAAGAATTACTATAATCTACTTGAGAATAAGTTAGAAAACTTAAAAAGGAAAAAAATATAAAAATTAATTTCTTCATAATTACTATTAAAGTTCAAATATATTTTAATTACTATAAATTAACGCAATAAATAATTACATTAGTACTTAATTTATTGTTATTCCCTCAAATTAAAACAAAAATGAGATTTGTTACTTTAGATGACTTTATAGACACCTATTTTAAAATAGTTCAAAGAGGTAGTGCTTTTATTTTATCTAAATTTACTTTTAACGAAGAAAAAAGGACTAAAAGCGCTTTTGATAACAGCTCTTTTATATCTTCTTATTTTTGGAATATTCCTAAAGTTCAAAAAAGGTGGAACACTCTTATTTCTGGTGATGAAAACAAAAATTATATTGATTATATAGTAGCAGATTTACTGAAAGATAAAAAAGATTTAAAGCTGCTTTCTATAGGTTCAGGAATTAGTAATAGAGAAATTGAACTCGCAGAAAATTCAGCTCTTTTTAAAAAAGTAGTTTGTGTAGATATTGCTGATAATTTATTGAAAATTGGAGCAGAAAGCGCTACTAAAAAAGGGCTTACAAATATTGAGTTTATTACTCAGAATATTTATGAATATGATTTTAAAGAAAGTGAATATGATATTGTTTTCTTTAAATCTTCATTGCATCATTTTGATCATATTGAAAATTTCTTAACTACTAAAATTAGAACCACATTAAAAGAAGATGGGTTGTTGATTATTAATGAATTTGTAGGTGCAACAAGACATCAATTTTCTAAAAATCAGATTTTTGAAATTAACAAAGCAATACAATTAATTCCTAAAAAATATAGAGTTCGTTTTAAAAGTAAACTGCACAAAAACAAATATAGAGGTGTTGGTGTTTTAAGAATGATTATAGCAGACCCTTCTGAATGTGTAGATTCTTCTAGCATAATGCCAAGCATTCATAAAAACTACACCTTAATTAAAGAAAAACCTTATGGTGGTAATTTGTTATTGAGTGCATTAAGAGATATTTCTCATCACTTTTATAATTTAAACGATGAAAAAGAGGCCATTCTAGAAAATCTTTTTCTTTTAGAAGACAAGTATCTAAAAAAGAATGCATCTGATTATGTTTTTGGTGTTTATAAAAATAATAAGTAAAAAATTATATGTCGTTAGAAATTGAACGTAAATTTTTAGTAAATAACACCAAGTTTAAGAAGTTAGCATATCAGCAAAACACTTTAAAACAAGGTTATCTAAACACGGATAAAAGTAGAACTGTAAGAGTTAGAATTCAAGATGATAAAGCATATTTAACTGTAAAAGGAAAATCTAATCAATCAGGAACTACAAGATTTGAATGGGAAAAAGAAATAGCAATTTCTGATGCTGAAAACCTACTTTTACTGTGTGAAGAATCAATAATAGAAAAAACAAGGTTCTTGATTAAAAACGACCATCTTATTTTTGAAGTTGATGAATTTTATGGAGATAATAATGGTTTAATTATTGCTGAAATAGAACTAAATTCAGAAAACGAAAGCTTTCATAAACCAACCTGGTTGGACAAAGAAGTTACAGGAGACTCTAAATATTACAACTCCAACTTGAGTAAAAATCCTTTTAAAAATTGGGTGTTATAAATTATAAATACCTAAAAAGTGTGAAAAGCTACCTAGCAATACAAACACATGAAAAATTGCATGATTATAAGGCATTTTTTTAATTGAATATAAGACTGCTCCAATAGAATAAAAGATACCACCAGCTACCAAATAGTAAAAGTTTTCTGAAGAAATACTATTCATTAAGGGTTTAATGAAAAATAGTATTTGCCAACCCATAAGTAAATACATGGCTGTAGAAACTTTATCAAATCTACCTGTAAAAAAAAGTTTTAAAATGATGCCTATTAAAGCAAAAAACCAAACAAATAAAAACATATACCAACCCAAATCTGAATTTAAACCCACCAAACAAAAAGGAGAATAACTACCTGCTATTAAAACGTAAATTGCTGCATGATCAAAAATGTTTAATTTTCTTCTTTTTTTTGGATCCTTAGCTGCATGATAAAATGAAGATGCTGCATACAAAACAATCATACTTAAGCCGTAAATAATAAAACTTACTGGCTGCCAAAATCCTTCAAAATCTAGTGCTTTGTAAATTAAAAAAGGAAAAGTGATACTGCTTAGAAGTAAACCCAAACCATGAGAAATAACATTCAGCTTCTCTTCTTTTGCGCTATAAAGGTGATTTAAACTCTCGCTCATTATTAGGTCTGTTAGTATCTTTCATATACTTTTTATCATTTATCAAATCTTGATAAATTAAGTCAAAGGTCTGCTTTTTAAGTTGATCTACATCAGCTAATGTTAAATTTTTAGTTTCAATAAAATTTTGTTGATGAATTCTAAAAACACCTGGACCACCTTTAAAAAAATCCCAAGAGAACAGACGTTTACAGTCATAATAAACTTGTGGTACAACAGGAATTTGAAACTCTATTGCCAAGCTAAATGCTCCATTTTTAAAAGGTGCTAATGGTATGTTTTCAGTAGGAACCAGTCCTTCTGGAAAAATACCCATACTTACTCCGTTCCTTAATTTCTCTTTTGCTTTTTTAAATACTCTTTTTCTACTCTTTGGGCAGCTTCTATCTACCATTATCACAACTCTTTTATAAAAAAAACCAAAAATTGGTATTTTTACCAGCTCTTTTTTACCAATAAAAACAATTGGATTTTTACTTAAAGCAACCATCACAAAAGGATCCATTAAAGAGCCATGATTTGGGCAAAACATATAACTTTTATTTTCTTCTATCTTTTGATCTTTGGTAATCTTTAACCAAAAGCCCATACCATAAATCAATGTGAAAGACCAAAGTCTTACCATTTTCCAAAACACAGGGTAATACGATTCTTTAGCCGTTAAAACTAACATAAATGGCACCATTATTAAAATGGTAATTGTCATTAGCATATAAAACCAAATACGCCAAAGTAATAAGAACGGAATTTTTATAAATTTCAAAATAGAGTTTTCTTAACTTTTTTAAAACAAAATACAGACAAAAATAGTAATTTCTTTTCTTTGATATAATTTAAGTGCAAAACCTTATTTTTGTACAACAATACTCAAAATTTCGTTTAATTTTTTTTTGAATAAAATTTGATAAACTTTAATAAATGTCTAGAATTTTAACAGGAGTACAAAGTACAGGAACACCACATTTAGGAAATCTTTTAGGAGCAATTTTACCAGCAATAGAAATGGCAAATGATCCTAAAAATGAAGCGTTTCTTTTTATTGCAGACATGCACTCTTTAACTCAAATTAAAGACGGTAAACAGTTAAGAGAAAACACTTATAGTACTGCTGCAACTTGGCTTGCATGTGGTCTAGACATTAGCAAAACTGTTTTTTATAGACAAAGTGATATACCTCAAGTAACTGAATTAAGTTGGTATTTAAGTTGTTACTTTCCTTATCAAAGGTTAACCTTGGCTCATAGTTTTAAAGACAAAGCAGATCGTTTATCTGATGTAAATTCTGGTTTATTTACCTACCCAATGCTTATGGCTGCAGATATTTTATTATATGATGCAGAAATTGTTCCTGTAGGTAAAGATCAATTACAGCATTTAGAAATGACCAGAGATGTCGCCAACAGATTTAACAATGTGGTTGGAGAAACATTAGTAGCACCTAAAGCTAAAATTCAAGAAAACACCAAATTAGTTCCTGGAATTGATGGTGAAAAAATGAGCAAGTCTAGAGAAAATACCATCAATATTTTTTTGACTGATAAAAAGTTAAGAAAACAAATTATGGGTATAAAAACAGATAGTACCCCTTTAGAAGAACCTAAAGACCCAGATACTGATAATGTATTTGCCTTATATAAATTATTAGCTTCTGATGCGCAAATTAAAGAAATGAGAGCAAATTACGAAGGTGGAAATTATGGATATGGCCACGCAAAACAAGCCTTATATGAATTAATTATAGCTAAGTTTGAAACTGTTAGAGAACGTTATCATCATTATATGAATAACCAACATGAAATTGACGAAGCCTTGAAACTTGGAGCAGAAAAAGCGACTGTTACAGCTAATGAAGTATTACAAAGAGTTCGTAAAAAAATAGGATATTAAAAAATATAAAAGCCGCTAAATAGCGGCTTTTATATTTAGTTTTGATTAAAGTAAAGTAATCATTTAATTTTTAAAGACTTTGCAATAGCCTCTAATTCAAATAAAAAAGCTCTTTTCTTAACAGATGGCGCATATGTAAATCCTTCTACAACAATCAAACGATTATTCGCTTCATCTAAAATTGTATAATTTAAAAAAGGACCAGCCATAAAATCATTTTTAACTTCCCATTTACCTCTAGTTTCAAAAGCTTTTTTTCCATCAATAATTGCATCAAAGGTAAAAGGTGTGTAGGCCTCTTCTGTAATCATATACATACTTTCTGGGTCTGAACCAGGTATGTGTTTTTTACCTATTTCATTTCTACTACTTACAATATTGTCTACAATGGCTGTTTTATCTTTTAAAGGAAGACTGTAAACCAAAATATTATTACTTCCTGTTTTTGCAATTCCACTTGTTAAATGATTACGTAACCATAAAAAATCTCCTGTATCGTCTACCGTTTTAAATTTACTAGGGATGTTTAAGCTTAAACCTAAATTATTTAGGGTTTTGTATTGTTGTTTACTTAGGTCTTTGTTAAATATAGCTTGAGTAAATGCGATATCTGCATCTAAAAATATTTTTCTAATTTCTTCTTTACGGTTTTGAAGGATTTCTATGATTTCGTTGTCATCTTTACCCTGGATATAAATAATGGTTTGAGGTTTTGCATATACATTTTGCTTTACAGAAAAATTAGGTTGTTTTCCTTCTGAAACAACTAAAATATTTCTACTTGCTTTCATCATAGAACTAAAGCCATTTGGAGCAACTTGAGAAACAGATAGTATAGGTTCAGACTGCGGTAAACCTACCATCAACTCTCCAAAGGAATTTCTTATTTCTTGGCCAATATCTCCTGTCCAATCACTAATTTTAGCAACAACCATTACTTTATTTATTCTTCCTATAGAATCTTTTAACACCATTTTGTCATTTCCAACACAGGAAACTAATAAAATGGCAAAGATTACAAATGAAACTATTTTTCTCATTGAATTATTTTTTTAATTTTAAATAGATTATCAAAGATTATTCCAAAAAAACGATAAAGGTATTTTTATTAAATTCTTTTCGGATAAATATATAACCTTTGTCCTATTTTTAAGTTACTATTTTTTAGACGATTCCAACGTTTAATACTAGTAACTCTAACTCCAAATTTATTTGCAATTTTACCCAAATAATCACCACTTTTAACTTTATAACGAATCCGCTTATCCATTTCAAAATACCTTGGTAAGGGCTTTTCTCTTTTTGCATCATCTGCGTCTGCTAACGCATATAATTCTTTTTCTTTATCTAAAAAGTCAATAACTTTAGCACTTGGTAACCGAAGCGCATAATCTCTGCCAACTACAAAGGGAATAATGTTTAATTTATAAGCAGGATTTAAAAAAGTTAAAACCTCTTCATCTACATTAATTATTTCTGAAACCTGATCAAAAGAAATGGTTCTTTTTACACGAACTGTATCTGTCTGAAATTTAAAAAACTTCGGTAATTCGGAATATATTTGATGCTCTTTTGCATATTCAAAAATATACATAGTGGCATAAAAAGCAGGAACATAACCTGCTGTTTCGTTCGGCAAAAATGGTCTTATGTTCCAATAATTTTTATATCCTCCCGATCTTTTTATGGCTTTAGAAACATTCCCAGGCCCAGAGTTATAGGCTGCTAAGGCCAAATCCCAATCTCCAAAAACACCATACAATTGACTTAAATATTTACAAGCTGCAACAGTTGCTTTTACAGGATCAAACCTTTCATCTACATAAGAACTCAGTTTTAAATCAAACTGCTTTCCTGTTCCATACATAAATTGCCATAAACCAGAAGCCCCAACTCTAGACCTAACCTTTGGCCTTAACGCAGACTCTACAATCGCTAGATATTTCATTTCTAAAGGAATGTCATATTGATCGAGATATTGCTCAAACATCGGAAAATAATACTTTGCTTTTGCCATTAATGCAGGATAATATTTTCTTCTATATAACAGATAACTATTAATTACCTTCTCTAATGCAGGGTTATAAGCTAAATTAAAAGGCGTATTGTCATTTAAGTTAGACAATCGTTCTTTTAATAAATCTGTAGTAAGTACTTTTATTGTATTCCCAATAACATCTTTATCATCAAGCACATACTCTAAAGTATCAATTAGAGGAGAACTAAATTTATAGTCTACCAATAAACTATCGATAACTTTTAAATCATTATCTGTAAAGAAGTCTTGGTTTTTAATTTCAACAGTATCAATTTTTGCGGCAATAACAGTATCTCCTTCTAGGATTAAAAGGGCGTCTTTTTTTTGTTGCGCAAAAGCTGAAATACTAATTAATAGAAAGAATAAAAATAACCTCATAAATTTTATATATCTAATTCTAAAGCTATTGGACAATGATCTGAATGTTTAGCTTCTGGTAAAATATAAGCACGACTAATTTTATCTTTTAAGGGTTGTGAAACCATGGCATAATCTAACCTCCAACCTTTGTTATTGGCTCTTGCGTTGGCTCTATAACTCCACCAAGAAAATTGTTGCACATCTTTGTTTAAGTGACGAAAACTATCTACAAAACCACTGTCGATGAAATCTCCTATCCAAGTTCTTTCTTCTGGTAAAAAACCAGAAACTCCTTTCATTTTTGGGTTGTGAATGTCTATTTCTTCATGACAAATATTATAATCTCCACAAACTACTAAATTGGGAATTTCTTCTTTTAAACTATTGATGTATTCTTGGAATTCATCCATATAATTTAGTTTAAAATTCAATCTATCTAAATTTGTTCCTGAGGGCAAATACAGACTCATAATAGAAACCTCATCAAAATCTACTCGTAAATTTCTACCTTCAAAATCCATAGACTCAATCCCTGTTCCATATTCAATATGATTTGGTTTTTGTTTACACAAAACAGCTACAGATGAATAGCCTTTTTTTTGTGCAGAAAACCAATAGTGATAAGGATAACCTGCTTCTTCAAATAAGGTTAAATCTAGTTGTTCTTTATGTGCTTTGGTTTCTTGAATACAAATTACATCTGGACTTGCTGCCGCTAACCAATCTAAAAAACCTTTTTTTATTGCTGCTCTAATTCCATTTACGTTATATGATATTATTTTCATTTACCTCTTTTTTAATTCTTTAATCCTTTTTCAAATTTGTCTACAGAAAAGGAGAAATCATTCTTTTAATTATTAATCTATGATTATTGGTTCTTTCAAAAAAAGCCAAGTTATTTGTGTCTTCACACCATTTTGTGTTTCAAGACTCCTTTTTCTTGGAGATAAAATTAAAGCAAAAGTAATCGCAAAAACAGTTCTTAACATCGGGTTTTTTAACATACAGAAATAAGCAACTATGTAGGTTAACAAGAAAACGACTAAAAAAATTAATCTTTGATAATGTGCTATTTTTTTCATCTTAGAAGATTATAGCTTTTTATTAATTACTTTTTTGAAAAACAACCATTTCATTTGCTCTTCCTCTCCATGCTGTTTTTGAATAATTTTAAATTTTGGAGCTAGTACATAAGCTAATCCAATATTAATGACGATAGTATAAAAGTTAGGTTCAAAACCCAGTACTCTATAAATAATTAATCCAAAAAGAATTACTAAAACAGGGAAAAGAAAAGGTATGATAAATTTTAATTGATTCATACTAAATCATCATTTCGGGTATATCACCATGAACCACTAAAGTACCTTCTGTAGCTTTTTGAATCTCTTCTATAGAAACTCCTGGAGCTCTTTCTAACAAATGAAAAGCGTTATTTTTAACTTCTAAAACGGCTAAATTAGTTACTACCTTTGTTACACAGCCTACCCCTGTTAATGGTAAAGAACACTGTTTTAAAATCTTAGATTCACCTCTTTTATTAGAGTGCATCATTGCAACAATAATATTCTCTGCAGAAGCTACTAAATCCATGGCACCACCCATACCTTTTACCATTTTACCTGGTATTTTCCAATTGGCAATATCTCCATTTTCTGCAACTTCCATTGCTCCTAAAATTGTTAAATCTACATGCTTGCCTCGAATCATAGCAAAACTGGTTGCAGAGTCAAAAAAACTAGCACCAGGCATTGTAGTAATAGTTTGTTTTCCTGCATTTATAATATCTGCATCTTCTTCACCATCAAAAGGAAAAGGTCCCATACCTAAGACACCATTTTCTGATTGAAACTCAACCTCAATATCTTCTCTTACGTAATTGGCGACTAAAGTTGGTATACCTATACCTAGATTTACATAAAAACCATCTTGAACTTCTTGCGCAATTCGTTTTGCAATTCCATTTTTATCTAAAGCCATACTTACTTTTTTTGTCTTACTGTTCTTTGCTCAATTCTCTTTTCATAATTAGTCCCTTGAAAAATTCTCTGAACAAAAATTCCCGGAACGTGAATATGGTTAGGATCTAAAGCACCAACCTCTACCAATTCTTCTACCTCAACAACTGTTATTATTGCTGCACCACACATATTGGGATTAAAATTTCTAGATGTCCCTTTAAAGACTAAATTCCCTGCAGCATCTCCTTTCCAAGCTTTTACAAAAGCAAAATCTGCTTTAAAAGCGGGCTCTAAAACATACATTTTACCACCGAATTCTCTTGTTTCTTTACCTTCAGCTACTTCTGTACCATAGCCAGCAGGGGTATAAAAAGCAGGAAATCCGGCTTGTGCAGCCCTACATTTTTCAGCTAAAGTTCCTTGTGGAGTTAATTCTACTTCTAGTTCACCAGACAACATTTGACGCTCAAACTCATCGTTTTCTCCTACATAAGAGGAAATCATTTTTTTTATTTGTTTGTTCTGTAGCAACAAACCTAATCCAAAATCATCTACGCCTGCATTATTAGATATACAAGTAACGTCTTTAACATTTAAATTTACTAATTCTGAAATGGCGTTTTCAGGAATACCGCAAAGTCCAAAACCACCCAACATTAAAGTCATGTTGTCTTTTACACCTTTTAAAGCCTCTTGTACATTTTTTACTTTTTTGTTAATCATAGCAATATTTTTAAAAAATTCTTAAAAATCTGTGTCATCTTCTGGAAGTTTCTGTATATCCTCTTCCTCTATTTTATTACAATTAATATCTATAGTAAGTTGTTCTGGTTTTTCAAACTCTTCCATACTAATGTTTAACGATTCATCTGCATAACATTTTTTCATAAAAAGCGCCCAAGTTGGGAGAGACATTGTAGCTCCTTGGCCTTTTGCAATACCAGCAAAGTGAGTTGCTCTATCTTCACCTCCTGTCCAAACACCAGTGGCTAAATTAGGTACAATACCCATAAACCAACCATCAGATTGATTTTGAGTTGTTCCTGTTTTACCAGCAATAGGATTTGTAAAATTATAAGGGAACCCAGTAACAGCTCCACCTCCTGAAGACCAGTCTGTTCTTAACCTTATACCAGAACCAGATTGTGTAACTCCTTCTAATAGATTTAAAATTACGTACGCAGACTCTTCGCTCAGTACCTCTTGCGTTTCAGAAACAAAGTCTTTTAAAACTGTACCGTTTTTGTCTTCTATTCGAGTGATAATCATTGGTTTTACTCGTAAGCCTCTGTTTGCAAAAGTACTATAGGCACTTACCATTTCTAATAAAGATAAGTCTACTGCACCTAAAGCTACAGATGGGTTGGCTTTTATATTCGTTTCTATCCCCGAAGCTTTTGCTAGACGAACAACATTTTCTGGAGCTACTTTATCTATTAAATTTGCTGAAATTGTATTTATAGATCCTGCTAAACCCTCTTTTAAAGTAAGCATACCTCCATATTTTTCTGAAGAATTATCTGGCGTCCAAGCTTCTGGAATTCCATATTTACCTTTAGGTATGGTATAGCGTATGTTTGGTAATTTGTCACAAGGAGACATTCTTAATTGGTTAATAGCTGTTGCATATACAAATGGCTTAAATGTTGAACCTACCTGTCTTTTTTGTTGTGCTACAGCATCGTATTTAAAGAATTTATTATTAATACCACCAACCCAGGCTTTTATATGACCTGTTTGTGGTGTTATTGATAATAATCCAGAACGTAAAAAATGTTTGTAGTACTTAATAGAGTCATTAGGAGACATTACAGTATCTCTAACCCCTTTCCACGAAAAGACTTTCATTTTTGTCTTAGTGCTAAATATTTTATTTATCTCTTTGGTTGTTTTTCCAACAGCTTTTAAACGCTTATAACGATCTGAGTTTCTTTTTGCTCTTTGATAAATTCTATCAATTTGCTCTTTTTCTAGATCGTAAAAAGGAGCAGTGCTATTGTATTTTTGCTCTTTAAAAAAATAGGATTGTAAATTAGCCATATGTTCTGTAACTGCCTCTTCTGCATATTTTTGCATTCGAGAATCTATAGTAACATAAATTTTTAAGCCATCTTTAAAAATGTTGTATTCCTCTCCATTTGGTTTTGGATTATTTTTTACCCAAGTACGCATCAATTTTTGCAAGTGTGCTCTAAAATAAGTAGCATATCCTTCATCATGACTTTCTGGAGTATAATTTATTTTTAAAGGTAATTTTTGTAAGGAATCTTTTTCTGTTTTGGTTATAAAACCATTTTTAGCCATTTGGGCAAACACCACATTTCTTCTACGTAACGATTTATTTTTTGATATTTTTCTCTTTGGATTATATTGTCTTGGATTTTTTAACATTGCCACTAAAATAGCTGATTCTTGAACGTCTAAATCCATAGCCTCTTTCCCAAAATATATTCTCGCTGCAGATCTTATTCCAACAGCGTTAAATATAAAATCTTGAGTATTTAAATACATGGCTATAATTTCCTCTTTGGTATATTGCCTTTCTAACTTAACTGCTACAACCCACTCTTTCACTTTTTGAATTATTCTTCTAAAAACATTACTAGAGGCTTTCTTAGTAAATAGATTTTTTGCTAGTTGCTGAGTAATGGTACTTGCTCCACCATCTCTACCCAATTTAATAACTGCTCTCGCAAAACCTTTAAAATCAATTCCTGAGTGTTCATAAAAACGCTCATCTTCTGTAGCTATAAAAGCTTGTACTAAATTTGCTGGAAGTTCTTTAAATGCAATAGGTGTTCTATTTTCTGTTGCGTATTTACCAATGGTAACTCCATCTGAAGAAATTACCTCAGTAGCTAGATTGGTTTGTGGGTTTTCTAATTCTTCAAAGGTTGGCAAAGCTCCAAAACCTCCTACAGAGGCTGTAAAAAACAAACCTACCAAAATTAAAACTCCTCCTAAAATGAGTGCCCAAAACCAGATAATATATTTTCTAAAACTTATCTTTTCCTTTATCATTTTATACTATTTTTCGATACTAAAACCAATATCTTGTATCCCTTCTAACTGAGCTAAAGGAATTATTTGGCCATTTTTTCGCATTGCATGTCGAATATTAAATTGATATTCTCCAGGGGTTGCAAATTTTATTTGTTCTTTATAAAAGAGTTTATTTTCTATTAGGTTTGCAAAGCCATTTCCTAAAAATTTTCCTTTAGCATCTGTCATTGCATAGTGTAAAGTATCTATAATTTGGTCTCCATTTGGAGTTTTTAACTCAGTTATAACATATAAATTACTAAATGGATAGTTATTGTTATTTCTAATATTAATAAACAAATTTTTTGCTTTAATAGTATCTGTCACCTCAAAAATAAATGAGACTTTCTCATGAGATTTCCAATTACTATTTTGCAATGTATTGTATTCTGTAAACTCAATATTAGAGTTGCAACTATACAGAACAGTAATTAGAAATAAAATAAAGAATTTATGAGTTTTCTTTAGCACTATTCCCATTTTGATTTTTGTTGTTTTTTCTATTTCTATTATTTCTTCTTGGTTTATTTGGCTTGGCTCCTTCCGCTTTTGGGTTATTTTGGTTGGGGTTATTTCTAGGCTTTCTTTTCTGTGAATTATTTTTATTTTGATTCGAAGTTTTTTCAGCAGTTGCAGTAACAGGTTTTTTATTTCTCTTATTCCTGTTATTTCTTCTTCTGTTACTTGATTTAGGCGCATCAAAACGTGTTAAACTATCTTGTCCAACAGCATCTTCAAAACTTACTTTTTCAACAATTTCTACATCAGACTCATATTCTTCTAAAGAAACAGATTTCTCATTATTTTTATTTAGCTCTATGATCTCTTGTACCTGATCTAGTGTTAAACGAAACCATTTAAAACGCTCTTCTTTATAAGTATACCAGAGATACTTTTTAAAAATATCCATTTTAACAAAAACAGCATCACCCTTTTCTGTTTTTAAAACAAGGTCTTGTTTTGGAAAAGATTTTAACGCATCTAAATAGGTATCTAATTCAAAATTTAAACAGCATTTTAATTTACCACATTGGCCTGCTAATTTTAGTGGGTTTAAAGATAATTGTTGATACCTTGCTGCAGATGTACTTACTTTTCTAAAATCTGTTAACCAAGTAGAACAGCATAATTCTCTCCCACAAGAACCAACACCACCTAACCTTGCAGCTTCTTGTCTAGCACCCACTTGTTTCATTTCTACTCTAATAGAAAACGCACCAGCTAAATCTCTAATTAACTGTCTAAAATCTACTCTTGCATCTGCTGTGTAGTAAAAAGTTGCTTTATTTCCATCTCCTTGATATTCTACATCAGAGAGTTTCATTTGTAAACCAAGCTTTCCTAAAATTTCTCTACCTCTTCTTTGCGTTTCTTCTTCTTTGGCTCTAGCAGCTTGCCAAACGTCTATATCTCTTTGAGTAGCTTTTCTATATATTTTCTTAACATCTTCATGATCTTCAGTAATTTTGCGTTTTTTCATTTGCACTTTTACCAATTCACCTGCTAAAGAAATGGTCCCAATATCATGACCTGGAGAACCCTCTACTGCAATAATATCGCCCATAGTTAAGGGTAAATTATCTACATTTTTATAAAAGTGTTTTCTTCCGTTTTTAAAACGGACTTCAAAAATATTGAAACGCTCTTGACCACTTGGTAATTTCATATTCGAGAGCCAATCGAAAACGGCTAGTTTTTCGCTTCCACTTCCACAAGTTCCTGTGCCACAATTACCATTACTTTTACAACCTCTTGGTACTCCATTTTCTGCTGTACCACAACTTCCACATGCCATGTAAAATATATTTTTATCCGTTTTTAGCTTTTACTAATACTACTTAGTAAATAAGTACCTTAATAATAGGCTGATTTGCTAGAAAACGTATGATTCATAATTTGATAATCAGGCTTATACAATGTTTGCACCCAATCTTATCTATTTCGTAAATATACGTATTCTTAAAGAATGAAAAAATAGCAAAACTAAAGTTATCAGCACTAGTTTTTTATTCAAATCTAGAACAAATGTAGTTTAAGAAATTGATTCTTTTTGTTTCTTTCAGGTATAAACTCCCATTTATTTAAAAGGTGAAGATTGGAAAGACAACAAACCTATGCTTAAGAGAAAAATAATCCCTTTTTTAACGGTACAAAAAATTTCTGACTGAAATTACACCTAAAAAATTTAATAATATAGACGACATGAAAGAGTGACCATTATAAGATAAAGAACACTATTTTCTTATACCACAAAAAACTCTATTAATAACTCGGATAATTTTTCTAATTTATTAAACGAGAAATTAGTCAATAAATCTCAAAATTACAGAAATAAAAATTACTCTTTTAAATGCTTCTTTATATTATCAAAAAGAAATAACTCCTTTACAGATTTTTTAATTTCGGATAGTAAAACATTTATTTTACCTTAATTTTAATGCTATAAGTTAGATTAACTTAATTCTTAAACTTCAAAACTTGACTCACTTATTTTAAAGATTTTTATTTACCATAATGATAACGACAAGCAGCAATAAATAACTGTTCGTTCTCATATTTATAAACCAATCTATGTTCTGAAGTTATTCTTCTAGACCAGTAACCTTGTAAATCTCCTTTTAATGCTTCTGGTTTCCCAATTCCTTCAAAAGGTGTTCTAATGGCACTTTTAATTAATTCATTAATTCGTTTTAGGAGTTTTTTATCAACTTTTTGCCAATATAAATAATCGTTCCAAGAAGCAGTGGCCCAAGTTAACTTCATTTATTGGATCATCTCTTTTTCTATTCCATTACCAGCTTCTAACTCTTTAATAGAATCTAACAAAACATCTCTGTTTTTTCCCGTTAATAAATAAGTGGTTTCTTTTAGAGAATTATATTCATCTAAAGAGATTAAGACAAGGTCTTTACCTCCTTTTCTTTTAATGACAATATCGCTCACATCATTAAAAACTTTATCGAACCAATGTTTTAGATTAGAGCGAAAATCTGTGTAATTTACTGTTTCCATATTACAAATATAGAGAAAAGAACTTAAATAAGTACTTTTATTTCTTAAACCTCAAAACCTCACTTCTCCCTTTCTTAAAAATTTTATTACTCGCGTGTTTGCCTTTTCGAAGTTCTTTTTGTTCCTCAAAAGATAATTGAATTATTTCTTGACAATCTGTAGAACAGGTGTTTTCCATCTTTTCAGAACATTCATCACATTGAATAAATAATAAATGACAAGCTTCGTTGGCACAATTGGTATGCGTATCACAAGGTTTTCCACATTGATGGCAATTGGCTATAACATCATCTGTAATTTTCTCTGCTCTTCTATGATCGAACACAAAATTTTTACCAATAAATTTATTTTCTATGCCTTCTTCGTTTACTTGACGTGTGTATTCTATAATACCACCTTCTAACTGAAACACATTTTTAAATCCTTTGTGTTTATAGTATGCAGAGGCTTTCTCACAACGAATACCTCCTGTACAATACATCAATAGGTTTTTATCTTCTTTGTTGTCTTTTAAGTCTTGTTCTATAATATCTAACGAATCGCGAAAGGTATCTACATCTGGAGTTACAGCTCCATCAAAATGCCCAATTTCACTTTCGTAATGATTTCGCATATCTACACAAACCGTATCTGGGTTTGCCAACATTCCGTTAAACTCTTTGGCATTTAAATGCACACCTTTATTTGTAACATCAAACGTATCATCGTTCAAACCATCAGCAACAATTTTATTTCTAACTTTAACTTTTAGTTTTAAAAACGATTTATTGTCTTGTTCTACAGCTACATTTAAACGAATATCTTTTAGAAAACTAATGCTATCTAATTGATCTTTTAAAGCATAAAAATTTTCTGAAGGCACAGAAAGTTGAGCATTAATGCCTTCGTAAGAAACGTAAATTCTTCCTAAAACATCTAAAGCATTCCATTCTAGAAATAACTTGTCTCTTAAGATTTGTGGGTTTTTAATTTGATGATATTGATAAAAAGAAATGGTAAGTCTGTCTTTACCAGCTTTATCAATTAATTCTGCGCGTTCTTTTGCGCTTAACTTATTGTACAGTTGCATGCTAT
>JBDNBB010000127.1:0-15087 GCA_039768135.1 Polaribacter sp.
CGTGAAGATTTTATTGAAGGATGGGATGCAGATGCAGATGGAACTCCAGAAATTGTAACCTCAAATACTGACGCAGATAATGATGGTTTGGATGACGCTTTTGATAATGATGATACAGCAATTAACCCAACAAATAGTCAGACTCCATTAAGTTTTCCTAATGCAGATAATATAGACACAGAAGAACGAGATTGGAGAGAAATTATAGCCATTGAAATTCTAATTAATGATGTTTTTGAAACAGAAGGCAATACTTTCGATTTTATATTAACCTTAGTAACTAAAAGAGATAATTCTATTTTAATTGAAAGTGCAACCCCTATTGAAATAAATTTTTCTACAGAAAACGGAACAGCAACTACTACTCAATTTGAAGTAGCAAACTCACCTTTTGATTTTACAGCTATTAATAATATAGATTTTATAATACAGCCTTTTACAAATACAGCTCAGTTTTCGGTAAATTCTTTAGAAGATATTATTGCAGAACTATCAGAATTATTCTCATTAATAGGAACTATAACTTCAAACAATACAGAAAACACAAAGATAACAGGTATTGGTACTATACTAGATAATGATGATCTACCATCAATTACTATGGATGATTCTATAGAAGATGAAGGTATAGATTTAGTCCATACAATTTC
Source organism: Polaribacter sp. (assembly GCA_039768135.1). Classification (GTDB taxonomy): domain Bacteria; phylum Bacteroidota; class Bacteroidia; order Flavobacteriales; family Flavobacteriaceae; genus Polaribacter. The sequence goes on from JBDNBB010000127.1 coordinate 651, forward strand.
CATTAGTAACCCATCATCAACCCCAATTGCAATAAATATTAATACAAATGATGATTTAGCTACAAGTCCAAATGATTACACATCAATTTCTGAAGTTGTAGTTATTGATGGTACAGTAGATCCTAATAATGCCAATACTCAAGTTTCTTTTTCAATACGTTCTAATTTGGATAATTTAAACGAATTAGATGAAGAAAATTTAGAGGTTATAGGTGTTGTTACAAGCAATAATGTTGGTGTTCAAGATTTACAAAAAGTAGCTATTATTGTAGATGTTGATCCTAATCCATTTGTAGAAATTACAAATCCTATTGTAGAAGAAGGTGCCATTTTAGAATTTACGATTACTTTGTTGAATGCTAATTCTGAACCTATGCAGAATTATTTGCCTATAAATATTATTATAGAAACTATTGATGATACTACATTTGCTACAGAAGATTACGAACCTATTAATATCCTAACAAGTATTCCTGCATTTAGATCCATTATAAGTCAAAATGTGATTACAATAGATGACAGGTTAAATGAAGATACAGAACAACTGTTTTTGCAAACCACAACCAATTTAGATAATATTTCAAATACAACAATGCCAAGAGGTGTAGGTACTATTAAAGACAATGATTACCCTAATTTATTTTCGCCAAATGGAGATGGAGTAAGTGACGTTTTTAAAATTTCTGGTATTGTAGAAGATTATCCAAACTTTAGATTGGTTATTGTAAATCGTTTAGGAAATGAAGTTTTTAATTACAGTAACAATGGTAATGGAAATCCTTCTTGGTGGGATGGAACTTATAAAGGAGAGCCTGTTTCTACGGGTGTTTATTTTTATACTTTAGATTATAATGATGGTGTAGCTAAACCTAAGTCTAACTTTATACAATTAATAAGATAATGAGAAATATAAAATCCTTTATCTTAAGAATAAAATTTAGTAAGCAACTCCTTTTTGCAATACTATTATTTTTAGGTAGCTTAAGTAATGCGCAACAATTACCTAATTACACACAGTATTTATATAATATGCAAATTATAAATCCTGCTTATGTAGGAGCAAGAGCAGAGTTAAGTATATCTATTTTGTCTAGAGAACAGTGGGTTGGCTTAGAAGGAGCACCAACTACTAGAACATTTTCTGTAAATGGTAGAACTAGAAGAGGTTTAGGTTTAGGAGTTACTTTTGTTAACGATCAGATAGGGTTATCTAAAACAAATAACATTAATCTAGATTTTTCATATTCATTAATTACTTCAAAAAATAGTAGACTTTCTCTAGGACTTAAAGGAGGTATAACTTTGTTTAATAATGATTTATCTAATGGAATTACTCCAGACAATAATAGTAATGCGTCTATAACAGGAGAATATCCTAACATTGGTTTTGGAGCTTTTTTTTACAATAAGAAATTTTATTTAGGTTTTTCTATTCCTTATATTCTTGAAACTCCTCAATTCTACATACAAGATAATTTTAAAGAAAATCGTTTGTCAAAAAATCCAAACTATTTTCTATCAACTGGATTTCTATATAAACTTTCAGAGAAAGTTGTTGTAAAGCCTTCATCAATAGTAAGGTATACTAAAAACGAGCCGTTGTCAGTAGATGTAAATACAAACATTTTTATAAGAGATCAACTAGAGTTTGGTGTTTCTTATAGACATGAAAATTCATTAAGTGCACTATTTGCTATAATTGTTAAAGAAAAGTTTAGAATTGGTTATGCATATGATCACAAATTTGAAGCATTTGGAGGTAACTTTAATACTCATGAACTAATTTTTCATATAGATTTTAACTTTAAAAGAAATTCTAGATGGTTGATTAGTAATCGCTGTTACTTTTAAGAGAGACTTTTTTTATTGTTGAAAATAAAAAATACATTTCACTTGCAATTTGTTGATTGATTGCCTCATATTTTTCTTCTTGGTTTACTGATCCATCTATGGTTTTTAAATCAAAATATGGTAAGTGGTATTCATTGGTAAATGATCTATTAGTTATGAATTGATTCAAGCTTTTGTCACATGTTGTAATAGCTATAAAAGGTTCTTTGTTGATAGCATTATCATAATGTTTAGAAAAAACTAGAATTGTTGTTTTTTCATTATTGTAAGAGATACTATATTTTGGGTTTTGATGAGAAAAGTTATCTAATTGAAAGTGAAACCCTGATTTCTGTAACACTTTAATTGTATTTCTATGAAACGAAGTAACCTCTATTCCTCCTGAAAAAGAATGAATAGGAAGTTGGAATTTTTTTGATGCTAAGAATGCCCATACTTGGCATATTTGACTTGTTCTAGCATTGTTTTTACCAATAAAGTTAATATTTATAGTACTTTTTTTTAAAAAATCAGCCGTGATTTCTTCTGCTATTTTTAATAAAACTTCTTTCCTTTCTTTAAAAATTGTCTTTTTTTTTGATGCGTTTATTAAGAAATTTTTTGCAGAAACAGTAGAAGCCTTCAATATCATTAGTTATTTTTACAGCAAAAATACCACTTAATATAATTTTTTTAATTTAAGGTACAGTTAAGAATGCGTTTAGAAATTGGAAACAAAGTTGCTGTTTTAGATGCTGTTTTAAAAGGTGTTGTAATCGCTATTCATGGAGATTCGATAACTATTGAAGCAGAGGATGGTATGCTTTTTAAGTTTTCTAAAAGAGAGTTGGTTAAAATAGAAGAAGATCAACACGAATTGTCTAAATTTTCTGATATTAATAATCCACTTTTAAAAGAAAAAATTACCGATACTAGACCCCCAAAAAATTTGTTTACCAAAACTAAAAACGAGGTTATTTTAGAAGTCGATTTACACATTAATCAACTTGTAAAATCAACTAGGGGCTTAGATAATTATGATATGTTGAACCTTCAACTCTCAACAGCAAAAAGAAAGATTGAGTATGCAATCTCAAAAAGAATTTCTAAGCTTGTTTTTATTCACGGAGTAGGAGAAGGGGTGTTAAAAGCAGAGTTAATTAGTCTATTAAATAGATACCCGTTAAAATATTACGATGCATCTTATAAAAAATATGGACTTGGTGCTACAGAAGTTTATGTTTATCAGAACACGAATTAATTGTATTTTTGTACTATGAATTCCATTTATTTAGATAATGCAGCAACTACAAAAATAGATGATACTGTTTTAGAAACAATGTATAAAAGTATGCAAGAAGTTTCTGGAAACCCTTCTTCTATTCATCAGCAAGGAAGAAAGGCAAAGTCTGTGGTAGAAACTGCAAGAAAAAATATTGCAAAACACTTTAATGTAACTGCTAGTGAAATTGTTTTTACTGCTGGAGGTACAGAAGCAGACAATTTAATTTTAAAAAACGCAGTCCTTAATTTAGGCGTACAAACTATTATTACTTCTAAAATAGAACATCATGCTGTATTGCACACATGCGAGTATTTAGAGCAATCAAAAAATATTACGTTACGCTTTGTAAATGTTAAAGAGAACGGTGTTGTTGATTTAAATCATTTAGAATCTTTATTACTTGAAACAAGAGACAAAGTTTTGGTAAGTTTAATGCATATTAATAATGAAATTGGTACAATTCTACCCCTAGAAAAGGTAAGTGCTCTTTGTGCTTCAAACAACGCTTATTTTCATTCAGATACTGTACAAACTATAGGACATTATAATTTAGACTTATTGAAAGTAGAGGTAGATTTTATTGTAGCAAGTGCACACAAGTTTCATGGACCAAAAGGAGTAGGTTTTGCTTATTTTAAAAAAGGTACTGGTATTTTACCCATGTTTCATGGAGGAGATCAAGAAAGAGGTGCTAGATCTAGTACAGAAAACGTACATGCAATTATAGGTATGGATAAAGCTTTAGAAAACGCATATACTAATTTAAGTTTAGATAGAATATATATAGAAAACGTAAAAGAATATTTTATAAAAGGATTATTAGAAATTAATTCTTCTATAGCGTTTAATGGAGATTCAGATGTTTTTGAAAATAGTTCATATACTATTTTAAATGTTAGATTTCCGGTTCAGAACGATATGTTGCTTTTTACATTAGATATGGCAGGTATTGCAGTTTCTGGAGGTTCTGCTTGCCAGAGTGGGAGTAGTGTAGGTTCTCATGTTTTAACAGCATTACTGCTAGAGGAACAGACAAAAACTACTTCAGTCCGGTTTTCCCTTTCTAAATATACTACCACAAAAGAAATTGATTATACTTTAGAAAAATTAAAAGAGCTACTATAATGTAGCTCTTTTAATTGTAATTAAATATAATTGTTAATTATTCAACGATTAATTTATTCAAAGACTTTCCCTTTGTAGTATTAGCAATTACTAGGTATACTCCCTTTTGTAAATCTGTAACTGAAAATTGTTTATTTTTTTCAAAAGACCCTTTGTATTCTTTTATTTTTTTTCCTTTTATGTCATAAATGATAAGACTAGAGGTCTCTATTGAAACCTGAAAAGTATTTTTAGAAGGGTTTGGGTATAAATAAACAGCATCTTCTAAAAATAATTCTTTAGTACCTAAAGTAGTTGCTTTATTCCCATATACTTTAAATTCTCCAGGATTTAAATTTATTAGAGTATTTGTGTTTGTAACTTCCAATACTTCATTCTCATTTAATAAATCATACCAAGTTCCTGTTTCTTGAAAAACAGGATTTATATTCTGATTTGTTAAACTAAAATTACCAACAATAGTAACGTGTTGAAGGTCTGGATCAGAACTATCTGATAGTTGAATCTTTTTTAAACCATTCGAATTCGAAGCATCAATAGAAAAATCATCGCTTTTAAAGATATTGTATTTCAATTTTAATTGTATTAGTTTATTCCAAGTGTTATAGATGGATTTTCTATCAGGATTGTCAAAATAATTCCACAAAATAGGTTTGTTTCCTGTTCTTCCATTTTGGTTTATAGAAATATCGTACCCTAACTCACCAAATTGCCATATCATTTTTGGTCCAGGAATGGTAAAGTAAAATGCACCCGCTAATTCCATTCTATCTAATGCTATGGATCTTGTTTTAATATCATAAGAACCATTGTTGTTTCCTCTTGTTAGTGAAGAGTACATTAGTCTTTCTTCATCATGGCTCTCCATATAACTTACATTAGCAGGTACAGACCATCCTCTTTTTTTATATGAGATCCAATCAAAATTAGAGGCATTTCCGGCATTATTAGCAATAGTTGCGTTAGTGTAACTGCCATGTTGGTTGCCCCAAACCATAATTCCTTTACCTTCGTTTAACCTATAGTTTACCCATTTGGTTTCTTCAGAATTTGGACCTAAATGTTCAAATATGATGTAGAAATCAGGGTCAATTTCCCATTGATAATCTGCATATTCTTTTAGTACTTCAACTCTATCTGTTTGTTCAGAGTTCGTACAACCACTATCATCCAAACAATTTTGAGTAAAACCTTTTGTTAAATCCCATCTGAAACCATCAACTTTATATTCTTCAATAAGGTATTGGGTTGTTCTTTTTACATAATCTTTTACCCCTTGTTTTTGGTGATTAAAATCATAAAACACGCTGTAGCTATGTCTGGCAACCTCGTTAAAAAAAGGACTATCTGAACTCGCTTGTCCTTGATATCCTCCATTATCCGTATTGTATAACCTGTAAAAAGGGTTTTGTCCTGTTGCATGATTATAAACTACATCTAAAATAACAGCAATACTTCTTCTATGACATTCGTCTACCAATTGTTTAAACGCTCTTCTAGTACCATAGTATTTATCTACAGCCATATGAAATGAAGGGTTATAACCCCAAGAAAGATTAGCATCAAATTCATTTATTGGCATAAATTCTATAGCATTAATTCCTAGTTCTTGTAAATAATCTAGTCTTGCTTTTACAGCATCAAAACTATGTAATTCGTCAAAATCTCTAATTAGCAATTCATAAATAACTAAATCTGTTTTTGCTGGTTTTGTAAAGTTGCTAGTTTGCCATACATATGCTTCTTCTCCCGTTTTAAAAAAAGATACTGCATGTGTTGTATACTCAGAAGGATAGTCAGGAAGATTAGAGTATGTTGTTTCTTCGATACTTGAGTCTTGATATGGGTCTAAGATTTGTGTAGAATATGGGTCTGCAATTCTAATTTTTGCATCTACTAAATATTGATACATATGGTTTGTTTCCGGATTTAAGTTTGTTAATTCAATCCAAAAACGGTCTTTTGAGCTATCTTTTTTTAGTAAGTAATCGTTATTTATTTCCCAATTATTAAAATCTCCTATGACATGCACAAATTCTTTGTTAGGAGCGTGTAATACTAAAGTGGCTTTAGTTTTATCTGTTGGGTTAATAGTTAAACCATCTTTTAAATTAGCTGGAAGACTTGCTTCTGTAACTGTAGGTTTCACAACAACACGAAATTCTTTAGTTTTTATACTTCCATTATTATTTGCTTCTAAAATAAATTGCGTGTTTTCTGTAAGTGTTGTGTTGTAGCTGTAAGAAATACTATTTGTTTGTTGGTCTATAGAAGTTCCATTAGCTTTTAAATTAAAGTCAGCAAAAATCGACGTTGTTGCAGAAATTTGAAAACTATCACCACTGTCTATTATGGATGTTGTATTTAATGGGGCTGTTAGCGTAATTTGAAATTTACCAACATCATATAATTGATCTTGAGATTTTTTATCTCCTTCTCCATTTTTTGCTTTTACTAAAAAACCAATTCTACCAATATTAGTTCTATTGTAAAATGAAGTAGGGGTTAAAGAAATACTATAGGTATCATCTCCATTATTAGTTAGTTTTTGAGCTTCATTAGAATTTGTCCAGCTCCCATTAGTTGGAGAATCTGCAATGTTTTCAAAGTTTGAGTCGAAAGACCATGCCCATAAGTAAACATCAGAAACACCCCAAGTAGAAATATCTATATTAGAAACAGTTATTGTAATTTCCTCATCTTCATTAAAAGTAGATGGAGTTATATTAAAAGTAACGTTTTGTTGTTGACCTAAAATAAAAGTAGAAATAAATAAAAAGAGGTAAAAAATATTTTTTTTCATAAAAACTGTATTAAAAAATAAGAGCTATCTTTTTAGATAGCTCTTATATAAATAATATAAAAAATTAATTTTTAGTGTAAGTTGGTGCATCTGGGTTAGAGAAATCTAACACAAAAGAGTAAGTACCAGCAGTAGTATTTAAATTACCACCATTTAATTCTAGTACTCCATCACCGTCAGAATCTCCATAGTTAGTTCCCCAATCATTATTTGCTCTGAATTTGTATTCGCCGTCTATTAACGTTACATTTTCTAGAATCCAAACATCATTAAAAGGTTTAGACCAATCTCTTTTAAACTGAGCATCAGCAGTTGCGCCCCAGTCATTATATGCTCCACCAACAAGACCCCATACATTTTCAACTGGTTCTAAAGTATAACTTAAGTCGTTCATGTTTACTGTAGCAAAATAGGTACCTGCAGTAACTACAATATTTGCGCCACCTGGATCTAAGGTACCATCATTACCATCATCACCCCAGTTATTACCCCAGTCATTGTTTAATCTGAATTTCATTTCACCATCAATTAGTGTAACTAAACCTCTAAATACATCTGAATAAGGGTCATACTCTAACATAAAATCTGGAGTTGCCCCCCAATTGTTGTAAGCACCCCCAACAATACCTAAAGAAAAATTTTCTATTGAATAGGTCATGTTGTTTAAATCTAAACCTATTTTGTAAGAACCTGCACTAACTGGAATATTTCCACCATTAGAAGTTACTGCACCTCCAGTAGCACTGTCGCTACCTAAGTTGTTACCCCAGTCATTATTTTCTCTAAATTTAAACTCACCATCAATTAAGTTTACATAAGCAACTAAAACTCCATCCACGTCTGTTTTAAAGAAAGGTAAATCTGGAGTTGCGCCCCAGTTGTTTGCTGCAGAACCTACAATTCCCCAGGTAGTAGATAAATCTAATACCGTTAAATAAGTAGTAACTTTAATAGTTACAGTTTCTGAAATTCTCTCTAAAATAGTACCAGAAGCACTATCTGTAATTGTAGAGATTAATCTCATTTCAACATCTCCAGATGCATCTACAGCAATACCTGATTGTATACCAATAGCATTCAATTGAGCGTTTGTTAATGAAATAGCGTTCATATTACTAACAGTACCTACTTCAATAGGAGTTGCAAAAGAAGTATTTGGAGTTGCTGCTTCTAGTACATAATCTATTTCAATAGGAAGTGTAGAATCTAAAATTGGATCGTTCCAAGTTACGTTTACAGCTTCTAAATCATTATTATCTAGGCTTAAAACAAAAGCATCTCCATTTTCTATACTAGTAAAAGTTGGAGCATCTACAGGGTATGTTGTTACCAACATTAGTACTGTATTTGTAGTATTACCACCAGACTGAACTCTCATGTAAATAGCAATATCTCTAAAGCTTGCTACACCAGCATTATGTATAGCATTGTTTAAATTATCTACTGATAAAGAAAAGTTACTATTTGTAGTAGTTCCTAAAGTTACTGGACTTGTAAAATCTGCATCTGTAGCCATTTCTACAGTATAATCTGGACTTACATTTAATTCATCTTGCCATGAAATTGTAAAGGCAGGATTTGTTGGTAAAGCAAAATTTAAATAAACACTACTTATACCTGGTGTGTCTAGCGTAAAAGCGGCATCCGGACTTGTTAAGGTTAAGCTATCCTCTATTTCACAAGCACCTAATAAAAGGGTTAATGAAAGCAAGAGGTAACTAACTCTTTTTAAATATTTTTTCATTTTTTTAAAGTTTTATTAATTATAAGTTTAAAGGAATTAAGATATAACGTCCTGTTAAGTCGTTAAACCAAACATCGTAATCGTCTTCTACAATAACAGGTATTGCACTACCTCCACTTGATGCTATTCCAGAAAATGATGAATTGCTACCCCAGTTTGCACCACCATCGGTTACAAAAGAAACTTCTCCAGGTGTTAACCTTACACTATTAGCAAACCATAAATGTCCATCAAAAGACAATTGGTTCATACTTATATTGGCAGTACTAGATCCTTGTAATGTTAGAGAGCCTGGACTTGTACTTCCTGATGCATCAAAGCTTTCAAAAGAAAATGTATTACTAGCAAAGTTTATTTTAAATGTATAGAAACCTTCTGGTATTCCATCTCCTCCTGCATAAGGAAAACGTTCTGGATCTGATCCACTACCTAAATTTACTCCAACTTCACCTGAGGATGTACCGTCTGGATTTTTAGAAGCATTATCTGTTCCATATTGAGGCTGCCATAAACCTTTAGTGGTTAAAACTTTAAAGTGACCATTTCCTGCAAACTTCCCTGTATAATAAAACAAGTTGCTGTCATTTTCATCTCTAAAAAGCACAGGATTGTTGTTGTTGTTATTCCAACCTGGTGCTGTTGCATCTCCAACTAAATAGTAATCATTAAAAGTATAGTTAAAATATGGGTATACTCTAAATTGAATTGTATTTGAAGTTGATAGTTCAGAATTTTGTGATCCTAAAGAAGAAACTATTCTAACATATAAAGAAGCCCACTCAAAAGGGTTTAAACCTGCATTACCAGCAGCTGTATTAATTTCGCTAACTGAAAGTGTTATTGAAGTAATACCAGTTACGGCTGCTGCAACAACAGGCGTGGTAAATGCTTCATCGTTTGCGAATTCTATAGCATAATTTATAGATGCTTGTTGTCCATAATCAGCTTCCATCCAATTCAGGTTTATAGCGGGATTATTTGTATTAACTGCATCTAATTCGATATCTGTAAAACCTAGTTCTGCCAATACAGGAGGCGTAGGATTTGTTATGGTAAATAATTCAGAATTATCATCACAAGAATTGAAAATTAACATGAATAGTCCAATAAATGATATTGCTGAAAATCTTTTTATATTTTTCATCATTTGTAATTTATTTAAAATTAATACCCAGGATTCTGAGTTAAATTTGGGTTAGAAGCTAAACTCGCAGACGGAACTGGGTAAAGATTTAAATGATTTGGCAATGCAATTCCATTTGTTCCATTACCTTTCCACACCCAATTATATGCTCCTCCTGTAAATAAACCAAATCTTACAAGATCTTGTCTTCTATGAGCTTCCCAATGTAATTCCCTAGATCTTTCATCTAAAATGAAGTTTAGATTAATATCTGACATGGTTAAGTTATTTTGTGGGTTATTAGCTCTACTTCGTAAAGAATTTATGTAAGCTGCAACATTTGCTTCATTTGCACCAGAACCACCTCTTAAATGAGCTTCTGCATACATTAAATAAACATCTGCTAACCTAAATAAAGGAAAGTCTGTATCAACAAAAGTTTGATCTACACCAAAACTTCCTGTTGAAGTTGCGTTAGAATATTTTTCTATGATATACCCTTGGTCTCTGTCTGAGATATCTGTAATTTCTATTCCTCTTTCATTAGAGATAATAGTATTTCTCGTATCGCTGTTAAAAATGCTTTCTTCGAATAATAAAGCTAATTGCTTTCTAATTCTTAGAGCACCACCCCATCCACCAGCGCCAACACCTAAAGCAGCACCATTAGATTCAATACTACCCACAGAACCATTTATCATTACTGTAGTAGGGCCATAGTTTTGCGTAAATGTTCCATCTGAAATTAAAGGGAATATAATTTCATTTGAAGCTGAGTTAGTGTTATTATCTGCCATGAAGTTATGCAAATAATTATCAGCTAAAGTATAACCACCATTAATAATTTTGTTACAGTAATCAATACATTCTGTATATTTATTTTGACCTGTGTATACTTCTGCGTTTAAATAGATTTTAGCTAAAATCATCCAAGCAACACCTTTACTAGCTCTACCATGCTCTACAGCCATTGGTTCTACTAAATCAGATTCTATAGCCATTAATTCTTCTTCTATAAAATCGAATAATTGTGTTCTATTGTAAACTTCAGATTGCTCATTAATTACGTTGTCTTCTGTTAAGAAGTTTGCTTGACCATAAAGGTCCATCATGTAGTAATAAGACATTGCTCTTAACAACCTAGCTTCAGCTCTATAAGTAATAATTTCTGCTCTAGTAGCTGCAGAAACATTTCTCTCGTCTAATTTAGCATCCGTAGTTTCTCTTAAGAAATTATTTGCAAATGCTATAGTTACATGACTTCTACCAAACATTCCTAAAATTATAGGGTCATCTGCATTCCAAATATTACGTTGAATTTCGCGTGTTCCAGGATCATTTTCATAAGACCAAATCATTTGATCTGCCGAAAGTGTTTGTAAATAAAGTAATACTCTACCAAACTGACTTGTACCTGCATCTAGCCCATCTATGTTAGAAGAACCTGCACCATCTACGCCTGTTAACGATAGATTTGCATAAACTCCTGCTAGTAACTCTTTATAAGATGTTTCATTTGCAAAAAAATCTTCACCTAATAAATCTTGATCATCTTGTGGTGTGATGTCTAAATCACTCGTACAAGAAGAAAGCGCAATTATTAACACCATAAATAAGGTGGTAATCTTGTCTATTTTAAGAACTCTTTTCATCATTAATTATTTATTAAAATTTAATATTTGCTCCTACCAAGAAAGTTCTTGGTCTTGGGTAACTTGTGTTATCTATTCCACCACTTCCTAGTTCTGGATCTAACCCAGAATAGTTAGTTAATAAAAATACATTTTGCATACCAGCCCAAATACGGATGCTATTTGATGCAAATTTCTTTACAGGTTTGTCAAAAGTATATCCTAAAGTAATATTATCCATTCTTAAGAAAGAAGCATTTTCTAAGTAATAATCAGAAATAATAACATCTGATGTACTGTTAAAATCTGTATCTAAGACAGAGGTCGGAATATTTCCTAATACTGCATTATCTTGTAATAAATCATATTGTGCTGAACTAGAGTTAACATTATTATATACATAATTCCCAACACTAGCTCTTAAGTTAAATGCTAAATCGAAATTTTTATAATTAAAGTTAGATTGGAAACCAAAAGTAAAATCTCCCTGAGGATTACCTTTTAGATATCTGTCTTGTGTATTAATTATTCCATCTCCATTTAAATCTGCATATGCTCCTTCAATTGGTTTTCCTGCTGTATCATATAATTGTTTAAAAACAAAGAATGAATTTGGAGCAAAACCTTCTCTAAATAGTTGTATGAAGTTTCCAGTTCCTCCACTAATACCTCCAACAGTAATATCCTGGCCTAAGGCCAACTCTTTAATTTGTCTGTCTAAGTAGGTAGCATTAAAATTAAAGTTCCAATTCATTTCTTCAGATCTGATAACATCTGTGTTAATAGAAAATTCTAAACCATTTACTTGTAAGTCTCCAATATTTTGAAGTACTCTATTGGTAAAGTTAGAACCATCAGCAACAGGAGCGTCAGAAATTAAGTTTGTTGAATTTTTTTGGAATGCATTAATAGAACCTGTAATTTTATTATCGAATAATCCAAAATCAACACCAACTTCTATAGTTGCTACATCTTCCCAACGTAAGTTACTACGTTCTGATGGAATGGTAGAAAGGATAGGGTTTCCTCCAAAAATATATCCAGAGCCTTGGTTACCAAAACGATACCTGTCTAAATATAAATCACCACTAATTCCTTCTTGTTGTCCGTTTAAACCATAACTAGCTCTTAGTTTTAAGTCAGAGAACACTTTATTATCTTTCATAAAGTCTTCATCACTTATTCTCCATGCTAAAGCAGCTCCTCCAAAGTCTCCCCATCTGTTTTCTGGTCCAAAACGAGATGTTCCATCACGTCTGTAATTTAACGTTAATAAATATTTTTCGTTAAATGTAAAGTTTGTTCGTCCAATAAAACCAACTAACACCACAGGAGTGTTTGTGTAGGTTGTATAACCAACATCATTTGGATTCCTTAAATTTCCTGTACTGTTTCCAGAGCTATTAAAAGATTGATAGTTGTAACCAACCATTGCATCTAATTTAACTTTACCAAATGTTTTATTATAATTTAAATAGGCATCTAAGTTTTCATTGTTAAATTCATTTAAGAATTGACCTTCTCCACCAATAAATAAGTCTGTATAATTAGCAGCACTATTTAAAGGGTTAAAGAAAGAACCTTCTTGAGAAGATTTATCGAAACCTACCAAAAAAGTAGCAGTAACTTCAGGTAAAAAATGCAACTTATAATCAATTTTAAAATTACCAAATTGTCTAAATGTATTCGATAAGTTATTGCTTTGTAATAACGATGCAACTGGATTTCTAGTTCCATTTTCTACTAAAATTCCGTCAGGTGTTCTATTTATATGTTGATAAAATCCTCCAAAAGGTGAGTTTGCATCATAAACAGGCTGTGTAGGATCATATCTTAAAGCAGCATTAAGCTGTCCTGCATCTCCAGATCTATTATTCACAAATGCTCTGTTATAGTTTAAGCTAACTTTTAAATGATCATCAAAAAATGAAGGGTTCATAGATAGAGATACATTAGCTCTATCAAATTGAGAAGTTAAAATATTTCCCTCTATTTCAGAGAAATTTACAGATAATCGAGTAGGGATAGTTTTAAAAATTTCACCTCTAACTGTTAAGTTATGTTGTGTAGATACAGATTTTTGTAATACCTCATCTTGCCAATTAGTGCTAGCTGTTCCAAGTAGGCCTATATCTTGTGGTCTTTGTTGTGCTATAAGACTTCTAAATTCATCACCATTAAAAACATTAATTCTGTCTTTAATTTCTCCGAAAGCAACTTGAAAATCATAATCTAAAGAATAATCACTTCTACCTTTTTTGGTAGTTATAATAATAACACCATTAGCACCTCTAGATCCATAAATTGCAGTTGCAGAAGCATCTTTTAATACAGAAAATGATTCTATATCATTTGGGTTAATACTAGAAAGATTAATACCAGATAAAGGGAGACCATCTATTACAATTAGAGGATCGTTAGATGCATTAAGAGATGATCCACCACGAATTCTAATTTCAGAACCTGAACCTGGTGCACCACTTGTTGTAATACTAACACCTGCAACACGACCGCTTAAAAGGTTTTCTGGAGTAACAATATTTCCTTTTGTAAAATCTTTTGTAGAAATTGCTTCTACAGATCCTGTAGCGTCTTTAACTGTTGTTGTTCCGTAACCTACCACAACAATTTCATCTAATTGCTGAGAAGATTCTTCTAAAAGAACTGTAAGATTAAAATTTAATCCAATGGAAACTTCTTTATTTGCATAACCTAAGTATCTAAAAACAAGTACATCTCCTGTATTTATTTTAGACAAGCTAAAGTTTCCATCAAAATCGGTTTCGGTACCTCTTGTTGTTCCTTTTACAACAACACTAACACCAGGTAAAATTTCGCCTGATGATTGTTCTTTTACGACACCTTTTACTGTTTGCTGCGCAAACGTTGCAAAAGA
>JBDNBB010000128.1:0-5600 GCA_039768135.1 Polaribacter sp.
AGATTTATTTGCAATATCAGGAGATTTATTACCGATAGCTACAAGTATAGCAGGTGGAACTTTTGGAAGTGTAGCAGGTCCTGCTGGAACAATTGCAGGTTCAGGTGGAGCAGCATTTGTTGGTGAACTTGGAAGATTATATATGGGTCGAAAATTATATAATTTTAATCCTGATATGAGTGATGAAGAATTTCAAGATATGGCGGTTGCTCAAGCAGGTAAGTATGCAGCAATTGATGCTGCAGCAACAGCAGCATTTTTACCATTAGCAGCAGTTGTAAAGAAGATAGTTTTTACTACACCTAAAGATAAATTATCTCAAGATACAATTAAAAAGTTTTTAGATTCAGGAGGAATTGATAAATCATTAAAAGAGCCAATAGATAAAGCAAGACAAAAATTAATTGATTTAGGAATAGATCCTAAAGACGCTGATAACTATTTAGCTTTAGAAGTAAGTAAAGCAATTCCTAGATCAGGTATAGTAGAAAAAGGATCTGTTGCTGATAAACTGTATAATAGACAAATTGCTGTTGCAGAAAATGCGGGGAATGTTAAAGAAGTAGAAAAAAAGATTTTAAAAGAATTAACAGGGCTAAAAGAGTTAGATAATGTATCTGCTGATAAAGCAATTAAATTAATAGATGACGAAGCTAAAAATATTAGAAATGTAGAACTTGCAAATACTTCTGATGAAGCGGCAGAGGCTTTTAAAAATATTCAAAGAACTAAAACTAAAATATTTAAAACAGAAACTGATAATATAATAGACGAGTTTAATATTGATTTTGCTGGTGCTGTTGGTAATTTAGAAAAAAGAATTGGAACTTTAGCTGATCAAATAGATAATTTACAATTAAAACAAAAAATAAAAGTAGGACCTTTAGATTTACAAACTTTAAGTACAGCAAATAAATTAATTAGAAAATACAAAAGACCTAACTTTAAAAATAAAACACCAGAACAAATAAAAAAACTTTCGCCTGATCAACAATCTAAATATTATAATGATAAAGCTATAAATGATTTATTTGTAACACTAGGAGATGAGGTAGGTGCTGTTAGTCAAATAGCAAAATTAACATCAATTGAAAAAGGTTTAAAAGCATTTAAGTCTGCTGATTTATCTCTTAAAGATGTTGTGCAATTAAGAACTTTAGCAAGTAACGTGGATCAAGTATTAGCAACTGGTCCTGTAAAAAATACAGTAAGACAACTAAAAGGTGAATTAAATACTATCATAGACGATGCTATGTTAAGTAATCCTACAGCAGCTAAAAAAATTCTAGAATTTGATGAATTACTAAATGCTAAAAGACAATCTTATTTTCAAGACTTTGCGCAAACATTTGGTTATGGAAACACTGGAAAAGTAAAAGATAGAATTAAATTTGAATCTACAAGTTTGTTTAATAAATTTATAAATCCAGGTCCAGAAGGTTTAAAAAATTCTTTAGTATTAGGTACATTAATAAATAATAGAAAAGTATTTAATGCTTCTTCTAAAAAAAGAATTAAAGCAGCATTATATGAAAAATATCTAGACGAAGTTGCTCCTACAGAAATAGGTAAACCTGCTAAAATGACTTTTGACAAATTCAAACAAACTTACGGAACACAATATAAAAATATTCTTGGTAAAGAATATGATGATTTTTTTAAAACACCTCAAAAGGCAATAGAAGCTTATGACAATATTATTAAAAATACAGCAGATATTCAAACAACATTTTCTAAAGCTCTTCCAGGAATAGATGTTAATGTTCTAGACGCAGGTGCACCAGGTCAAGTTGTAGAAAGTATTTTAAAATTAGGTAATAAAGCTGATGTAAAACAGTTAATTATAAATTTAAATAAACAATCTCCAGAAATGCTTACTAATATAAGACAAGTATTTTTAGAAAGAATGATGAAAAGTACAAGAACTCAAAACTCTGATTTAGGAGTTTCTTTTACTGGTCTTAATGGACAAAATTTAAATATATTTTTAAATAAAAATAGAGGATCTATACAACAATTGTTTAGTAAAGATTTTTTTGATGTACATAGATCACTTGCTAATGCATTAGAAATAATTCAAAGTCCAGCAGGTGTAAGAGCAGTAGATGCTCCCGGGATGACAGGCGCTGCTAATAAAGCGGGATTATTTGTAGATATATTTGCTGGTCCACTAAACCATAAAAGATTAGTATTAAATAGAATGGCTAGAATATATGATGGTTTTGATTTAGGTGGTGATAGTTTAAATTTATTAAGAGATTATAATTTATTTTTAAATGGAGCTAAAAAGAATTTTATGGCTGGTAACTATCCTAAAATGATAGATGATATGCTTAAAGGTAGTAAAGCAGAAAGAAATCTTGCAGATAAAGCTATTGATAGAGTTAATAAAGTATTAACATTAGGTTTCTCACAAAACTTTGGTAAAAGAAAAGCTTTTGATATATCTTATAGAAATCCATTATTAGCTAAAGAATATATAAAAGAAAAATTAGATCAACAAGAAGATATAGGTGAGCCTACTCCTTTTGAACCAGTAGATGTTGTAGCTAAAAAAGTTGCAGATGGTCTTGGTACAGCATTTGATGCAACAATTGGTAATCTTACTAGAATGTTTTTAGAGTCACAAAAGAAAAGAAGAAAAACAGAAAAAGGTAGAGAAGAAGATATTTTCGAAGCAGAGGTTTTAGAGAATGACTAAAAGAACAGTCAATACAGCTCATACTAGATTAGATAGTCATGAAAAGTTATGTCGTATAATGCAAAAACAAACTCACGATAAAATAGAAGGATTAGCAAATCAAATTGCTAGATTGGAGAAAATATTAATTGGAGCAGCGGGCCTTATAATAACTGGTCTTGCTACAGCACTGCTTCATTTATTAAGTGCGTGATTAAAAAAAATAAAGGTTGTCTTTGTGAAAATTTAGCAGTAGTCTGGTTACAAGAACAAGGCTATTATGTATATAAGGGTTCTCAAACACATTCTCCTATAGATATTATTGCAGTAGATCCTAAGACTTTAGAAAGCTCTTATTTTGATGTAAAACATGTAGGTCGTAGAAAAGATGGAAGTATTATATCTAGATCACCTAGAATTAAAGATCAAAGAGTTCAAATTTTGAGTGTAGACTTAGAACAAAAAAAGTGTAGAATACAGCCAAGAAGGAGTGCTCAATGGAGTTAAGAAAAAAAACAGATTCAATAATAATACACTGTGCTGCAACTAAGCCATCAATGGATATTGGCTATAATGAAATAAGAAAGTGGCACGTGGATCAAAATGGTTGGGACGATGTAGGCTACCATTTTATTATAAGACGTAATGGTAAATATGAAAAAGCTAGACCTGAAGGATATTCTGGAGCACATGCGCCTTCTCATAATTCAAGAAGCATAGGTATCTGTTTAGTTGGTGGAATGGCAGAAGATGGAAGTGCTGAAAATAATTTTACTCTAGAACAATTTTTAACTTTAAAAGATTTAGTAAATATGATAATGGACAAATATTCAGACATAACTGAAATTCTAGGTCATTGTGATGTTCAAGAAAACAAACCTAATTGTCCAGGCTTTAATGTTAAAGAATGGTTAAACAAGGAGGCTATTAATGTGGCTTAATATTGCGAGTAAGCTTGTCCCGGGAATGATTAAAACTGGAATGAAAATTGCAGCTAATCGAAGACAAGCAAAAGAATTTGAATCCATGGCTGAAATGAAACACGCTGAAAGGATGGCCAATGGAGAATTGGAATATAAAAAAGAAGTTATTAAAAATAATCAACAGGGATGGAAAGACGAATTTGTCCTTATTTTGGTGTCCGCTCCTGTTCTTATATTGGTGTGGTCTATTTTTTCTGACGATCCAGAAATACATGCTAAGTTAAAATTATTCTTTGATCAATTTAATAATATGCCATATTGGTATCAAGCATTATTTATTGGTGTAGTTTCAGCTATTTATGGATTGAAAGGAGCCGATATAATTAAAAGAAAATAATATGGAGTATTTAAGGTGGATTATCGGTTTACAGCAATTCTTATTATACTCATGTGCTTGCTTGCATTTTTCGGCGGACCGCCTAGATAAATAATTCTTTCCAATTATCACCTGTTATTTGATCAGCTAACTTTTTCTTATTACTTAAAGTTTTAAGTATCTTTTCATCAATAGTTTTAGGACAAACAAAGTCTATATATAAGACTTTATCTTTTTGTCCTATTCTATGTGCTCTATCTTCTGATTGTAATCTAACTTCCATATCATAAGTATTATTAAAATAGATAACTGTCTTAGCACTAGTAAGTGTTAGACCATAACCTCCAGTTCTAGGTTGGCCTATAAAATATTTAATCTCACCTTTTTGAAACTTCTCAACTATTTCTTGTCTTACTTCTGATTCTGTCTCTCCATAATATGTTGCAACTTTACTTGCTCCATATTTTTTAGCTAGTGCATCACGAATCATTTGTATCGTTCTTCTAAATGTAGCCCATATAATTACACCACCTTGTGTTTCTTCAAGCACATCTAATAGTTCATCTAGTCTAGGATTAGTACCTTGGATAATTTCTTCAGTTCCATCGTCAAATTTAATAAATCCACATAATATCTGCTGTAAACGTAGAATTCGTGTGATAATAAGAGGTGCAGTCACTAATTTAGACTGTTCTAGCTCTAGTATAGCACGTTTTTTAAGTTGGTTGTACATGAGCTTCTGAGCAGGCGTCATGTCGATTTGTCTAATAGTTCGTACTTTTGGTGGTAAATCTAAGCATTCTTCTTTAGTAACTCTGAAACTATGTTTATCTAAGATAGATTGTAATTCTTCTAATCTTTGGTAACCAGTAATTTCGTCAAAACTATGAGTTGAAACTCGTCTTCTTCTAATTACACAAAAAGTATTTCTATATGCATAGAAACTTGCTTGTAGAATATACTCATCTAAAAAATTTATTTGAGCCCATAAGTCTAGTGGACCTTGGGTCACTGGTGTACCAGTTAATATTCTTCTATATTTAGCAAGACGACCTAGTTTAAGACAAGCTTTAGTTCTTCTTGCTGTTCTATTTTTAATATTTGTACTTTCGTCTATACAGAAAAAAGCTTTACTTGAATTTAATAATCTATGTAAATAATTTTTACCTTTGCTAGTTGAAAGAGCTTCTATATTAATAATAAAAAATTTAAGATTATGATTTGGTTTTAAAAAATTAGTAAGAGCTTCTACATTAGATTTAGTTTCAGCTGGAGACCATACTAACATTTCTGTAAAACCTTTAACATCATCAGGCATATGAGTATTAAATTCAGAACTTAACCAGTTACGATATACTCCTTTAGGTGCAGCAATAACTGCAGTATCTATTTTACCTTCTCTATAAAGATAAGCGATATTATCTATAATAACTTTAGATTTACCTGTACCTTGTTCCATAAACAAAGCATAGCTTTCTCTATCTTTGCATTTTAAAAATGCATCATATTGATGTTTATAAGGTTTAGTTTTAAACTTATACTTTATAAACTCTTGATCATCTATAAATTGTACTTGCATCTATTCTTTCTGTTTTCTAATTATTAATTTACTTTATATAGA
>JBDNBB010000129.1:0-2674 GCA_039768135.1 Polaribacter sp.
ATGGCAGAAATATCACAAATTGTAGAATCCCATGGAGGAAATCTGTTGGGGCTCTTTGTGTCAGGAAAATCGAATGATTTCATTCAAGTTACCCTAAATATTGATAGCAAATCACTAAATGAAATCATTCAAACTTTTCGAAGATACGAATATGAAATAATTTCTAGTCACAAAAACGATATTTATCTAGAAGATTTAAAAAATAGATCAGATTATTTACAAAAATATTTAGAAATGTAATCATTACATTTAAAAACTTCAACAACGTGAAAAAAGTAGCAATTTACGGACAATCTTACTCAATTTCTGCAGAAAAAGAAATTCAGACTTTATTAAAAACATTAAAGGAGCATAACATTGTTTCCTTCATAGAAAAGGAGTTTTATGAGTTGCTTATTGCAGGAAATAATTTAGATGAAAAATACCCAACTTTTTCCCGTTTTTCTGATTTAGACGCTTCTTTTGATGTACTTTTCACATTAGGAGGAGATGGAACTATCTTAAGAGCAGTTACTTATATTAGAGATTTAAACATTCCTATTTTAGGAATTAATACTGGTAGGCTAGGTTTTTTAGCCACCATTAACAAAACAGCAATTGAAGAAAGTATTCATTTGCTTTTAAATGGAGATTATACGATACAAGAGCGTACATTATTAACTGTGAAAACTGATCCAAAAACAAACAAATTTTCTGAACTAGATTTTGCGCTAAATGAAGTAACTATTGCTCGAAAAAACACGACGTCTATGATTGGTGTTAACACCTGTTTAAACGAAGAGTACCTCACCAATTACTGGGCAGATGGCTTAATTATAGCTACGCCTACAGGATCTACAGGATACTCTTTAAGCTGTAATGGACCTGTAATTTCTCCCGATTCTAAAAATGTAGTAATTACCCCTATTGCACCTCATAATTTAAATGCAAGACCAATGGTTATTGCCGATGATACCCAAATAAAATTAACTATAGATGCAAGAGAAAAAGATTTTTTAATTTCTTTAGACTCTAGAATAACTACAGTTGAAAAAAACACGATAGTTTATATCGAGAAAGCGCCATTTACAATTAAAAGTATCATTCCTAAAAATCAATCTTTCTTACAAACACTTAGAACTAAATTATTATGGGGAGAGGATACCAGAAACGAAACCAACCTTTAACCTTTAAATAACAATAAACTAGTTAAAAAACAGTTAATCAGAAAAGACTGAGTATTAACTTTATTAAGCAAATTGAAATCCCTATATTTGCTCGCTATTTTTACGGATGAAAAAAAGTATATTATTAATTGTATTTATAAGCATATCTAATGTTTTAATAAGTCAGGTGTATGAAGTAGGCATATTTTTAGGAGGCTCTAATTATGTTGGAGATATTGGTAGAACAAATTACATATACCCAAATGAAATTGCAGGTGCCGCATTTTTTAAATACAATTGGAATCCTAAAATGGCAATAAGAGCTACTTATAGTTTTTTACCTATAAGTGGTAATGATTTGAATGCAGATACTGATTTTAAAAGAGATAGAGGTTTAAGTTTCACAAATACCATCCACGAATTTGCGTTGGGTTTAGAGTACAATTTTTATGAGTATGATTTATCATCTCCAGAGAAAACTTGGACACCATATATTTTAGTTGAAATTGCCGGTTTTAATTACCAAAAAGTATTAGCAGAACCAAGACCTGGCGATTTTGTTTTTGAAACAGAGAATAGCTTAGCTATACCATTTGGTTTTGGATTAAAGTCGAAATTAATTGGAAATTTTGCCTTTGCTATAGAAGCAAAGTTTAGGTATACTTTTGTAGATGATATCGATTATACATCGCCAAGCATACCAAGATTAGATTTTGGGAATAACAATAACGATTGGTATATGTTTACGGGAGTATCTTTAACGTATACTTTTGGAAGACCTGCCTGTTACACAAAAGGCTTGTAAGTAAATATGGATAAAAAACTAAACATCGATTTACAAAAAACACCAAAGCATGTTGCTATCATTATGGATGGCAATGGACGTTGGGCGAAAGGTAAGGGAATGAATAGAATTTTTGGCCATAGAAATGCATTAACAGCAGTTAGAGAATGTGTAAAAGCTGCCTCTCAAGTAAATGTTAAAGCAATAACACTTTATGCATTTTCTACAGAAAACTGGAACCGACCAAAACTTGAAGTTGACGCGCTAATGAGTTTACTTATAAACTCTCTAAAAAAAGAGCTTCCTGAATTTATGAATCAAGGTGTTCAGGTAAATTCAATTGGTTGTTTAGATAGCTTACCAAATAAAGCACAGAAAGTTTTAAAAGACGTTATTTTAGAAACTAAGAACAATAAAGAAATTGTGTTAACTTTTGCATTAAGCTACGGAGCAAGAGAGGAAATTGTTAACGCAATCAAAAACATATCTAAAAAAGTTGTTAATAAAGAACTTAATTTAGAAAAAATAGATGAAAATACTATAAATAACCATTTATATACATTTAATTTGCCCGATGTCGATTTAATGATAAGAACTAGTGGAGAACAACGCATTAGTAATTTTTTATTATGGCAGATGGCATATGCTGAATTATATTTTACAGATGTACTTTGGCCAGATTTTAGACAAGAACATTTCTATGATGCAATTATAGAATACCAGAACAGAGAAAGACGATTTGGAA
>JBDNBB010000130.1:0-4044 GCA_039768135.1 Polaribacter sp.
TATTTTCTAAAACCTCATTTCTTCCAGCTATTACTAAACAGGGCCAAGGAGTAGGGCAGTCGTTTTTTATTCTAAAAGTACCATTATCTACTAAAGGTTTTGTGGTAAAATGTTCCCACATAAAATAATCAGCTTCTCCATTTGTTAAAGCTTCTATACCACCTTCTAAATTTTTAATGACTTTAAATTGTAGTTTGGTAACATCCCAACCTTGATTGTGTGCATTTACAATGGCCATTAAATGAGAGCCAGAACCATATCTACTGATTGCAATAGTTGCATGCTCTAAATCCTTAATAGTTTTAAATTTTGATTTAGCACCAACATGAATACCCCAAATTAAAGGCGATTTTACAAAGGTTTGAACAATTTTAGAAGGGTTTCCATTAGAAATGTCTTTAATAATTCCTTCTGTAAGGACAATAGCAATATCTAAAGTACCCTCTCTTAAGGCTTTACACATTTGGCCTGTACCTCCTGGATAATCTTGCCATCTCAAATTAATATTATTCTTAGTGTATTCTTTATTTTTTAAAGTTAAATACCAAGGATAATTAAAATGTTCTGGAACGCCACCTACTTTTAAATTAGTCATTTATTCAACTATTTTTTCTAACGTATACTTAATTAATTCCTCTATAACTTTTGATGGATTCTTGCTAAATGTACCGTTAACTCTATTGGCTAAAATTGCATTCATAGATACAGCATTATGTCCTAAAAGTTTTGCAAGTCCATATATAGCTGAAGTTTCCATTTCTAAGTTTGTAATTCGATGTTCTTTGTAATTAAAGGAATCAATTTTTGAATTTAATTGAGCATCCTGTAGCGCCAAGCGTAAAACTCTGCCCTGTGGTCCGTAAAATCCACCTGCTGTTGCTGTAATACCTTTATAAATAATATTAGACATCATTTTATTGGCAAGTGAACTGCTATTACTGATAACTAAAGGATCCGCTTTTTTTTCACTCCAATTAGTTTGAGAAATAAAGGCTCTTTCAATTTCTGGATGTGCAATTTCATCAATTTTATAGGCTTGTAACATTCCGTTTAAATCTATAGCATGAGAACTCAGTAAAAAAGAATCTACAGGAATATTTGCTTGCAGAGAACCTGAGGTACCAATTCTTATAATGTTCAAAGCTGTATGATTTCTTTTGATTTCTCTTGTTTTAAAATCAATATTCACTAAAGCGTCTAATTCGTTTAAAACAATATCTATGTTGTCTGGTCCAATACCTGTAGATTGTACAGTTAAACGTTTTCCTTTATACAATCCAGTAGTTGTTTTAAATTCTCTTTTTTGAGTAGAAAATTCAATATGATCAAAATGTGTTGTAATTTGATCAACTCTGTCTTGATCTCCAACAAAAATAATAGTGTTAGAAATATGTTCTGGTCTTAAATTTAGATGGTAAATACCACCGTCTTTGTTTAAGATTAATTCAGATTTTTTTATAGGCATTTAAGAAGTAATTTGTAATAGCTTGTTTGCTTTTTTATAATGCAAAAAACTATATTTTTTTGCACCACCAAGATAAGAATTATCGTTTTTTAAATGAGCGTAATAATTTATTTGATTTTCTAAAACTTGTTTTCCTTTTTTACTTAATTCTAAAGGGTTAAAAGAAGAAAACAGCTTTTTTAATTCATTGATGCTATTTTCATATTGAATATCACCAAAACCATAATCATTCTGTTGTTTTAGTAGTTGGTGAATTAATTTGTTTTTAGTTTCTGTTTGTTTATTGTCTGCAGTTTTTAGAATTCTATTTTCTACTTCATTTAAACCGTTTTCAATAGAAGGAAATCGTTTTAAATGCATTTCTATAGCAGATGCTAAATATTTAAATGGTGTTGTGTTTTTAAACTTATACACTGTTTCTAATCTTAGTGGAGAGTTTGAGCAATATAATTGCCAAATATAATCTGCATACGCTATGTCATCTTCAGTAAGTAGAATTCGTTTATTAAAGTGAGTTTGAATTTGACCTTCATTCAATTCTGGTAAAGCATACATTTTTTTTGATTCACCAATTTTACCACTGCAAACTAGAGAAATAGAGTATCCTTTTCTATGTCTTTTTAGCCAGCTTAAAACTGCAATCATGTTTATCTGACAAAACAAATCAAACTCGAACCACAAAACAATTTCATCATGATTTTTTTTGTTACAAAGTGCTCTGTATTCTTTTAAAGTATAATCAATAAACTTTTTCTTACTAACGTTGTATGATGATTTTAAAAACTGAAATCTATTTTTCCAAAAGATTTCACTACCAACATCTGTGGTTGTTTTTCCTTCGCAAAGCATTTCTCTCCAAGTGATAAATTCACCCGAAAACTGTAATTTTTTTAAGTAATTTGTTGTGCTATCACCATTTGTGATATGTAAAGTTGATGCCCCCATTTTTTAATAACAAAGAATTTTGATTTTTGTTTTAAGTACTTAACCTCCAACAGGTTTTACCTTAAATCCTTTTTCTTTTAACATGGCCATGATGTTGTCTCTATAATCTCCTTGAATGATTATTTTATCATCTTTAAAACTACCACCCACAGAAAGCTTCTTTTTAATCTCTTTGGCTAAAATTTTAAAGTCTGATGTTGCACCTGTATACCCATCTAAAATGGTAATAGGTTTGCCTTTTCTTTTTTCGTACTTACAAAGTATTGGATCATCTTGCAACCAAATATTCGACTTTTCCTTTGGGGGCTCAATAGATTCTTTATGTTCTGGAAATAAGTTTTTTAGTTGATCTTTTAAATCCATATGTTGTTTGTAATCAGTTTTAAAAATTACTGATTTTTATTTTTTAAGTCCTAATTCTTTTAAACGCTCATCTAAAAACTCACCAGCTGTAATGTCTTCGAATTTTTTAGGGTTATTTTCATTGATACAATTTTCTAATACATTTAATTTCATATCAGAAACTGGGTGCATAAAAAACGGAATTGAATAACGAGAAGTACCCCACATTTCTTTTGGAGGATTTGTAACTCTATGAATGGTAGATTTTAATTTGTTGTTACTATGTCTAGATAACATATCTCCAACATTAATCATTAATTCATCTGTTTCAGCCATTGCATCTATCCATTCACCTTCATTATTTTGTACTTGTAAACCTTTACCTTGTGCACCCATTAAAAGGGTAATTAAATTAATATCTCCATGTGCTGCAGCTCTTTCTGCACCTTTTGGTTCTGTTTGTATTGGTGGATAGTGAATTGGTCTTAAAATACTGTTCCCATTTTTAATATAGTTATCAAAATAGGTTTCTTCTAAGCCTAAATGTAGTGCTAAAGATCTTAGCACATACTTAGCTGTTTTCTCTAACATTTGGTAAGTTTCTTTACCAACTTTATTAAAGTTTTCTAATTCTTCTACAACTACATTTTCTGGATATTCATTAGCATATTTAGAGTCTTTATATACATATTGACCAAAATGCCAGAATTCTTTTAAATCCCCTTCTTTTTTCCCTTTTGCAGATTCTTTACCGAAAGACACATAGCCTCTTTGACCACCAATTCCAGGAATTTCATATTTTTCTTTTACATCTGTAGGTAAATCGAAAAAGTTCTTTATTTCTTTATAAAGGTTCTCTACCAATTTGTCATCTAAAAAATGACCTTTTAGGGCTACAAAGCCTATATTTTCATATGCATGACCAATTTCATCAATAAATTTTTGTTTGCGAGATTCATCATCAGATAAAAAATCGGCTAAATTAACGCTTGGTATTTTATTCATTCTATTTTAATTTTAATAAAAAGAGATTTTAAAGTTACAAAAAAAGTTAATATTTAAGTGTAAAACCAATAAGAACAATTATTGAATGTGTTGTCTTAGATATTAATATCAGCTGTTTGGTTAAATTATTTTTTTGCAAAAGGAATGGTATAGCTTATTGTATAATTAAATCCAAAACCAGTTCTACTTTCAAAAATTCTATTAAAACCAGGTGCAAAAAGTGTTTTAAAATTATCTGGTTCCTTGGCGCTCATTAATACCTTATAACTTACACTAAAACCTACAAA
>JBDNBB010000131.1:0-5848 GCA_039768135.1 Polaribacter sp.
TTCAACAAAAGCAATAACAGAGGGAGTCGTTCTTTTACCCGCAGCAATAGGACTTACAACAGGTTCATTACCTTCCATAACAGAAACACATGAATTTGTTGTTCCTAAGTCAATCCCTATAATTTTACTCATAATTATTATTTTTATTATATTATTTTCAATGTTTACACTTTCAATTAGTCAAAGGTTATGCCAACTACAGTTTGTCTATAAATTGTCAGTTTTTTTATTCCATTATGACAAGATGACACAGTTTAAAAAGTTTTTTAAAAAAAACAATAATTAGTTTATTTTTAATTTATTATATTTGAATACTTCCCTCAGTATTTATTAACCCTTTATTATAAAAAAAATATGAGTAAACTACACGAAAAAGTTACGATGTACAAGAAATTTATGGATGACAGGAACATAAACGCAAATCTAGAATTGTTAACCGCTGTTACAAAAGGTTTGGGACCATCTATTTACAAAGCAGATGCAGAAACTGTATCTGGGTCAGATGGCAAAGAATTGGCTACAGTAAAAAATAATTTCTTAATTAAAAAACTTGGTTTGTCTGATCCATTATTATTAGATGCTGGTATCGATGATGTAATGGAAAGAATTGGAAAATCTGAGCGAAAAAAATATCGGGCTGTAGTTTATTATATGCTTGTAAAAAAGTTTAACAAAGAATCAGTTTATAATTTATAATTAAATTTATTTTAATAATTTCAAAAAAATCTAGCTTATTACGCTAGATTTTTTACATTTACCATAAAATATATTAAAATATTTAGGAATGTCACAATTTATAAGTGTTTTCGATATGCTAAAGATTGGTATAGGGCCATCTAGCTCGCACACTCTAGGTCCTTGGAAAGCAGCACAAACTTGGATACAAAAAGTAAAGAAACAGGAATTATTTGAAAAATTTGATGAGATTAAAATAGACTTATATGGCTCTTTATCTTTAACAGGTAAAGGCCACGCTACTGACTTGGCAATTCTATTAGGATTAAGTGAAGCTGATCCTGAATATATTCCTGTAGAAGATATTTTTATTATTGTGGATCGAATCAATACACAGGAAGAAATTTTATTTAAAGGTGGCAAAAGAATCCCTTTTTTTAAGAATTCTATACAATTTAATAGGGTTTTTTTACCATTTCATGCCAATGGTATTATATTTAGAGGTTATTTTGAGAATAAAGAAATTTCTTCGGAAACCTATTATTCTATTGGAGGTGGTTTTATAGTTCAGGAAAATGATACTCTAGAAGATGAAATAGAGATTAATAAAAAAAATTTTCCATATCCAATAAATAGAGCTATTCAGTTAGAAGAATTTTGTGAAAGAGATCAATTATTGATCTCTGATATTGTTCAAAAAAATGAATTGGAGTTAAAGACTTCTTCTGAGATTGATTTTGAGTTAGGTAGAATTTGGGATACCATGCTAGAATGTATGTATATTGGGTGTCATTCAGAAGGGAATTTACCAGGTGGTTTAAATGTAAAAAGAAGAGCATTTGGTACGCATCAAAAGTTGATAAAAGAGGCAAAATATTCAAATCCACAAGAATGGATTACTGCGGTTAGAAGTTCTGAAGTTAAATTTAGAGATATACTAAAATGGGTAAGTTGTTTTGCATTGTCTGTAAACGAGGTAAATGCTTCTTTAGGTAGAGTAGTAACAGCACCTACAAATGGAAGTGCAGGAGTAATTCCAGCTGTTTTAATGTATTATTTAGTGATAGAAAATCACAATGCAGATTTTCAACATATTAAAAAATTTCTTCTAGTAGCCGGAGAAATTGGTAGTATTTTTAAAAAAAATGCTACTATCTCTGCTGCAATGGGCGGTTGTCAAGCCGAAATAGGAGTTTCTTCTGCAATGGCAGCAGCAGCTTTAACGGAATTGTTAGGAGGTACTCCAGCACAATCTTTGTGTGCTGCAGAAATTGCAATGGAACATCATTTAGGTTTAACTTGTGATCCTATTGGGGGTCTTGTACAAGTACCATGTATAGAAAGGAATTCTATGGGTGCAATAAAGGCTATTCACGCTGCAGAAATAGCTTTAGAAACCAATCCAAAAGAATCTTTAGTGCATTTAGATAAAGTAGTAGATACGATGTGGGAGACTGCTAAGGATATGAATAAGAACTATAAAGAAACTTCAGAAGGAGGTTTAGCAGTTACCGTTAGAATGGCAGATTGTTAAAAAAAATCCCAAATAGTTTTACTATTTGGGATTTTATAATAAGAAATTAAAATATAATTAGTCTTTGCTCACAGCTAATGAATATACAACTAGACCAAATCCAATTTTATTAATTGCATCTCCAATGTTATAAATAACTTCCATAGAAGGAAGAACATTCTCAATGCCATTGTACCATCCATCAGTACCAGCCATATATCCTAATGGATAAATTGCCCAACCAACAAGTAGAAACCAACATAATGTTTTGTGTGCTTTTAATACGTTTCCACCAGCAGCTACAGCTAATTTCTTGAGGCTTCCAAGCCAAACTTCGTATGCTATATAAAAATAAGCAAGTCCAGAAAGTAATCCCCACACAGATGCGTTTAATAATCCACCATCCCATCCAGACTCACCAAAGAATCCGGTAACTAGCATAATGGTTGAAAATGCGATTAGTTTCCACATATGAGATTTAGTTGCACCAGCTACTTTGAGTATTAAATAAAATTCAACACACATTAGAGGTACTGTTAAAATCCAATCTACATATCTAAATACTGTAGTAGAGTCCCCACTTGCATGAGCGTCTCTCATGTACATGTAGTGAACTGCAGCTATAAATGTAATTAATCCTGATACTAAAAGAGATGTTCTCCATTTAGCATCAACACTATTCATTGAAAGGAAGAAAAACACAGATGCTGCCATCATAGCCATTGCTCCAAGCCAGAAAGTAAATCCTGTCCCATCTGTAGGGACAGCCATTGCAATTAAATTTAAATAATTCATAAAAAATAATTAAGTTAGTATTAGTTTTGTTTAACTTTTTTTTAAAAAGCCATAACAAACATACAATATAAAATTAATATATTTGCAACATGAGAGATGAAATTTTCACATATTACCAAAATTTTATGATTTTTTTTACATTTTTACTGTTTTGGCTCGGTATTCAATTTGGAGAAATTGTAGAAGATTCAATAGCCTTTTTCCTAGTGATAACAATAGGTATATTGCATGGTGCTAATGATTTATTAATACTTTCTAAGAAAGATTTTACAAACCAAAAAAAATTTTATAAAAATTTATTTATTTACCTAATTTTAATTGCTTTATGTGTTTTTTTGTTCTTTTTATACCCTTATTTGGCTATAATTATGTTTATTGCAATTAGTGCATTTCATTTTGGTGAGGAACATTTTTCAGAAGAAATAAAACAAGATAGTTTTTTAAATAATTTCTATTATTTTATTTATGGACTTATTGTATTTGGAATGCTCTTTTATAATTCTAAGGATCAATTAAAGAGTATTATGATAGATCTTGTAGGTGTTTCTATTCCTTTGAATATAATTGAAATAGTACTCCTAATAAGTATACTTTTGTTTTTATTGCTTAACGTATATTATGCTCTTAAGAATTGTATGCCTTTAAAAGTTATTTTTAAAGAAATTTTATACCTAATGTTTTTATTTTTAGTGTTTAAGACAACTTCTTTAATATTTGGTTTTGCCATTTATTTTATTTTGTGGCATTCATTACCTTCAATACTCCATCAAGTATTATTTATATCAGGAGAAGTTACTAAGCTTACAGTTTTACAATTTGTAAAAAAGGCTTTACTATTTTGGGTCGTAAGTGCCTTAGGAATGTTTTTATTATATTTTTTTACACCAAACTTAAAGCTTTTTTCTTCTAGCTTATTTGCTGTTTTATTTGCAGTTACAGCACCTCATATGTGGGTAATGTCTGTAATGAAATCTAGCGAGTAAAAACCAATTCATATTGAGAAGATAATGCTTCAGAAAATCTATAATTTTCCACATTAAATCCTTTTAGCCCTTGTAGAGTATTTATGTTTTGATCTATAATGTAACGAACCATAAGACCACGCGCTTTTTTTGCATAGGTCATAATAGTTTTATATTCGCCATTTTTAAAATCTTTAAATACTGGAGTAATCATAGGTACTTTAAGTGTTTTTTTGGGAATTACTTTAAAGTATTCTGAACTTGCTAGATTTATTAATAATTCATTTTCTTCTAGCTCATTGTTTAAGGACTTAGCCACAGTATCGTCCCAAAACTTATATAAATTATCTTTCCTGCCAATTTTAAGTTTTGTTCCCATTTCTAAACGATAAGGCTGAATTAAATCTAAAGGTTTTAAGACACCATAAAGCCCTGAAAGAATTCTAAGTTTATCCTGTAGTATTCTAATATTTTTTTCTTCGATAGAATTTACATCAATACCTTGAAAAACGGCACCAGTAAAAGCATATATAGCTTGTTTAGAATTTTCTTCTGTAAATGGAGTTTCCCATTCTTGATTTCTTTGATAATTTAGTGTAGCTAAATCATTTGATATAGACATTAAGTCGGACAGTTTCTTCTTAGAAAGTGTTTTTAGTTTTGTGTTTAGCTTTTCAGATTGTTCTAAAAAAAGAGGAAGGGTATATAAACTTGTCGGTGATTTACTTTCAAAATTTAAAGATTTTGCTGGTGATATAATTATTTTCATGAAGTAAAAGTCTAAAAGTTTATATACTGTAAAAATACAAATCCTTCTTACTAATTTCAAATGCTAATACAATTAATTATTGATTCGACTATTTTTAAAATCGATGATTTTTTTGTATTATTTTTATTTAATCGTAATATTGCAATTTATAGCTAATTATGGGTTTGACTAAGACAGAAATATTTACAGAAGAACAAAATAAAATTGCTTTAATCGCAAAAGTTATTGGTCATCCTGCACGTGTAGCTATTTTAGAACACTTAATAAAGTTAGAGGAATGTGTTTGTGGAGATTTGGTTAACGATATTGGGTTAGCCCAGTCAACCATTTCACAACATTTAAAAGAATTAAAAAAAATAGGTTTAATTAAAGGGACCACAGAAGGTACAAGTGTTTGTTATTGTATTGATGAAGAAAACTGGCAAGAAATAAATAATTTGTTAAGTACATTCTTAAATAAAAAATCAAAAGGAAGTTGTTGTTAATACATAAAAAAATGAATAGTAAAATAGAAGAATTAATAAAAAATCTTAATATTGATGAACTATCATTCGAGAGAAAAAAGGTGTTAAAATCTTTAATTGATCTTGTAGTTCAACAAAAATCTGAAAACAAAGAAATTCGAATTAATTTTATCTGCACACATAACTCAAGAAGAAGTCATTTAGGGCAAATTTGGGCACAAACTATGGCAGCTTTTTTTAAAATAGAAAAGGTAATTACATATTCAGGAGGTACAGAAACTACAGCGATGTTTCCTAAAGTTGGAGAAACATTATTTAAGCAAGGATTTGAAATTCAAAAATTATCTGAAACGAACAATCCTGTTTATGCTATTAAGTTTGATGAAAATTCACATCCTATAATTGCTTTTTCTAAGAAATACAATGATGACTTTAATCCAAAATCAGATTTTGTTGCAGTTATGACCTGTTCTCATGCAGATGAAAATTGTCCATTTATTGCAGGAGCAGAAAAGAGAATACCTATCACGTATGATGATCCTAAACTATTCGATAATACTGATCAGCAAAATCAAAAATACGAAGAGCGAAGTATACAAATTGCGACTGAAATGAAATACATTTTTGCTAACATTTAAATTTGATATTCATGAAATTATCAGAAATAAAA
>JBDNBB010000132.1:0-3917 GCA_039768135.1 Polaribacter sp.
CTCAAGAACAAGTTTTAAAAATTGCACATGAATTAAAAGATTCTGATGTAAACTATTATAGAGCAGGAATTTGGAAGCCTAGAACTAGACCAGGAAATTTTGAAGGAGTAGGAGCTTTAGGTTTAAAATGGTTAAAGAAAGTAAAAGCAGAGACAGGTATGAAAACCTGTACAGAAGTAGCAAATGCCGCTCATGTTAAGTTGGCTATTGAAAATGACGTAGATTTACTATGGATTGGTGCAAGAACTGCAGTCTCTCCGTTTATTATGCAAGAATTAGCAGACGCTTTACATGGTACAGATAAAATTGTATTGGTAAAGAATCCTATAAATCCAGATTTGGCTTTATGGTTAGGTGGAATTGAAAGATTATACACTGCAGATATTAAAAATTTAGGTGCTATTCATAGAGGATTTTCAACTTATGAAAAATCAAAATATAGAAACGTTCCTGAATGGCAAATTGCAATTGAGTTTAAAAACAGATTTCCAGATTTGCCATTAATTTGTGATCCATCACATATTACAGGTAATAGAGAAATGATTTTTGATGTATCTCAAACTGCTTTAGATTTAAATTTTGATGGCTTAATGATAGAAACTCATTTTGATCCTGATAATGCTTGGTCTGATGCTGCACAGCAGGTTACACCAACTAAATTAAAGCAGATTATGCAAGATTTAAAAATTAGAAAGCAAACAGAAACAGATTCTACGTATAGAGATTCATTAGAAAATTTACGTGCACAAATTAATGTGGTAGATGGTCAATTAATTGATTTGTTAGCAAAGCGTATGAAAGTTGCAGATCAAATTGGTGAGCTTAAGAAAGAGCAAAATGTAGCTGTTTTACAATCTAGAAGATGGAATGAAATTTTAGGAAATATGATTCTAGAAGGACAAGAAAAAGGATTGAGTGAAGAATTTGTTTTAAGAATGTTTAAGGCAATTCATCAAGAATCTATTAATCATCAAGAGAAAATTATTAAAGCTTAATTTTTTTAAATATTTAATTAAAGCCACAAATTCTTTCTGAATTTGTGGCTTATTTTTTAAATCAATTTTAATTCTGCATCTTTGTAATAATGACAGGTATTGTATATAAATCTACAGGAAGTTGGTATTTTGTAAAGTCTAATGATGGCCAGTTTCATCAATGTAGAATTAAAGGAAAATTTAGAATAAAAGGTATAAAAAGTACTAACCCAATTGCTGTTGGAGATAAAGTAGTTTTTGACCTTGAAAAGAAAGGCGATGAAGAAACAGGTGTCATAAAAAAGATTCTAGATAGAGAAAATTTTATAGTTCGTAAATCAGTGAATCTCTCTAAGCAAACACATATTATTGCTTCAAATATAGATTTGGTTTTTTTATTAATTACCATTAATAATCCACCAACATTAACAGCTTTTATAGATCGTTTTTTGGTAACAACAAGAGCGTATAGAATAGAAACTGTTTTAGTATTTAATAAAATTGATGCATATGCTATAGAAGAGCGAGCAGAAATTTTATATCTCAAAGATATTTACGAAGCAATTGGCTATAAATGTATTGAGGTTTCTGCTACACAGAATACAAATGTAACTACTTTAAAAAAATTAATGATTGGCAAAACCTCTATGTTTATTGGGCATTCAGGAGTTGGTAAATCTACTTTAGTAAATGCAATAGAACCTAAGTTAGACTTAAAAACACAGCAAATTTCAGATCAACATAAACAAGGTCAACATACTACAACATTCGCAGAAATGTTCGATTTAAGTTTTGATGCTAAAATTATAGACACTCCAGGAATTAAAGGTTTTGGTATTGTGGATATAGATAAGTATGAGTTAGGAGATTATTTTCCTGAATTTTTCAGATTAAAACAAGATTGTAAATTTAATGATTGTTTGCACTTAAAAGAACCACACTGTGCTGTTAAAGAGGCTTTAGAAGAAGAAGAGATTTCTTGGTCTAGATACAGAAGCTATTTACAAATTTTAGAGGGTGAAGAAGAAACAGAACATTTTAGAACAGATGTTTGGAATGAGGAAGATGATTAATTGCAATGAGAGTAGTTATTCAAAGAGTTTCTAAAGCTAGTGTTACAGTCAATCTAAAAAAAGTAGCACAAATTAATAAAGGTTTATTAGTTCTTTTAGGCATTACAGATTCAGATACACAAGAAGATATTGATTATCTAGTAAGAAAGATAGCCAATCTAAGAATCTTTAATGATGAAAATTATATTATGAATTTATCACTTAAGGATTTAAATGCCGATGTAATTGTAGTTAGTCAATTTACTTTGTATGCAAATACTAAGAAAGGAAACAGACCAAGTTATATTAATGCTTCCAAGCCAAATAATGCAACTCCACTTTATGAAAAATTTATAGTTGATTTAGAAGTAGAAATTCAAAAAGAAGTACAAACTGGCGAGTTTGGAGCAGATATGAAACTACATTTATTAAATGACGGTCCTGTTACCATTATCATAGATTCTAAGAACAGAGAATTTTAAAAATAATTTAATTTTACTAAAAATACTTTCCAGGGAAAATAAATTGTTATATATTTGCCATGGAAAATAAATATTAATTTAAATCTTATCGCATGAAAAAAGTATTTTTATCACTAATAATGGTTGCTTCAGTACTAACAGCTTGTAAAAGTGAAAGTAATAAAAAAGCAATTGAAACAAAAGAAGAAGTTAAAGTAGAAGGGAAAAAGACACTCTTAAACAATATAGACACAACTGCTTCAGTTTTAAATTGGAAGGGAACAAAACCTACAGGATCTCATAACGGAATTGTTAATCTTTTAAAAGGAGAAATTGTTTTAGAAAATGGTAATTTAAAAGGAGGAGAGTTTGTTGTAGACATGTCTACAATAACGGTATTAGATATTCCAGCTGATAACGAAGGGAATGGAAAATTAGTAGGGCATTTAACAGCATCAGATTTTTTTGATATTGCAAAATATCCTACCTCTAAATTTATAATTACTAGTATTGAAGTCAATGAAGGCTTACTAAATGTTACAGGAAATTTAACAATTAAAGATGTTACTAAAAGTATTACGATACCTGCTACTATTTCTACAATAGATGGAGTTACTACTTTTTCTAGTGAAAAATTTATGGTAAACAGAGCAGAGTTTAATGTTAAATATGCATCTAAATCTTTTTTTAATAATTTAAAAGATAAATTTATAGATGATTTAATGGAAATGTCATTTGTAGTTAAAACAAAAGCTTAAAAAAATATGAGACTAGAAAGACCAAAGTGTGGGTGTGGAAACACATCTGATAAAGACGGTTATTGTGATGGGTCACATTCAAACAAATAACAAAACTTAATCCAAAACCCAAAACTTATTGTTTTGGGTTTTTTATTTTGTAAAAATGGCTGTAGTGTTTTTTACACTCTCTATAGCAAAAGTACTATGTGTACTACCAATATACTTTATCGCAGTTAGTTTACTTACCATAAATTGACGATATTCTTCGATATCTTTAACAAATATTTTTAATATATAATCATAGTCTCCACTTACATGAAAGCATTCTGAAACTTCTTCTAACTTTAATACTTCTTTC
This sequence comes from Polaribacter sp., assembly GCA_039768135.1. Classification (GTDB taxonomy): domain Bacteria; phylum Bacteroidota; class Bacteroidia; order Flavobacteriales; family Flavobacteriaceae; genus Polaribacter. Next base: position 3,586 of record JBDNBB010000132.1, read on the forward strand.
TCAAAAGTAGTTACATTTTCTTTTGTATGCTGAATTAACCTAACATGGCAAAACACTAAAAAAGATTTTCCTATTTTACTTTTATTTACAATTGCTACGTATTTCTCCAATACATTTTCTTTTTCTAATTTTTTTATTCTCTCATAAACTGCTGTTATAGATAAATCTAATTGTAAAGAAAGTTGCTTAGTGGTCTGTTTGCTATTTTGCTGAAGTAAATTAATAAGTTTTTTATCGATACGATCTAAATGCATAAAGTGTATTTTTTTCTAAATAATTGATTTCATTTTTTAAAAATAGAATATATATCTAAATATATATAAAACTATAAA
>JBDNBB010000133.1:0-7008 GCA_039768135.1 Polaribacter sp.
AATTGCTGTACCTCCTTCTAATTGACCCCATTGTAAACGATTTATGGTTCTTTTTACGATAGTTTTATCGCTAGTAATTGGTGTTTGTGTAAAGCTTTCACCAGCATAAACTACAATACCAATTCTATCATTTGGTCTTCTATCTACAAAATCTACAGCTACTTTTTTAAGTGCTTCTAGCCTGTTTGGTTTTAAATCTCTGGCTAACATACTAGCAGAAACATCAATAGCCATAACAATATCTATACCTCTGTTTGTTTTTGTTCTTTTACTAACAGAAACATTTCTAGGTCTTGCAAGCGCAACTATTATGGCTACTAAAGCTAACAACCTTAAAACGTACAAAACTGGTTTTAACTTTGCTAAAAAAGAAGTTTTAGTTTTAAAACCTTTAGTACTTGGCACTGTTAACACTGCTGCATCTCTTTTGCGCACAAAGAAGTACCAAACCGCTAATAATGGTGTTAATATTAACAACCATAAAAACGCTGGATTTAAAAACTCAAAATTACTCCAATTCATCATCTTTGCTAATAATTTTAGGTTTTAAGTTACTAAGAATGGCTTCTGCATCTCTTCTATCCTCTTCAATTTCAATGGCCAATGGCTTAGATTTTGCAAATTTCACTAAATCTGCTTCTTGAAATAATGCTTTTAACTTTTTAATAGCATCGTTAGAAGTTCTTATGCTTTCGTTAGAATGAAAATCAGTTAATGTTGCTATAATTTCATCTGACGTTTTTTCTAAAGCTGGCACATTTAATTCACGCTCAATATAACCACGAATAATTTCTGTAAGCTCACTGTAATATTGCTTAGTGTTATTATTCTGCCACAATAATTTTTCGTCAAGCTCATTTAATTTATACATAGCCTCTTCGAAAGGAGGTAACGCTCTATAAGTTGCCTCTTCTTCTTCTGTTTTTCTTTTTCTAATTACAAACCAGTAAATCCAAAAACCTATAATTAATAATGCTGCAATAAGCAAATAGATATATACCTTAAAGTCATCAAACACATAAGGCTCTTTTTTAATCGTTTTTATTGGGTATTTTTTAATTTGAGTTGTATCTACTGCAACTGTAGCTACATTTACCAATAGAGAATCTGTTAAGTAGGCTTGATTTTTAATGAATACTTGTTGTTGTGGTATGTAATAGGCTCCACTATCAAAACCTGTTAAGATATATTTCTGTATTAATTGATTGTTTATTGTATCTGTTTTTACAGAATCTACTACCTCTAAACCTTCTAAGGCTAACTTTGGTAAAATTACATTTTCAGTTTCGTTAATAACAAGCTTGTACTTAAACTGCTCTCCAATTCTAATAGAAGATGTTTCTATACTATTACTAACCATAGAGGTTTGAGTATACCCAACTACAGATAGAAATAACAAAATGTATAAAATAAATTTTTTCATTGCTTACCTTATCTTCCTTTATGTTTAAAATATCCTAGTAATTTTTTTACGTAACTCTCATCAACCCTAGTATTTATTGTACCTGCTCCACTTCTTTGAAAAGTATTGGTATAATAATCTGTTAATCGTAAAGCATTAGCTTTATAATTATTTCTAGTTATTTTAGAGGATGTATTTACGTATTGAATAGCACCAGTTTCTGAATCTAACATAGGCACCATTCCTAAATTAGGAATTTCCTCATCGTGTTTATCATACACTCTAATACCAGTTAAATCGTGCTTTTTCGAAGCAATTTTTGCTGTTTTTTCATAATCATCATCCATAAAATCAGACAACATAAAAACAATTGCTCTCTTTTTTAAAACACTAGATAAAAATTTTAAGGCTACAGCAATATTGGTTTTTTTACTTTTAGGCTTAAACTCAATTAATTCTCTAATAATTCTTAGTACATGACTTTTACCTTTTTTTGGTGGTATGTAAAGTTCTATGTCATCAGAAAATAAAACTAGCCCAACTTTATCATTATTCTGAGTTGCAGAAAACGCTAAAGTTGCAGCAATTTCTGTAATGGTATCTTTCTTAAATTGATTAGTAGTGCCAAAAAATTCTGATCCAGATACATCTACCATCAATAACATTGTTAATTCTCGTTCCTCTTCAAAAACCTTAATGTAAGGTTCATTGTAACGCGCTGTAACATTCCAATCTATGGTTCTAACATCATCTCCAAATTGGTATTGTCTAACTTCAGAAAAAGTCATACCTCGCCCCTTAAAGGAAGAATGATATTCTCCCCCAAAAATATCATTAGACAAACGTTTTGTCTTAATTTCTATTTTACGAACTTTCTTAAGTATTTCTTTTGTATCCATTGTTGTAAGCTGTTGGCTTTTTGCGTTTTGCTGTTGGCTAATTGCTAAATGCTAAGAGCTAATTCTAAGGTACCTCTACTTCGTTTATAATTTGATTGATGATTTCTACTGATGTTACATTTTCTGCTTCAGCTTCATAAGTAATACCAATTCTATGACGTAAAACATCGCCAACTACAGCTCTAACGTCTTCTGGAATTACATACCCTCTTCTTTTAATAAAAGCGTAACATTTAGCTGCTTTTGCTAAATTGATACTACCCCTAGGTGAAGCTCCAAAACTGATTAAATCTTTTAAATTTGGTAAGTTGTATTTTTCTGGATAACGTGTTGCAAAAATGATGTCTAGAATATATTTTTCGATTTTTTCATCCATATACACCTCATTCACAACTTCTCTTGCTTTGTTAATTTGGTCTACTGTTATTACTGGATTAACTGATGCAAAACCACCGCTTAAATTTTGACGCATAATAACTTGCTCATCCTGAATTTTTGGATAATCTATAACCACCTTAAGCATAAATCTATCTACCTGTGCTTCTGGTAATGGGTAAGTACCTTCTTGCTCAACTGGGTTTTGAGTTGCCATTACTAAAAATGGTTCATCTAATTTAAAGGTAGTGTCTCCAATCGTAATTTGGCGTTCTTGCATTGCCTCTAGTAAGGCAGACTGAACTTTTGCTGGCGCTCTGTTAATCTCATCTGCTAAAACAAAATTTGCAAAAATTGGTCCTTTTTTAATAGAGAAATCGTTGTCTTTCATATTATAGATCATAGTACCAACAACGTCTGCAGGTAATAAATCTGGTGTAAATTGAACTCTACTAAAAGAACCTTGCACAGCTTTTGATAGGGTATTAATTGCTAAAGTTTTCGCTAAACCAGGCACACCTTCTAAAAGAATATGACCATTACCTAACAAACCAATTAACAAACTTTCTATCATTTGTTTTTGACCCACAATTACTTTATTCATTTCTAAAGTAAGTATGTCTATGAAAGCACTTTCTCTTTCTATTTTTTCGTTAATTGCTCTAACATCTACGTCCATTGTATAATTATGAATTGATTATTACTATTTTTAGAAAAACAAAGCTACAATTTTAACAAATTTATTCTGTTAAAACAAGGTTAAAGATTTTGGTATATTTACTAGTAATAATAAGGCTTTCAGTTAAATTTTCCTAAACGAAACTTTGATGAACTGAACTCACCAAATGTAAAATATTGTATCCAATCTCCAAGATTAATGTATTTGCTATTTTCTTGTAAATTTATTTTTAAAGGTAAGTGCCTATGCCCAAAAACAAAATAATCACAATGGTTTTGAGTTAATTTTCTTTTGCAGTATTGCACTAACCACTCATTCTCTTCACCTAAAAAATTTGCATCTTCATCTCCAGAAATCATTTTATTTTTAATAGACATATACTGCCCTAAACGAACGCCTAAATCTGGGTGAAGCCATTGAAACATAAATTTAAATAATGGAAAAGTAAACACTTTTTTCATACGTTTGTAACCTTTGTCTCCAGGACCTAAACCATCTCCATGACCAATTAAAAATTTTTTATTATCGATTAAAAACTCTTGTGGATGGTGATAAACTGTAATGTTTAATTCATTTTTAAAATAATCTTTCATCCATAGATCATGATTTCCTACAAAAAAATAAATGGGAACTCCAGCATCAGAAATTTCTGCCAATTTTCCTAAAGTACGCACAAAACCTTTTGGAACTACTGTTTTATATTCAAACCAAAAATCGAATAAATCTCCTAATAAAAAAATAGCGGATGCGTTATCTTTAATGCTATCTAACCAAGACACAAATTTTCTTTCTCTAGGAAGACTCTGCAAATGATTAGGTGCTCCTAAATGTTGATCTGAAGCAAAGTAAACTTTTTTATTATTTTGAGTAGTAATCGATATCATTATTACAAAGAAAGACTATTCTTGTTTACTTTCCAACTCTAATACCTTTTGCAACATTTTGTCATCTTTGTGCATAATTCTATAAAAACCTTCATCACCAAAAAGCACATTGGCTATAGAAGCTTTTAGATATGGTTTAATGGTTTTTTCTGTTCTGAAGGATGGTGTTGCTTTGTCTTTTATAGAGGCTAAATAATTTTCATAAACCTCATTATTTAAATCGAATTCATTAACAAAAGTATCAATTGTCCAATCATTCAACTCTTTTCTACCCTCATCCACATAATCAAAAGCGAAATTATTTATAGTATTAAAATAAAAATTTGACATATAAGTAGTTGTATCTATTGGCACAAAAATATCTGGAATAATACCTCCCCCTCCGAAAACTATTTTACCTTTTGGTGTTTTGTATTGTAGAGAATCAACAACTTTAATGCTATCTTTATTTAACAACTCTCCGCTTAAAACTCTTTTCTGGTAATCTCTATAATAGCTTTTATTCCCATTAGCTGAATATGGCTTTTGAATTGACCTCCCTGTTGGGGTAAAATATCTTGCTGTTGTTAAACGAACTGCGGAACCATCTCCTAAATCCATTTCTATCTGCACTAAACCTTTACCAAAAGAACGTCTACCAATAATGGTTCCCTTATCATTATCTTGTAAGGCACCTGCTACAATTTCAGAGGCTGATGCAGAGTTTTCGTCAATTAAAACATATAAATTTCCTTTTTGAAAAGAACCCATTTCTGTAGCGTAAAAGTTTTCTATTTTGTCTTTATTGTTTTTTGTGAATACGATAAGTTTACCATCCTCTAAAAATTCATCTATAATCCTATTTGCAATTTCTATAAATCCCCCTCCATTGCCTCTTAAATCTAAAACTAAAGCTCTTATATTATTCTTTTTAAGGGTGGATAAGGAATTTTTAAATTCGACAAATGTATTTCTTGCAAAGCGATCTAGCTTAATGTAACCCACAGAATCAGAAAGCATATAAGCAAGATCTACACTTTTTATGTTTACTTTACCTCTTTTAATAGCCACCTGGAATAGAGAGTCATTACTTTTTCTGTATACTGTTAAATTTATAGATGTATTTGGTTTTCCTTTTAAAAACTTTGGCACAAGGCCGCTTCTTAAGTTTTTACCATAAAGAGTGTCCTTATTTGCAATTAAAATACGGTCTCCAGCTTTTATTCCTTCTTGTATACTTGGCCCGTCTTTTATAGGTTGAATAACAGTTATTGTATCTCTTATCATTCTAAACTGCACACCAATACCTACAAAATTTCCTTGCATACTCTCAGTTACGGCTTGTAGATTTTCTTTTGGAATATATATAGAATGTGGATCTAATTTTCCTAACATTTGAGTTATAGCTCCATCTAATAAATCTTCTGTATTAACTTTATCTACGTAATCTTCTTTGATAAAATTAATGAGTTTTTTTATTTTTTTTTCTTGCGAATTTTGTTTGGAAAAAGAAAATATTTCATTTGTATTTCCTCCCAAAAAAACACCTATTAGTATGCCAAAAACTAATGCAATCGAAAAGTAAAGAGGTAAATTATTCCTATTCATAAGGTAAATAAGTTAATGAAACGCCTGCTTTCTTTAAAAAATCTAATCCTGAAGGATCTTTGTAAGCGTTGGCATAAACCACTCTTTTAATTCCAGCTTGATGAATTAATTTACTACACTGAGTACATGGTGATAATGTAATATATAATGTTGCATTTTTTGCTGACTGTGTAGAAGACGCAACCTTTAGAATAGCATTAGCCTCTGCGTGAAGTACTTCCCATTTTGTTGCACCGGATTCATTTTCACAACAATTATCAAAGCCAGTAGGTGTTCCGTTAAAGCCGTCTGAGATAATCATTCTATCTTTTACAATTAAAGCGCCTACTTGTTTGCGTTTACAATGAGATAATTTTCCCCATTCTAAAGCCATTCTTAAATAAGCTTTGTCATATTTTAATTGTTTTTCTTCGGTCATAGTACGAAAGTAAATAGATTTATATAGATTAAGCGTTAATTCTATTACAAAATTTAATTACCAAAAAACACGGGCTAACATCATTTGAATTGCAAAACCAATTACAATTGATGAAGTAACCATAATCCAATCTCTCCTAGAAACCTTAAATAAACCTTGTAAAAAAGTACCTATGATTAAAATGCCTAGCACAATTATAATTTGCGCTGCCTCTATACCTAACGCAAACTCTATAAGTGGCTGTAATTTATTTTCCTCCTTACCAATCATCATTTTAAAATAGTTAGAAAAACCCAAACCATGAATTAGACCAAATAAGAAAGCAAAAAATAAATTTATCTTGGTGTTCTTAGTGAGGGTGTTTTTTGAGACAATTACATTTAGAACTCCTGTAATGAATATCGTTAACGGAATTAAAAATTCAATAACATCTATTGGAAATTGAACCAGCTTATAGGCTGCCAAAGCCAAAGTAATAGAATGTCCAATAGTAAATAAGGTAACTAACCACAACACTTTTTGCCATACTTTAAAATTAAATACAACAGCTAAAACAATTAAAAATAAAATATGATCATAAGCAGAAAAGTCTAAAACATGAGTTAGCCCCATCTTAAAGTATAAAATAAAATCTTCCATAAAAAGTGTTTTTGTCTACTCAAAAATAATGAAAACATCAAAAGAAAAGGATGAGAAATGAAACTTTTTGAGCATAAAAAAAGCCGTAACATATAAATGTTACGGCTTTTGTACTGAAGATGGGA
>JBDNBB010000134.1:0-25035 GCA_039768135.1 Polaribacter sp.
CAGCTAAATATGGGCCTTTCCCAGCAAAATCTGATTTAGTTTTTGAGGTTGAAATATTAAAAATAGGCGTATAAATTGTTTGAATCAATACTACATATAGACCAAGAAACTTTAATTTATCTAAATAATTTAGGAAGTAAACAATGGGACCCTTTTTGGATGGCTATTACAAATCAATTCAATTGGATTCCATTGTTTTTATTAGTTATTTTTTTAGTAATAAAAACGTATGGATGGAAACATGGTGGTTTTCTGATTTTATCAATGATTGTTTTAGTTGCCTTTTCTGATCAATTTACAAATTTAATTAAAAATACTACTCAAAGACTAAGACCAAATAATGATCCTACAATCAATCATCTTTTAAGAACAATTTATAGTCCTAAAGGATTTAGTTTTATGTCTGGTCATGCAACTACTTCTACTTTTTTTACAATTTATATTTTACTGCTATTAAAAAATAATTTTAAAAAGTATATTTTTTTTCTTTTACTATTTCCACTAGTATTTTCATATTCAAGATTATATCTAGGAGTCCATTTTCCGTTAGATGTATTTACAGGAGTTAGCATAGGCTTTTTCTTGGCAACTCTATATTTTAAGGTTATAAAAATTATTTACAAAAAATTATTTAAAACTTCTTTGAAATAAATTCATTTAATTTTAATATCTCTCTAAGTAATTTAAAAGCTAAATTTTAATCGATTTTTTATGAAAATTGAGTTAATTTTAAGCTAAAATACTTCCTTCATTATTTAATAAAATCCTGAAAAAAGTTTAATTTAGCGGCTGAAAAAAATCAAAATAAAAACATGAAAATCTCTTACAATTGGTTACAGCAATTTCTTCAAATAGATTGGGATGCAGCCAAAACAGGTGAGTTGTTAACTGATTTAGGTTTAGAAGTTGAAGGTATAGAAACAAAAGAATCTATAAAAGGAAGTTTAGAGGGAATTGTTGTAGGTAAAGTATTAACTTGTATACAGCACCCAAATGCAGATAGACTAAAAGTTACGACTGTAGACTTAGGAGATGGAAAACCTGTACAAATTGTATGTGGAGCACCAAATGTTGCAGCCGGACAAAAGGTACCTGTAGCAACAACTGGAACTCTACTGTATGATGATAAAGGAGAAAGTTTTAAAATTAAAAAAGGTAAAATTAGAGGAGAAGAAAGTCATGGAATGATTTGTGCTGAAGATGAGCTTGGTTTGGGAAGTGGTCATGATGGAATTTTAATTTTAGATGATAGTATTAAAGAAGGAACTTTAGGTGCTGATGTTTTTAATATTGAAAAAGATCATGTATTCGAAATTGGCTTAACACCAAATAGATCTGACGCAATGAGTCATTTTGGAGTTGCTCGTGATTTAAGAGCTGGTCTCATACAACAAGAAAAAAATTTAGAATTAATTTCTCCATCTGTCAGTAATTTTCATGTAGATGAAAGAACGCTACGTTTTGATGTAGAAGTTGAAAATAAAGACTTAGTACCTCGTTATTGTGGTATTTCTATTACAGATATCACTGTACAAGATTCTCCAGAATGGATTCAGAATAGATTAAAAGCTATTGGCTTAACACCAAAGAATAATATTGTAGACATTACTAATTACGTTTTACATGAACTCGGACAGCCATTACATGCTTTTGATGCACAACGTATTAAAGGAAATAAAATAGTTGTTAAAACATTAAAAGAGGGGACAAAGTTTACAACATTAGACGAAGTTGAAAGAACACTATCATCAGAAGACATCATGATTTGTGATGCAGAAGAAAACCCTTTATGTATTGCTGGTGTTTTTGGAGGATTAGAGTCAGGTGTCTCTAAAAGTACAAATTCAATTTTCCTAGAATCTGCTTATTTTAATCCAGTTTCTGTTAGAAAAACAGCAAAAAGGCACGCGTTAAACACGGATGCTTCTTTTCGTTTTGAAAGAGGAATTGATATTAATTTAACCAAATATGCTTTAAAGAGAGCTGCTTTGTTAATAGAAGAATATGCTGGAGGTAAAATGGCTTCAGATATATCAGATTTTTATCCAATAAAATTAGAAGATTTTCAAGTATTTCTTTCTTATGAAAATGTATATCGATTAATAGGGCAAGAAATTCCAAAAGAAACTATTAAAAACATTTTAGCTTCTTTAGAAATAAAAATTAATAGTGAAACAGAGGGAGGGCTTGGTTTAACTATACCTTCTTACAGAACAGATGTACAAAGAGAAGCTGACATTATTGAAGAAATTTTAAGAGTTTACGGTTATAATAATATCGAATTTTCTCATAAATTAAATACTTCAATTTCATTTGATTCTAATAAAGAAACTAAAATAGAAAATGTTGTAGCAGAGCAATTAAGTGCTTTAGGTTTTAATGAAACTATGGCAAATTCGCTTACAAAAGCAGATTACACTAAGTTGTCTGAAAACATTAACGAAGAAGCTAATGTGGCAATGTTAAACCCTTTAAGTAATGATCTAGGTGTACTACGTCAGTCTTTATTGTTTAGTGGTTTAGAGTCTATTTCTTATAATTTAAATAGAAAAAATAACACATTAAAATTTTATGAGTTTGGTAAAACATATCATAAATATTCAGAGAAATATCAAGAAGACAAACACTTAACACTTTTTGTTACAGGTAATAGAACTAAAGATTCTTGGAACACAAATGTTGCTCAATCTGGTTTCTTTTATTTAAAAGGAGTGCTAACTTTTGTTTTAGAAAGATTAGGTATTAATAAACTAAAAAGTACACCATCTAAAAATGATGTATTTTCTGAAGGATTATCTTTTAGCTTAGGGAAAATCAAATTAGCAGATTTTGGAGTAGTAAAAAGAAGTATTTTAAAAGAGTTTGGCATTAAGCAAGAAGTTTTATTTGCAGATTTAAACTGGGAAAATATTTTACAATTGGCAAGTAAAAAATCGATAAAAGTATCTGAACTTTCTAAATTTCCTTCAGTAAAAAGAGATTTAGCGTTATTATTAAATAATAAAACTGAGTTTAAAGAAGTTTATAATTTAGCCTTTCAATCAGAAAGAAAACTTTTAAAAGAAGTAGATTTATTTGATGTTTATGAAGGTGATAAGTTACCTGAAGGTAAAAAATCATACGCAGTTAGTTTTGTATTACAAGATGAAAACAAAACTTTAGAAGACAAGCAGATAGATAAAATAATGCAAAAATTACAAGCAAGCTTCGAAAAGAATTTAGAAGCTGTATTAAGATAATTTAAAAGCTCCATTTGTGGAGCTTTTTTTATATTTGTAAACTATGTACAAAGCCATAATAAGACCTATATTTTTTCTTTTTGATCCAGAAAAAATTCATTATTTTACTTTTTCTTTAATTCGTGTTTTATCTAAAATACCTGGAATTAGTGTTATTTTTAGAAGTTTATATCAAGTAAATGATAAAAAACTAGAGAGAATTTTATTTGGATTAACTTTTAAAAATCCTGTAGGTTTAGCTGCTGGTTTTGATAAAAATGCAGTTCTGTATAATGAATTGGCTAACTTTGGTTTTGGTTTTATAGAAATTGGTACAGTAACACCTAAAGGTCAAGAAGGTAATCCTAAAAAAAGATTATTTCGCTTAAAAGACGATCAAGGAATTATTAATAGAATGGGTTTTAACAATGACGGACTAGAAGCTGCAATTGAGAAACTTAAAGAAAATAAAGGAAAGTTAATTATAGGTGGAAATATTGGGAAGAATACACAAACTTTACCAGAAAATTACACAACAGATTATATTGAGTGTTTTGATGGTTTACATTCTTATGTAGACTATTTTGTTTTAAATGTAAGTTGTCCTAATGTTGGAAGTCATGCGAAGTTAAATGATAAGGATTACTTATTAGAACTAATTACGACATGTCAAAAATTGAATAATTCTAAAGATGTACAAAAACCGATTTTACTAAAAATTGCACCAGATTTAAACGATATTCAATTAGATGAAATCATAGAGCTTGTGGCTGAAACCAAAATTGATGGTGTTATTGCTTCAAATACCTCTATCTCAAGAGCCAATTTAAAAGCCTCTGAAGAAAGTTTAAGAGAAATTGGTAATGGAGGTGTAAGCGGTCAGCCAATAAAGAATCAGAGTACAAAAGTTATTCGTTACTTATCTGAAAAATCAAATAAAGCATTCCCAATTATTGGAGTAGGTGGTATACACTCAGCAGAAGATGCATTAGAAAAAATTGAGGCTGGAGCAGATTTAGTTCAAATTTATACAGGCTTTATTTATGAAGGTCCAAGCTTAATTAAAAAGATCAATAAGGCTATTTTAAATTCCCTTTAGTGATAGAAACGTTACTTTCTTTTGCTCTAGCAACATTAATTTTAGCTATTTCTCCAGGTCCCGATAATATTTTTGTGCTAACGCAAAGTATTGTAAATGGTAAAAAGTACGGTTTAGCTACTGTGCTAGGATTAATTTCTGGATGTTTAGTGCACACAACATTACTTGCATTTGGAGTATCTTTAGTTATTAAGCAGTCAGAAACACTTTTCTTTATTATTAAGTTGTTTGGCGCTTTTTATTTGTTCTATTTAGCTTATAAAGTTTATAAATCTGATGCAACAATTTTATTGTCTAATGAAAATATAAAACAGAAAACTACAAAACAGTTATTTAAACAAGGCTTTATCATGAATGTGTTAAATCCTAAAGTTTCTATTTTCTTTTTGGCTTTTTTTCCTGGTTTTTTATTTTCGGAAACGTTATCCTCTGTATTGCAATTCTATATTTTAGGTTTTATTTTTATGACTGTTTCTTTGGTTATATTTTCATCTATTGCAATTTTAGCTGGACTTATATCAATCAGAATTAAAGAAAATTCTAAAATTGGCCTTTACTTAAAATGGTTACAAATTGTTGTATTTGTAAGTATTTCTATTTTTATCTTAACATAAAAAAAGCCTCACAGAAGTGAAGCTTTTATAGGTTTTGTGAGAAGAGAAAATTATTCTTTAATTACTGGTTCTTTAACTCCTAGTTTTGCCATTACTTTTTTAGTAATATCATGATTATCATCTAAATAAGCAAATTGATTACCCCCTATAGTTAATATTAAGGTATAACCGTTTGCTTTAGCTATTTCATCTATAGCAGTATTTAATTTTTTATATAATGGTCTCATTAATTCGTCTTGCTTTAGTTGCATAAGTTTACTACCATTTTCCTGGTATTTTTTTATGTCTTGTTCTAATGCAGTAAGCTCTTTTATTAATGTTTTTTTCATTAATTCTCCCATTTCTGGTTCTTTATCTCTAAAGTCGGCAACTCTAGTTTGGTAATCTTTCATTTTAATAGAGAATAAAGAATCTAATCTAGACCCATAAGACTGAGATCTTTTTATAACCACTTTTGCTTCTGGCATTAGATTAATAATATAATCACTGTCTATTGTGCCTGTTTTTGTTTGTGCTATAGAAATACTACTAATTAAAGTAATAAGGATAATTGTAAGTTTTAATTTCATAATAAATGTTTAGTTTTAGCAAAGATATTAAACTGAATGTTTTACAAAAATGAATACTACTTAAATAATTGTGTTTTTTAGGTATTCTTAATATTAAGTTCTAAATAATTAATAATGGTTTCTTTTTTTGTTTTAAAATCAAACCAAACAGTATCTTTATCTCTTTTAAACCAAGTTAGTTGTCTTTTTGCAAATCTTCTTGTATTTTTTTTTATTTCTGAAATTGCAAATTCCTTTGAGAAATTTCCATCAAAATATTCAAATAGTTCTTTATAACCAACAGTTTGTAGTGCATTTAAATCTTTGTGTTCGTAAAGTTTTTCGGCTTCTTTAATTAAACCATTTTCAATCATTAATTCTACTCTTAAATTTATACGATCGTAAATAATTTGTCTTTCTGCAGTTAAACCAACTGTTAAAATTTTAAAATTACGTTTTGCTTTTGGTTTGTTCTTAAAAGAGGAGTATTTTTTTTTGGTACCAATACATATTTCTAAAGCTCTCATTATTCTATGAGGATTTTCTAACTCAATATTATTATAGGTTTCTATATCTAATTCTTTTAGTTTTTGTTGTAAATATTCAATACCCTCTTTGGCTAAATTATCAGTTAATTTTTCTCTTATTGAAGCATTAACTTCAGGGAAATAGTCCAACCCTTTTAGAACAGCATCTACGTATAAACCACTACCGCCAACCATTACTTGAACATTGTTTTTAGTGAAAAGTGTATTTAATTTAGTTAATGCATCTCGTTCAAATTCTCCAACATTATAAGACTCAAAAATACTTTTGTTTTGAATAAAATGATGTGTAGCTGCAGCCAACTCATTAGATTCTGGTACTGCAGTACCAATAGTCATTTCTTTAAAAAACTGTCTTGAGTCCGATGAAATAATATCACAATTAAAGTGATTGGCTAATTTTATACTAAGCGAAGTTTTTCCGATAGCAGTAGGGCCAACTACATTTATTAAAATGTTTTTTTGTGTTTGTATCATGAATTTAAAGTACTACCACAATGATAACAATAAAGAGCATTGTTTACATGCTTATCTTTTAAGCAATTAGGACAAGATTGTGTATTGGTGTCTAAGATATCTGATGTTTTTGTAATTTCAGAACTTACAATTCCAGTTGGTATTGCAATAATAGCATACCCTAAAATCATAATAATACTAGAGATAAATTGACCTAAAGGTGTTTGTGGAGCAATATCTCCAAAACCTACTGTTGTTAGGGTAACAATTGCCCAATATATACTTTTTGGAATGTTTGTAAACCCATTTTCTGAACCCTCTATCATATACATTACTGTACCTAGAATAATACATACTATTAACACAAAAAATAGAAATACAGCAATTTTTGCTTTACTCGCTTTTAAGGCTAAAATTAGCTTATTACTCGCACCTATGTATCTTGCTAATTTTAAAATTCTAAATACTCTTAGCAAACGCAAAGCTCTTAAAGCAATTAGACCTTGAGATCCAGCAAAAAATAAAGATAGATAAAATGGAATTGTAGATAAAAAATCTATTATACCAAAAAAACTAAAAATATATTTTTTTGGTTTTTTTATTGATATAATCCTTAGTATGTATTCTAGACTAAAAAGAATTGTAATAGTCCATTCTCCAAAATAAAGAATAGCATGGTATTTTTTATCAAAACTATCCACACTTTCTAACATTACTAGAATTATACTCGTAATGATAGCAATTAATAAAATGACATCAAATAGTTTTCCCTTAGTTGTGTCTGCCTCATAAATAATTTCATGAAGTTTAAATTTCCAGTTATTTCTTTGATTTTGTTTATTCACTAGAGGATTCTATTATAATACAATACTACAAATATATACTTAGTTTTTTTGTTTTTTAACTCTATATTCTAAGTAAATACAAGGAATTCATTTTTTTTTTAAATAAACATGTTTTTTTTAAACCGAATCTTAATAAAACTCGTAAGTAATAATGAGCACCAAATAATAATAGGTAAATTATTCAAAATGAAAAAATATATAAATAGTATTGAAGACTATTTTGGAATTAATTGTAATACATAATTAGAAATCCCCCAAGAATTCCCCAAGAATCCCCCAGTGATAATTTAAAATATAGACTCCCCCATCTATAAAAGTAATAGGTGTAATTTATATTAATTACACCTATTGCTTTATAACCAACTCATAGTTTCTTATTGAACTAGAGGTAATTTTATTTAATGTATATGTAAACCTATATTAGAAATTCAATATTAACAACATAGTTAATATACATCTTTAAAATATCAATAGTATTAAGGTTTGATTATTTCAAGTTATTATACAATGTTAATTTACAGTGGTTTTTAAAATCAGGAATTAGTTTTCACTCTAATGATTTATGGAATGAAACTCAGTTTGCTAAAGAAAGTAGGTTTCAAAATGAAATAAACTTGGTTGAAGAAATGCATTTCACTCCCAGGTACTCCTTTCTTTGCAAAAGCAACTATAACTTATCAATTTTAAGGTTAGTAACTATAATTTTCACCTTTTAAGAGAGAGTGATAGATAATGAAATCAACAAAAAAAGCTTAGAAATTATTTCTAGGCCACCAATAAACTATATTCACTTCGGAAGGAAAAGGTTCATTTTATCAATTACTAAATTATCTAAGTGTCCCATTTTAGTTTCATCATTAGTTAAAAGATGCATGTGAGCATTTGTGTCATGGTGGGTAAACACACCTTTATGGTTTTCTGAGTATACACCAATAATTGTGCAATCTGTATCGAAAACTTGGTAGTTAGTTTGACCTATGTGAGCTTCTTTAGGAGAACTAACACTGCTACCCTCTGGTAAATTTTGAACATGTATTTTGGCTTCTTTTACTTTACCAATAACTTTATACGCAAAAGGGTTTTTTAAATGTTTCGTTTTGCCTGTAATAAAAGTCTCTAAATCTTTTATTGTCTTAATGTTGTTAGGAAGTATAACTTTTACCCAATTTTCTATGTTTGTATACACAAAAAATGGAGCAGCTACTGTATTTGTTTTTTGAACAGACATTGTTGAGTCTGATGTTACTTTAGATACATAAGTAACACCATTATTTATTAAAAGCTCGCCTTTTAAAAATTCTTGTGGCCCTAAACCATACAAACCATTTTTGTTTTTAATAGTATCTAAACTTATTATTCCCCCTAACTTACCCTTCCACATAACATCTTTCATTTTTCCAACAATATAGAAGTTAGAATCTTGATTTTTAGAATTTGAGCAAGTTGAAAAAAATAGAACACTAGTGATTATTATAAAAAAAATACGATAGGGATGTTTTTCTGTTACCATTTAAGTCATTTTCAAAAAACAAAAATAAAGAATATATTTTTATGATTGTACTGTGCCTAAAGTATAAAGTTGCTCTAAAGTTGGAGTAAGATTTCCTCCTGTAGGTTCTAAGGTAATACCAAATGCTTCAGATTCGTTTGCATTTGTAATGGTGAAAATTTTGTTAGCAACTGCTGTAAATGAATTTAAGGTTCCTAAACTTGTTGGTGTTAAAGGGCTTAGTTTTAAAGACCATACTTGGTATACTTTACCTTTTGGCGGTTCAGGTAATCCTTTTGCGTCTAAGTAAATTGAGTTTGTTTTTTTGTCCCAATAAACTTTAGCATATGAAGTAGGAGAAACTGTTTGCCCATCTAAAGAAACAGATACAATGTCTTTATCTCTAAAAACTTCTATTAATTTTTCTGCAGCAGCTAAACTAGTAGATGCACTATCTATTTGAGCTTCTAGAGTTTCTTTCTCTATATTTCTTGAAGCTAATTGTTCTTTTAACTGGTTGTTTTGTAATACAGACAGTATTAAAGTAGTACCAAACATAATGGCTGCAGCCCAACTAACGTAAGTTTTCAAACTAGATTTTGGTTTTGATAAAGAAATAACTTTAGGATTGTTACCCTTAAGTTTACTTTTAATATCATTAAATGAATAGGTAGCGTCCTTTTTAGCAAAAGCTGTTAATTGTAGAATGGCATTTTCTATGGATTTTACTTCAGCTAATAACTCTGGGTTTTCTGAAATTGCATTGTGCACTTCCTCATTTTCCTCTTGAGAAAGCGAGCCTGCAACATACAATTCTAAAATTCCAGATGTTATGTATTCTTTAATATTCATTTTATATGCTTAACATTGATCTTAATTCGCCAATGCAAGTTCTATTTCTTGTTTTTATTGTTCCTAGGGGTATACCTAATTCTTCTGATGCTTCCTTTTGAGTAAATCCTTTAAAGTATAAAAGTTCTATAACAGATTTACAAGTATCACCTAACTTGGTAACAAACTCTTTTAAACCAATTGTGTTTGTAGAACTATCCAAACTAGAACTGCTCTCTAATATATCTACGAAAAAATCTGCGTTTAGGTTTTGTTTAGATTGTTTAAATTTTTTTGAACGTGTGTAATCTATGGCTGCATTTCTTGCAATATTTAATAACCATGTAAATAAACGACCTTTTTTAGGAGAGTAAGTACCTGCTTTATTCCAGGCCTTTATAAAAACATCTTGGGTAATTTCTTGTGCAACACCATCATTCTTAACAATATTGGTTATTACTCCAGAAATACTATCACAATACTTATTATATAGTTTTTCGTAGGCTTTAATATTTTTTTCCTGAAATTGTAAGATTAGTTCTTCTTCTGGCATATAGGGTTAAAAAATAAATATAGAATAATTTATCCAAAATAAAAATATTATAATCTAATAATTTTTTTTACGTTATTTCTTTTTAAGTAGTTTTTTGTGATTGTTTTTGCAATCTCTTTGTGTTCTATTTTAGTAAGAATAGTTTTTAGAATATTGATATTGTTTTCTTGATACGCTAAATTTGTGTACCCATAACTGCACACTTCATTGTTTTCAATAAGGATTACAGCATGTTCTTCAATTTCTCTTCCTTTGTCAAAAAGTAAAAAATTATCATTATTAAAAGCAGATTCACTATGATTAAACTTTTTCTTAAAATTAAACTTAGGGGTTAAGTTTTCTAACTCAAGATAGTATTTTAAACGTGTAAATAACTCATTGCCTGTTTTCTCGAATGATACAGACGCAGCTCTTTCTTGGATTTTTATGGATCTTCTTGATGTTTTTACAAAAAGATTATTTATTTCGGATTTAATATTTTTTCCCTTACCAATATAAATAACTTTTCCATTAGTATCATGAATATAAAAAACACCTAATATTGTTGGTATTTCTTCAATTAAATTCTTTAGTTTTTCTTTTTCTAACCGTTTGTCAAAGTATTTTATAGCGCTTTGTATGATTGTTTTTTTATCATCTTTGGCTAATAATAGTTTAAATAGTTTTACAGTTGCTAAAGCATCTCCAGTAGCTCTATGTCTATCTGAAATTGGTATTCCTAAAGATTTAGTAAGTTTTCCTAAACTATACGAAGGTTGATCTAAAATTAGAGCCTGACTTAATTCTACTGTACATAACGTATTTCTTTCAAAATCAAAACCAAGTCTGTTAAACTCTGTTCTTAAAATACGATAATCAAAACTAGAATTGTGTGCGACTACAATACAATTTTTAGTTATTTCTACAATACGTTTTGCAACTTCAAAAAATTTAGGTGCATTTCTTAGCATTTTATTATTAATGCCTGTAAGTTTTACAACAAATTCTTGAATTGGTTTTTCGGGGTTAACAAGAGAAATGAATTGGTCTACAATTTCCTGACCATCAAACTTATATATCGCAATTTCAGTTATTCCTTCTTCATTAAATTTACCTCCAGTGGTTTCAATATCTAATATTGCGTACAATTTCTTTTTTTTTGAAAATTACTAATTATAATTCCGATTGCCAAATATAGCACTACCAACTCTAACCATAGTACTTCCGTTTTTAATAGCTAGTGGATAATCTCCACTCATACCCATAGAAAGAATCTCTAAATCACAGTTTGGTAAATTTACATCTTCTTTTTGTTTATTAAAGAATTTTTTTAGTGATGAGAACTCATTGTTTAATTGATTTTCATTAGATGTGAATGTAGCCATTCCCATAAAGCCAGCAATGTTTACATTTTTTAATGATGCAAAGTCATTAGAATTTAAAATCGATTGAATATCAGTAAATGATAAACCAAATTTCGAGTCTTCTTCCGCAATTTTTACCTGTAATAAACAATTGATTACTCTATTATGTTTCTTTGCCTCTTTGTCTATTACTTTTAGGGTTTTTAGTTTATCTACACCATGAATTAAATCTACAAAATGAGCCATATATTTAACTTTGTTACTTTGTAAATGCCCAATCATATGCCATTGAATATCTTTTGGTAAAACATCGAACTTGTCTACCATTTCTTGAATTTTGTTTTCACCAAAAACACGCTGACCTGCATCATAAGCTGCTTGCAAATCTTCTACAGGTTTTGTTTTAGAAACTGCTACCAATGTTACGTTTTTAGGTAAAGTAGCTTTTATTTTTTCTAAGTTTTCTTGAATCATATTTATAGTTCGTATATGGTTAAAGCATTTCTTAATTTTGGCTCTATAAAGGTTGTCTTTGGAGGCATCAATAAATCTGCGTCAACAATATTTTTAAGCTCTTCAATTGTAGTGGGTAGCATACCAAAAGATACTTTAAATTCCCCTGTATCAACCTTTGTTTTTAATTCTAAACTTCCAGTTTTATTCTGAGAGTAGACAATTTTAGAATCATTTCTAATATCATTAATCCCTAAAATTGGTTTTAAAACAGTAGTAACTAAAATTTGAGCATCTAATTTACTCAATTCATTTGTATTTTTATAAACGGACTTTTTTAAACGTAAAGCATAAAATTCCCCATCGAAGTACATGCTAAATTGATTTTTTTCTGATGGCTTAAATATTTCCTGATTTTTTTTTTGAATTGTAAATACTTTACTTAATTCTTCTATAAATTCAGTAGAAGTTAATCCGTTTAAATCTCTAATGAATCTATTAAATTCATAGATGTCAACTTGACTTTCAGGTAGCAAATAGCTCATAAAATAATTATAAGGTTCATTACCTGTATGATTTTTATTTTCTGCTGCTAACTTTTTGGCTAATAAACAAGAAGATGTTGTTCTATGATGCCCATCTGCAATGTATAAAATAGCAATATTTTTAAAAGCTTCAGAAATTAAATTAATTTCATCATCATCGTCTATAACCCAAAGAAAATGTGTGTTTTTATCAGTAGTAGTAAACTCGAACTCAGGTCTTTCTAATTGGTGTTTTTTAATGACATTTTCTATTACATCATTATCAGGATAAGTAAGCAAAACTGGCTCTGCATTAAAACCAGTTTTCTTATAGTATTTTTCGAAAAGGACTTCTCTTTTTTGAAGTGTATCTTCGTGTTTTTTAATCACATTATTATGATAATCTTCTGCTGCAATTGCAGAAATAATCCCACAATAAGATTTAGTGGGTGTATTGTTTTGATAAATATAAAAAGCAGGCTTATCATCTTTAGTGAAATAAGCATTACTTTTAAACTCTTTATATTTTTTTTTAACTAATTCAAAACGTTGTTCACTAGCAACTTCTTGATGGTATTTGTAATCTGGATTTAAGATATGCAAAAAACTAAAAGGATTAAAATTTAGTTTGGCACCTAATTCTGCAGGAGTATAAGCCTCATAAGATTTAGAGGAGACTAAAGCAGCTTTATCTCTACTTGGTCTTACAGCTTTAAACGGTTTTACAATTGCCATTAATTAATATTAGTTTTTATAAAATTAAATCTAGTTTAACAATTTAATAATTTGATTTGCCAACTCTAAACCGGCTCTTTCTTGTGCCTCTTTTGTTGATGAACCAATATTTGGTGAAAGCGAAATTTCTGAGTTCATTAAAAGTTGAACTGCAGGTGTTGGTTCTGTTTCAAAAACATCTAAACCTGCATATTGTACCTTACTACTTTCTATAGCACTTACTAAATCTACTTCGTTTACTATGCCACCTTTGGCTGTGTTTATAAAACCAACACCATCTTTCATTTTATTGAACTCAGTAGCAGTAATAATATAATCTTCATGATTTGTTAAGTGTAAAGAGATAAAATCTGATTCTTTTAAAACATCATCAATTGCATCTGTATGAATAGTGAAATCTATTTTTTGCTGATTGTAAAAGTCTAAAGTAATGGTTGCTTCTTCAATAAAATCATCATAAGCCATAACATGCATTCCTAAACCAATAGCAATTTTTGCTACTTCTTGCCCTACTTTATCAAAACCTAAAACACCTATTGTTTTACCTCTCAACTCTGTACCTAAGGCATATGCTTTATTTAATTCTTTAAAACGAATATCTCCTTCCAGAGGCATCTCTCTGTTAGAAGAATGTAAAAAACGAGCCATCCCAAAAAGATGCGCAAACACTAATTCTGCTATAGAACTTGCTGAAGCATTTTTAGGGTTGATAACATGTAAACCATTATCAATAGCAAAATCTACATCAATATTATCCATATTTACACTTGAATTTCCAATCAATTTTAAAGATGGGCAAGCTTCAATTAATTCTTGTCTTATTTGGGTATTACTATTTACCAAAACAGCATCTATATTCTGCTCATTAATAAAATTTTCTAATTGATTTTGAGCAACTTTAGTAATGTTTACCTCAAAACCTACTTTTTCTAAAGCTTCAATTCCTTTTAATGTAATTCCGTCGTTTGCTAATATTATCATTATCTGTCTACAAATTCAAATTTTGAAAACCTTAGGTTTTGATTTTCAGTCTATTATTTTAATTATTTTTTTTCTAACTCTTGCATTACATCTACTAATGCTTGCACACTATACAAAGGCAAAGCATTGTACATGCTTGCTCTGTAACCGCCTACAGATCTATGACCATGTAAACCATTAATGTTTGCATCTTGCCACATTTTGTCAAATTCCTCAGTTAAAGAGTTATCTGTTAATACAAAAGTTGCATTCATTGTACTTCTATCTTCCTTGGCCACAATTCCTTTAAATAATGAATTTCTATCAATCTCTGAATATAAAAGTTCAGCCTTTTTATTGTTCACTTTCTCAATGAAAGGTATGCCTCCTAAATCTTTTAACCATTGCAGCGTTAGCATAGAAACATATACAGGGAAAACAGCGGGTGTATTAAACATGCTGTCTTTATCTATGTGAATTTGATAGTTCATCATAGAAGGTATGTGTCTTTCCACTTTCCCTAAAATAGACTCTTTAATAATGACCAAAGTGGTTCCTGCAGGGCCCATATTTTTTTGAGCACCAGCATAAATTAAATCAAACTTTTCAAAATCTAATTGACGTGAAAAGATATCTGAACTCATATCACAAACTAGAGGAACATCAATTTCTGGGAAATCTTTCATTTGGGTTCCTGCAACTGTATTGTTGCTAGTGCAATGAAAATAATCAGCATCTTTAGGAATTGAATATCCTTTAGGTATATAATTGAAACCTTTGTCTTTTGACGAGGCAACTTCTACAATTTCACCAAATTCTTTGGCTTCTTTAATGGCTTTATCAGACCAAGTACCTGTATTTAAATAAGCTGCTTTTTTATGTAATAGATTATAAGCCACCATTAAAAACTCCATACTTGCACCTCCATGTAAAAACAAAGCTTTGTATCCTTTATTCTCTAGACCTAAAAGTTCTAAAGCTAAAGCTCTAGCTTTTTCAATAACCTCTACAAATGGCTTACTTCTATGTGAAATTTCTATTAATGATAAATTGTCATCATTAAAATTTAAAATAGCTTCAGATGCTTTTTGTAGAACTTCTTCTGGCAAAATACAAGGACCAGCACTAAAATTGTGTTTTTTCATAACTTATAATTTAGACAAGAATTCTAGTGTATTTACACCATCTGCATAATCTGTTAATTGCGGATGTTGGGTTTGTCCAAAAGCAATTTCATGTTCTAGAAAGTCTTTTGCTACAATACACTGAATTTTTTCTCTGTCTTCATGTAATTTAATTTTTAAATCAACCTCATTATCATAATATTCGTAAAAAATAGTTGCAATAGGTGAGGAATAACTTTGATCTTCTTTTATCATTAAAAAACCATTTTCTAACAAATCAAACTCGCTCATTAAATAAACAGCCTTGTTATAATCGTAGTTGTTTGCATATTTAGCGTTATTTATAATGTCTTTTTTGGTGTACATACCATTAAAAAACGCATCAAAATTATAATTTTTAGGAACATATAATTTAGAAACAGATCTGCATCCTAGACCAAAATATTGAAAAACGTCATCAGCTAAACCAATATAATCTTCATCATCTTCTTTACCAGTTATAACTGCAACAGAATTTCTACTTTTTCTAATGATACTTGGTTTGTTTTTAAAATAGTATTCAAAATAACGAGCTGTATTATTACTTCCTGTTGCTATTACAGCATCAAAATTGCTCAATTTTTCTTCAGTAAATGTAATCTTACCTTTAAAAGTTTCTTCTACGTATTCTAAATATTTAGCCAAAAATGGTAGTAAATGCTTGTCATTAGAAGATTGTTTTATAATAACTTCATGACCAGAAATTAAAACGGATAAAAAGTCATGGAAACCAACCAAAGGTATGTTTCCAGCCATTATTATAGCTACCTTTTTACCTGAATTCTTGGTAAGGTTAACGTCTTTAATAAAATCATTTAAATTTTCTGTAGATAAGGTTTTAGACCAACTTTGTAAAGCAAATAAAATGTTGTCTTTGGTAAACCAAGAGTTATTTTCTTGCGCTAATTTAATTTGATGCTGAAACCCATCAAAAAATAAATCATTATGCTCAATATTTGGTTTTTTCTCAATCTTATCTGATGAAAACTGACTTAAAAAGTCACCTAATTTTGCGAATGCAGTAATTCTGTTTTGAATACTAGTCATTTATTTGGTTGTCTATTATTTTGGCTTTATTTTTGCAACTGCAAAGGTACAAAAACAGAAAAGAAAATTATGGCAATTATAATAACAGATGAGTGTATAAATTGTGGGGCTTGTGAGCCTGAATGTCCTAATACTGCAATTTACGAAGGTGCAGATGATTGGAAATATGCAGATGGTACAGACTTAAGTGGAAATATTGTATTACCTAATGGAAAATCTGCAAATGCAGAGGAGGGCCAAGAGCCTGTTTCTGATGAAATTTATTACATTGTTGCAGATAAATGTACAGAGTGTAAAGGTTTTCATGAAGAGCCACAATGTGCAGCAGTTTGTCCTGTAGATTGTTGTGTACCAGATGAAGATAATGTTGAAACAGAAGAAGTTTTGTTAGAAAAACAAGCTTTTATGCACAATTCATAAATAAATAAGATATTTTAAAAAAGCCTCTAACTAATTAGAGGCTTTTTTTTATTCATATTTTTTTAGATAATTGATTACCAATTGTCGGTTTTTCCAATGTTTGGTGTTGTATTCACTTACAGATAAGTACTGGTTTTTCTTTATTTTTTTATCCTTAGCAACTTTTTGAACTTTGTCTTTATCCATAGAAACTACTTCAGATAAATATACTTCTCTAATTTCTTTGGTATCCATTTCAATTTTGATATCGAACTTAACTTTATTTTTAGTTTTTGAATTTTCTTTAAACTTTATAGGCCTATGAACATAAGCATAAGCACTTTTAGTTTCTTTAAAGTAAGAGTTGTAAACTTTATCTTCCTCATTCTTTTCATAGTAAAGCGTTACTTTATTTACATTTTCAGAAACCTTTATACCTAATAGCCATTTTAGGTTTAAGTTCTGACCCTTTTTACCTTCTGCAAATTGATATTCTAATTTTGAAATGGTAAAATCTTTAGGATTGATGAATATTTGACCACTAAATTTTGATTTCGATTTTCTTGGTTTAAAGTTGAGAACATACATTAAATCTGAACCTAAAAATTCGTTGTTACCCAGGGAATGATGATAGCATTTGCTGTTTAAAAAGTTTTGTTGCTTTTTGAAATAGAAAAATCGGCCTTTATATTTAGCGTTTGTAAAAGCGCTTGTTGCAGAAAACTCGTTAAAAGTATTTACCAAATGTAAAGAATCTGCATCTTGAATTACTTCGTTAATAGATAAAGAGTCTTCTATTTTAAATAACCCTGAACTGATTTTATAGGTTTTATCTTTATTCAAGTTTTTAAGGATTATGTTTTGTAAATCTTCTTGTGCTTTCTTTATAGTTATTTGTTTATTATTTTGCATAGATTTAAAACCTTGCACAGTATCTATTTTATCTACATTATAATATTTCTTAATTTTTTCTGAATACACTTTTTTTGTTTTGAATTTCCCATAAAATTCATTGGAAAAAACAGGATCGCTATTTTTTAGGTTGTTGGCATATGATGCAAGTTCTTTTTCTGCCATTTTTTTCTTCTTTCTGCTAAGAAGTGCACTTTTATCTAAATCTAATTCTAAATTTTTAAAATTGATAATACTATTCTCTCTAACATAAAAATTACTAGAAGAAGCTCCTTTTACATAGTTGTTCTTCATACTTCTTAATGTTTTTGCTATTATAGAATCTAAAGATGTTTTTTTAAGATTTAATTTTATTTCTGCAAGTTCATTCACTTTCTCTTCTAGATATACAGTGTAGTTTTTAGCCTTAAAATTCTTTTGAGATAAAACCAAAGTCTCGTAATTAAGATTGGTAAATGTAATTTTAGCAACATTAGAAATATTTAGAGTAAATACTCCTTTACTATTTGTAGTAGTTCCGTTTTTTAAGTTAGTAACAATAGCAATACCTTCTATTGGCTTTAAAGTGTTTTTACTAAGAACTTTTCCTGTTATTAATTGAGCATTAGTGGTAAAAATTAAATTAAAAAATAGTAATGTGAGAAGTAATTTTTTTATCATGATTTGGTTGGTTTTCATGAAAAGTAATTCAATTTTTCTTTTGTAAATAAATATGAGTTTAAGTTTAACAAAGTATTATATTTGCATTCTCAAAATTTAAGAATATTTAACTTAATTTAAGTTAATTACCTTTCTTTTAAACTGTAAATTTTATTTATGAAAGCTGGAATTGTAGGATTACCAAACGTAGGAAAATCAACTTTGTTTAACTGTTTATCTAATGCAAAAGCGCAAAGTGCTAACTTTCCTTTTTGTACAATAGAACCAAACTTAGGAGTTGTAAATGTACCAGATACAAGAATTGAAAAGTTAGAAGAACTTGTTAATCCTGAAAAAGTTGTACCTGCAACAGTAGAGATTGTAGATATTGCTGGTTTAGTAAAAGGAGCAAGTAAAGGTGAAGGTTTAGGAAATCAATTCCTAGCAAATATTAGAGAAACTGACGCTATTTTGCACGTTTTGCGTTGTTTTGATAACGATAATATTATTCATGTTGATAATTCTATAGATCCTGTCAGAGACAAAGAAACGATTGATATTGAGTTGCAGTTGAAAGATTTAGAAACGGTTCAAAAACGTTTAGAAAGAGTTAAAAGAACTGCAAAAACAGGTAATAAAGAAGCACAGGCAGAATTAGTAGTTTTATTAAAAATAGAAGAAACTTTATTACAAGGTATTTCTGTTAGAGCTTTAGATTTCAATGAAAAAGAAATCGAGTTTGTGCAATCTTTACAATTCATTACTGCTAAGCCAGTTTTATATGTTTGTAATGTTGATGAAAGTTCAGCTGTTTCTGGTAATGAATATGTAGAAAAGGTAAGAGAAGCTGTAAAAGAAGAAGATGCAGAAGTTATCGTTCTAGCTGTTGGTACAGAAGCAGATATCACTGAATTAGATGATTATGAAGAGCGTCAAATGTTTTTAGCAGATATTGGTTTAGAAGAAGCTGGTGTTTCACGTTTAATACGTTCTGCATATAAATTATTAAACTTACAGACCTATTTTACTGCAGGTGTTAAAGAGGTAAGGGCATGGACAATTCCTATTGGTTCTACTGCACCTCAAGCTGCAGGAGTAATTCATACAGATTTCGAAAAAGGATTCATTAGAGCTGAAACGATTGCTTATGAAGATTATGTTACTTACGGTTCTGAAGCCAAAGTAAAAGAAGCTGGTAAAATGAGAGTAGAAGGTAAGGATTATGTAGTTAAAGACGGAGATGTCATGCACTTTAGGTTTAATGTGTAAAAAATATTAAAAATAAAAAAAGCCTCAATAAAGTCAATTATTGAGGCTTTTTTTATTTTAAGAAAAGGTTACCCCTTGTAAAAAGGTAATTTTACAATCGTAGCTGGTATCGCTTTTTTTCTTATTTGGATTTGAATTTGTGTACCCGTTTTTGCGGCAGCAGCAGGTACATAACCTAAACCAATACCTTTACTTAAACTAGGACTCATAGTTCCTGAAGTTACATTACCTATAGTATTACCCTCTTCATCAATAATATCATAACCTTGTCTCGGTATTCCTCTTTCATTTAGTTCAAAAGCGACTAGCTTTCTTGAAGGCTTTTCTTCTTTCTGTTTTGCTAAAGCATCAGCGTTTACAAAATCTTTGGTAAATTTTGTGATCCAACCTAACCCAGCTTCTATAGGTGAAGTGGTATCATCAATATCATTACCATATAGGCAATATCCCATCTCTAGTCTTAAAGTATCTCTTGCAGCTAAACCTATAGGTTTAATTCCAAATTCAGCTCCAGCTAAAAATACACGATTCCAAATCTGTTCTACTTCAGAGTTCTTGCAGTAAATCTCAAATCCACCAGAACCAGTATAACCAGTAGCAGAAATAATTACATTTTCTATTCCAGCAAAATCTCCGACTTTAAATTTGTAGAAAGGAATATCGGCTAAGTCTAGAGAAGATAAAGACTGCATAGCTTCTTTAGCTTTAGGCCCTTGTATAGCGAGTAAAGAATAATCATCAGATAAATCTTTAAGATCAGCTCCAAACTCTTCATTGTACTTAGAAATCCAATTCCAATCTTTTTCAATATTAGAAGCATTTACCACTAATAAATATTGATTTTCTTTAATTCTGTAACAAATTAAATCATCTACAATTCCATTTTCGGTATTTGGGAAACAACTGTACTGAGCATCACCAATTGCTAATTTAGAAGCATCATTAGAGGTTACTTTCTGAATTAAGGCTAACGCATTTTCTCCAGAAACTAAAAACTCACCCATATGACTTACGTCAAAAACACCAACAGATTCTCTAACTGTTAAATGTTCTGCAGTTACTCCTTCATATTGTACAGGCATTTTATAACCAGCAAAAGGTACCATTTTTGCTCCCAATTTCTCATGAACTTGATGTAAAGCAATATTTTTCATTTGTAAATTTCTTTAATTTTTGGCTAAATTATTGAAAAATCAGCAATAACCAAGCACTAAATTTCTGTTAATATTTGTACATAAAAAAGAATTAATCTTACATTTGAGTTTATAATCTATAAATTAATTTTCATGAAGGTTTTTAAATTTTTATTAGTTCTGTGTTTGGTGTTTTCTTTGGATTCTATTGCTCAAGCCCCAACAGATTTTTTATCAAAAGATTTTCATAAGGATAGAAGAGAGGTATTACGTTCTAAAATGCCAAAGAATTCTGTGGCTGTAGTTTTTGCAAATCCATTAAGAAATAGAGCAAATGACGTAGATTATGTGTTTCATCAAGATCCTAATTTTTATTATTTAACTGGGTATAGAGAGCCAAATGGAGTTTTAGTTCTTTTTTCTGAAGAACAGACAGATGCTAAAGGAAATACTTATAATGAAATTTTATATGTACAAAAAAGAGATGCTAGAGCAGAACAATGGAATGGAAAACGTTTAGGAGTAGAAGGTGCTAAAAATGAATTAGGATTTAAAATGGCATTTAATGCATCAGAATTTTTAAGTGCTAATATTGATTATAAGAAGTTTGATAAAGTTTTTATAGAAAAGTTTAATGACGATTATAGAAATTTAGGAGGTGCAGATATTTTTGATTTGGTAAAATCATTCAAAATAAAATCAGCATATAATCCAGATGCATACCTTTCTAGAATGAAAGAGTATGTCTATAGCAATATAGCACAAACGCCTATAGAAAGTAGTGCAAATGTTATTAATATCATAGATCGTTTAGCAACTAGATCTGAAGAAATTAAAGATGATAAGTTGTTGAATGCCTATAAAACTGCAGAGTCAGATGCTATTAGAAAAGAAGTTCAGCAAAAAATTTCATTAGCATTAAAGCCTAAAACCAATATCGATTTAGATTTTTTACCTACTAGTTTAGCTACAATGCGAGAAGTTAAAACTGCAGAGGAAGTAAAATTGCTAACCAAAGCAATTCGTATTTCTGCTGTTGGACAAATTGAGGTAATGAAAGCGATGAAACCTCACATGTCTGAAACTGAATTACAAGGTATTCATGAATTTGTTTACAAAAAATATGGAGCAGAGTATGAAGGGTATCCTTCAATAGTTGGAGCAGGAAATAATGGTTGTATTTTACATTATATAGAGAATAATAAAACCAAAGTTGGTAACGATTTGGTTTTAATGGATTTAGGTGCAGAATATAGGGGTTTTACAGCTGATGTAACACGTACAATACCTGCAAATGGAAAATTTACAAAAGAACAAAAACAGATTTACAATTTAGTATACGAGGCTCAAGAAGCAGGTATTGCTTTATATACAATAGGTAGTAAAATGAGTGCTCCTAATCAAGTAGCTAGAAACATTGTAAATGAAGGTCTTTTTAAATTAGGTATCATAAAATCTGTAGATGAAAGACATAATTACTTTCCTCATGGAACGTCTCATCACATTGGATTAGATGTTCACGATCCAGGGAATTACAATACATTTGAAGAAAATATGGTAGTTACAATGGAGCCTGGAATTTACATACCTGATGGGAGTCCATGTGATAAAAAATGGTGGGGAATAGGAATACGTATTGAAGACGATATTTTAGTAACCAAAAACGGACCTGTAAATCTATCTGCAGAAGCACCTAGAACAACAGAAGCTATTGAAGCAGTGATGGCTAAAAAATCGGTTCTAGATGAATTTATTTTGCCAGATTTAGATAAATAATGGGCAAAACTGCAATTATCTTAGGTGCTACAGGTTTAACAGGTAATCTACTGCTAGAGCACTTAATAGCCGATAAAAATTATTCAAAGATTAAATTATTTTCAAGAAATTCTGTTAATGTTACATCAGATAAAATTCAAGAATTTATAATCGATTTATTAGCATTAGAAGATTCAGCCAAAGACTTTGTTGCAGATGAAGTCTTTTGTTGTATTGGAACAACAGCTGCCAAAACAAAAGATAAAAAATTATACAAAGCAATTGATTATGGAATTCCTGTTAAAGCAGCAAAAATTGCGAAAGAAAATGGCATTACCACTTTTATAGTGATGTCTTCTATGGGTGCAGACGCAAATAGTGCTGTTTTTTATAACAGAACTAAGGGACAAATGGAACGTGATGTTTTAAAGCAGCGTATAAATAATACTTATGTTTTAAGACCATCTTTAATAGGTGGAGATCGAAATGAGTTTAGGTTAGGAGAAAAAATAGGAAAGGGAATTATGCGTATTTTTAATCCACTTTTATTGGGGAGTCTAGAGAAATATAAAATGATTCATCCAAATAAAATAGCTACTTGTATGCAATTTTTAGCCAACACAAAACCTAACGAAATTATTTTTAGTTCAGATAAAATTCAAGAAATAGCAAATATAAAATAATGAGTAAAGAGCAACCAAACAATCCTTTGCATGGTATTAAATTAGCAACAATTTTAGAAGAATTATATTTAGAGTATGGTTGGGAAGAATTGGGCTATGCCTTAAATATTAATGCATTTAAAAATAATCCTACCTATAAATCGTCTTTAAAATTTTTAAGAACTACACCTTGGGCTAGAGAAAAAGTAGAACAATTCTATGTAAAAAATATGATAGATTAATTAGAAATAATTTTTATAACTAACTCTTTCGTCAATGGCTTACCATTGGCGATTTTTTTTACGTTATCAAATGTAAACACAAAACCACAGCCAGATTTATAATTAGAACATCCATAAGCAGTTTTACCTTTTAAAATAGTTCCTGTACTACATTTAGGACAATTAATTTTATCGCTAAGAGCAGATTTGTTCGTTTCTTTGATTGGCTTTAACTTGGGTTCTAATTTTATATTATAATCATCATCAAAACGTAAAAAACCTTCCGTTTTTTTATCTTCTATAACAAAACCTTTTAAGTTGGTGGTGCACCCTTTGTCTAAAAGTCTAATAATTTGATTTTCAGATATTTTTTTGCTGTATAACACAAAAGGAATTTTTAAATCGCAGTTATTCTTATACTCAGAACAACCAAAAGCAGAGGACCCTTTTAATAATTTTCCTTTTTTACATTTAGGGCAGGTTTTGACAGCAACTTGTTTTTTACTTTTAGCTTTCGTTTTATTTTCAGGTTGGGTAGATTTCTTATTTTCTGATGATATTCTCTTTTTTACTTTATTAGAACGCACTTCATACACCAATTCATCTACCATTTTTTTCATATTGTTAATGAAAGTTCCTGCATTAAATTCTCCGCGTTCAATTTCCTTTAAACGCTTTTCCCATCTACCTGTTAATTCAGCAGATTTTAGGAGTTCATTATCAATAATATTAATAAGATCAATTCCAGTTTGTGTTGGTAGAACCAACTTTTTCTTACGCTCTATATATTTTCTTCGAAATAAAGTTTCTATGATACTTGCTCTGGTTGATGGTCTACCAATACCATTTTCCTTCATCAACTCACGCATTTCATCATCATCTACTTGTTTGCCAGCAGTTTCCATTGCTCTTAATAAGCTAGCTTCTGTGTAATTTCTTGGTGGTTTCGTTTCTTTTTCTAAAAATGAAGGTTCGTGTTTCCCTTTTTCTCCTTTTACAAAAGAAGGTAAAGTTGTAGCTGCATTTAGTTCTTTCTTTACTGCAGATTCTTTCTTTTCAAAAACAACTCGCCAACCTTTATTGATAATTTCTTTTCCTGTTGTTTTAAATGGTACTTCTGCAGCTTTACCAATTACTGAAGTATTTGAAACATCAGAGTCAGGATAAAAAACGGCAATAAATCTACGAGTAATTATATCGTAAACTTGTTGTTGATTGTATTGTAGGTTTCCTTGAATTCCAGTAGGAATTATTGCATGGTGATCTGTAACTTTTTTATCATCAAAAACACGTTTGGTTTTCTTTATTTTATTGCCCAAAAGTGGTTGCGTCAATTCACTATAATTGGTTAATTTTGATAGAATTCCATGAATTTTAGGATACAAATCGTTAGGTAGAAAGGTGGTATCTACTCTAGGATAAGTAACTACTTTCATTTCGTACAATTTCTGAACGATTTTTAAAGTTTCATCTGCAGAGAATCCGAACTTATTATTACAATACACCTGTAAACCAGTTAAATCAAATAGTTTAGGTGCGTATTCTTTTCCTTTCTTTTTGGTAACAGAAACAATTTCAAAATCAGATTGTGCAACTTTATCAGCTAAAACTTGTCCATCTTC
>JBDNBB010000135.1:0-9003 GCA_039768135.1 Polaribacter sp.
ATTAATGTTCCTGCATGACCTATACCTACCCACCATACAAAGTTGGTAATATCCCAAGCCCATCCGATGTTCTTGTTTAATCCCCACACTCCAATACCAGTTCCTACTGTATAGAAAATACATCCAAATCCCCAAAGCATTGCTGCTAAAGAAATATAAAATGCCATGTACCAGTTCTTATTTGCTTTACCTTCTATAGGCTTTGCAATATCTTCGGTAATATCGTGATAACTCTTATCACCTAATACTAAAGGTTCCCTTATGGGTGCTTCGTAATGAGACATATGCTATATCTTAAATTTAATTACGCTTCGTTAGTGTTTTTTATTTTTACTTGATAGATTACATTCGGCTTTGTTTGTAAGTAATCTAAGACATTATAAGCTCTTTTATCTTTCGTAAGAGCAGATACTTTGTCTTCTTTATTATTTACATCACCAAATACTAATGAGCCTGTTGTACATGCAGATGAACAAGCCGTTTCAAACTCATCTGTATTAACAGGTCTACCTTCTTTTTTAGCTTCTAGAATTGTTGCTTGTGTCATTTGAATACACATAGAACACTTCTCCATAACTCCTCTACCACGCACAACAACATCTGGATTCAATACCATTTTACCATATTGATTGTTCATGTTAAAGTCAAACTGATTGTTGTTTGCATATTCAAACCAGTTGAATCTACGAACTCTATATGGACAGTTGTTTGCACAATATCTTGTACCTACACATCTGTTATATGTCATTTGATTTTGACCTTGTCGTCCATGAGTTGTTGCTGCAACTGGACAAACTGTTTCACAAGGTGCATGATTACAGTGTTGACACATCATAGGTTGAAAAGTCACTTCAGGATTTTCAGCTTCAGTTTCTAGAGCTTCATACATTTCCCCTCTACTTAAACCTAATTCCTTAGCATCTTCTCTTGTTTCTACTGTAGATGAATAGTACCTATCAATACGCAACCAATGCATATCTCTACCAACTCTTACTTCTCTTTTACCAACAACAGGAACGTTATTTTCTGCATGACATGCTACAACACATGCTCCACAACCTGTACAAGAGGTTAAATCTATAGACAAATTAAAGTGATGCCCTAATTCTCTATTGTGCTCATCCCATAAATCTATGGTATTAGCCTCTACTTCTTGATGATCATAAGAAACATAAGCAGGCTTATTCCATCCATGATGATGATCTTTAGGATCTACAGTCTTATATTCTTTTAGAGAAGCTACTTTTAAGATGTCATGACGACCAGCAATAGTTTTTTGAACCTGAGTACAAGCAAACTCGTGATAACCCTCTGCTTTTTCTATAGTAACTCCATATTGAATATTATTACTATCTGCATAAAAAGGGTATGCATTAACACCTACTTGCATTTCTTCTTTTAATCCAAAAGTTTTTCCAAAACCTAATGCTAAACCTACAGAACCTTTTGCTTGTCCTGGTTGAATCATTACAGGAACTACAGCCTCTTTTCCGTTTAAAGAAATTTTAGCATAATCACCATTAATAGCACCATTGTCTTTTACAGGATTAGAAAAACCTAATTCTTTTGCATCAGCAATAGACATCGTTAGGTAATTGTCCCAAGAAGTTCTTGTAATTGGATCAGGGAATTCTTGTAACCAAGGATTGTTTGCTTGCTTACCATCTCCTAAACCAGTTTTTGTATATAAATTTAATTCAAATCCAGATGCTTTTTCTGTAACATTATACAATTCAGATGCAACAGTTGATAAAGATAGTGAATTATTAAAAGTGTTTTTATCTGAGATAGTTCTTACAAAATATCCATTATGTAAAGCTGTATTCCATGAACTACCATTTAAAACATTATTCGCTGCAAAAGCTTTTAAATAATCGTAGTAACTTGTTGAATTTCCAGACCATTTTAATAAAGTATCTTGTAATTGACGAGTATTGAATAACGGCTGGATAGTTGGCTGCATTAAACCATAAGTAACGCTATCAAATTGCGTATCTCCCCAAGATTCTAGGAAATGTGGAGTTGGCAACACGTATTTAGAAGCGTTTACAGTAGCACTATTCTCAGATGACAATGCAACTGATAATTCAACTTTCTCTAAACCTTCAATAAAGTCAGCAGATTTAGCTGAAGAATATATAGGATCTACATTGTGCATTAATAAACCTGCAATATTACCAGATTTCATATCAGATATTAACTGAGCAACCTCAGCATCATTTCCTTGACGAATACGTAATGTATTTAAAACATCAAATACATTACTTTGTAAAGCCTCATTTATAGCAAATGCAATTAATTGTGCATTTTTATCGTTTAATCCTGTCAATACAACAGAGCTAGAACCGTTCTTTCTTAACTCTATTGCCATTTTCTTCACCTCAGCATCTGCAGATGTAGCTTTAGAAGCAACGTTACTTCCTGTTATAGCATTATAAAGATTTAACAATGCAAAAACTTGATCTGAAGGTTTTAAAACAATCCTCTTATCAGCATTAGCACCAGTTAATGACATGTTACTTTCAAACTGAACATGGTAAGACATGTCGCCTGTCTCTGGTTTCCTTCCATTTACATAGCTTTTCTCAAAACCACCATGAAAGTCACTTAAAAAATCTGCGCCAAAAGAAACAATTGTTTTAGCTTTTTCTAAATGGTAATTTGGCAACTCTCTTTTACCGTACATTGCCAACATAGCGTCTGCAGCTCCAGACTCTGAAACAGCGTCATAAATCACATGTTTTGTGTTTGGAAACACCTTCAAAAACTCTGATATAATTTGGTCTGTTGAAGGACTAGGCATAGAACCTGTTAATAAAACAACTGGTTTATTTTGATTCTTAAAACCTTCTAATTCTGAAGCAATTTCGTTATCAGCTAAAGACCATGTAATTGATTCACCTGACTTAGTTGGTTCTTTTAATCTTAATTTTTCATCGTATAATGATAAAATAGAAGCTTGTACTCTAGCTGAAGTTGTCCCATTCGCCTCTTTATTTGGCATAATTTGAATTGGACGACCTTCTCTTGTTTTTACTAAAACATTTGCAAAATCGTAACCATCTGCCATTGAGGTTGCATACCAATCTGCAACTCCTGCAATTATATCATTAGGTTTTACTACGTAAGGAATAGACTTTCTAACCGGTCCTTCACAAGCAGCTAAAGAAGCTGCGGCTGTAGTGAAACCAACGTACTTTAAAAAATCTCTACGTGAAGTAGAACTATTTTCTAATGTTTCTTTATCACCTAAAAATTGATCTGTAGGTATTTCTCCTACAAACTCGTTTTTACTTAACGTTTCAACAATAGAACTATCTTTTAGTTCCTCAACACTTTTCCAGTATTTTTTGTTTGAAGCCATTTACTTTTAGTTATTAGTTTTAGTTTTTATTTTAAAATAATTGATAAAACAAAAACCATCTTTCTTTTTATTAATAGTGGCACTTACCACATTCTAAACCACCTAATTGTGCAATAGTAACTTTATCTACATTGTACTTTTCAGCTAATTCTTTATGTATATTATCATAGTACTCAGTCCCTTTTAAATCTACCTTTGTCTCTCTATGACAATTTATACACCAGCCCATAGTTAATGGAGAATATTGACGCATCTCATCATAAGTCTCTACAGGACCATGACATTTCTGACATTCTATACCACCAACTGTAACGTGTTGTGAATGATTGAAATATGCAAAATCAGGCAAATTATGAATCCTAATCCACTTAATCGGTTTTGTATTACCAGTATATTCTAATTCTTCTGGGTCCCAACCTGCTGCATTATATACTTTAGCAATTTCCTTATCTAATTGCGCTTTACCATAAGTAACACCATCCCATTCTACCACGGTTCCTTCAGCAACCTCAGCAATATTTTCGTGACAATTCATACACACATTTACAGAAGGAATTCCTGAATGCTTACTGTGCTTAGCAGACGAATGGCAATACTGACATTCGATTTTGTTTTCTCCAGAATGAATTTTATGAGAAAAAGCAATAGGCTGTAAAGGCATATACCCTTCGTTTACACCAACTTTGTATAACGTTCCAAATACAATGTATGCACTCATCAATAAAACAAAAATAGTAGTTACAACATGTAAAAAGGTATTCCCTTTTATACCCAACCACAATTCATGTAAATCTCTTTTTAGATTTGACTTGTTTTCAGACTTTTTACCTTTTAACTCATTTACCTGCTTCAACAAACTAGCAATCATTAAAAAAGCAACAACAATAGCCCCTGCTAACAAATAAATAATCCACTTAGGAGCACTACCAGAACCATCTCCAACAGCAACACCTGTTGCAGCTGCTCCTGCAACAACTTGCTTTACAGGATCTCCAACAGTGGTATAATAAAGAATATCATTAATTTGACCATCACTCAATTGAGGGAAAGCACTCATTGGAGAACCATTGTATTCCTCGTAGATTGCAATAGCATCCCTATCACCAGAGGCTCTTAACTCAATATTATTTTTAACCCAAGCTAATAACCACTCGTTTTCTCTTCTACCCTCTACACCTCCTAAAGCAGGACCTACTAATTTTCTGTCTAATTTATGACAAGATGCACAAAGTGACTTAAAGAGCTTTCTACCTTCGGACTGACGAGCAGCGTCAACTTCTTGAGAATAAGAAGATAAACTGATTGAAAAAAGCAGAATAATTGCGAAACTTTTGATTATTTTTTTAGCAATTTTACTGTGTAACGCTACACTTTTCATATTTACAAATTATTTTAATATCTGTATAAATAGCTCAAAAAAACAGTTTTTGAACAGTCCCACAAAAGTACTACATATTGCTAAATTTAAAAAAAGGAAAAGAATGTAAAACATTAATTTATAATAATTCTAAATAATGTCTTTTAAATTTAAAAATAGAAAAGATGTCATTACTTTTGCAAAAAACATTTTTATGAAAAAAAATGCATTTATTTTATTTTTTATTCTAGCTTTTCCAATAGCAAACAGTCAATTAATTGCTCAAAATAAAACAAAAACTAGTGATGAAGTTGCTAAACTTATTGCTAAAAAAAGAGCCTTTAATAAAGAATTTGGCTACGGCTATTGTATACAACTTTATTATGGAGATGAAGTAAATGCAAGAAATTTAAAAAGTGAATTTGAACTCACTTTCCCTAAAGTTTTACTAGCACTAAACTACGAACAGCCTTACTGGAAAGTTCTTACAGGTAATTATAAAACAAAACTAGAAGCAGATAAAGCAATGCTTCATTACTCAGAAAAATTTTCAGGCCTTATTGTTATTCCTCTTGGGAAATAATTAAAAAAAAAGGCCCTACAACAAACATTGTAGGGCCTTTTTTTTACAAGATATAGTCCGTATTTATAAAATTAGAGGTTTTCTTATCTAGAAGGTCTTGTATAATTTTATTATTGTAGGGTGAATCTTTTGATGCCACAAAAGTTCTTATAGAGAATGAGCGCAACGCATCATGAACGCTTAAAGTACTAACTGCTGAATCTTTTCTACCTGTAAACGGGTATACATCAGGACCTCTTTGTGCTGCACTATTCAAATTCACTCTACAAACTAGATTTACTAATGTATCTATTAAAGGTGCTAGTGTTTTTACTTCACTACCAAAAACACTTACTTGCTGACCGTAATTAGAGTCTGCCATTGCATCTAAAGGTTCTTGAATATTTTTAAAAGAAACAATTGGTATTACCGGTCCAAATTGTTCCTCTTCATAAACTCTCATATTTTTTGAAACAGGATATAATACCGATGGAAAAATATAATTTTCTGTTCTTTGTCCTCCTTTTTTATTTAAAATCGAAGCTCCTTTTTGTTTGGCATCGTCTATTAATTCTTGAATATAATCTGGCTTTCCTGGTTCTGGTAAAGGTGTTAATTTTACGTCCTTATCCCAGGGATTACCGAATTTTAGTGCATCTACTTTTTCCGCAAATCGTTTATTAAATTTATCTACAATATGCTCATGAACAAAAAGTATTTTAAGCGCAGTACATCTTTGTCCATTAAAAGAAGTAGAACCTGTTAAGCATTCATCAATTGCTAGGTCTAGATCTGCATCTGGCAAAACAATTCCTGGATTTTTAGCTTCTAAACCCAACACTAAACGCAACCTATTTTTGTAAGGGTGATTTGCTTGTATTGCATTGGCTGAAGTACTATTTCCTATTAGCGCTAAAACATCTACTTTACCTGTTTTCATAATAGGTGTAGCTAAAACACGACCTCTTCCATAAATAATATTAACTACACCTTCTGGAAAACTATTTTGAAACGCTTCAATTAAAGGCGTTAATAAGAGGACACCATGTTTTGCAGGTTTAAAAACAGTAGTATTCCCCATAATTAAGGCCGGAATTAAAAGCGCAAAAGTTTCGTTTAAAGGATAATTATAAGGACCCAAACATAAAACAACTCCTAATGGACCTCTTCGTATATGTGCATAAACTCCACTATTCTTTTCAAACTTAGCAGAATCTCTATCCATCTGTTTATAATCCTCAATTGTATCATAAATATAAGCTACAGTTCTGTCGAATTCTTTTTCTGAATCTGCAAGTGTTTTACCAATTTCCCACATTAATAGCTTTACAACTTCTGTTCTTTTGGTTTTCATTTGCTCTGTAAACTCTTCCATACATGCAATTCTATCTGCAACACCCATTGTCGGCCATAAGCCTTGCCCCTTATTATAAGCTCTATAAGCAGAATTTAAAGCATCTAAAGCTTGCCTTTCTGTTAGGTTAGGAATTGTACCCAACAAAGTAGGCTTGTACTCTTTCGTAGAAGATATTGTAGAATAAACTTCAGAAACATCTCCTTCCCAAGTTATTAATTCTCCATTTACCAAATATGTATTTTGATGTAA
The DNA here is from genome assembly GCA_039768135.1 of Polaribacter sp. Lineage (GTDB taxonomy): Bacteria > Bacteroidota > Bacteroidia > Flavobacteriales > Flavobacteriaceae > Polaribacter. The sequence continues at coordinate 6,890 of JBDNBB010000135.1, forward strand.
TTGTGAGTTTATTTTAAAAATTTCTGGTATGCTTTTATAAGACCCTTTCATAAGTACTTCTTTTGAAATAATTTATAGATAATAATTAAACTTACAATTTAACAAAAATAAACCTTGCTAGCTTCACATTTAAAAATAATTTACGAAAATGATTTCGGAAAAATCAAAAAAAATCTGCTAAAAATTTATTTAGCAGATTTCACAATAGGTTCTTAAAAAAGTTAAGACTTAATCACTTTCATAGCTGTCATAGAAGCTCTTAATTGCTCACCTACAACCTCTACAGGATGATTTCTTATAGTTTTATTGATTTTAATTAGCTCTTGATTATCTACTCCATTTTCATTACTAAAAGATTTACCAATAACATTTGTAGATACAGTTTTCATGAAATCTGTTAATAATGGTTTACATGCATGGTCAAATAAGTAACAACCATACTCTGCAGTATCAGAAATTACACGATTCATTTCCGCCAACTTCATTCTTGCAATTGTATTTGCAATTAATGGAGTTTCATGTAAAGACTCATAGTATGCTGATGCATCTATAATACCTGATTCTGTCATTGCTTCAAAAGCCAATTCCACACCCGATCTTACAAAAGCAACTAATAAAGTTCCATGATCAAAATATTCTTGTTCAGGGATTTCTTGATCTGTAATTTGCTGTTTTTCAAAGGCAGTCTCACCTGTTGCTGCTCTCCATTTTAATAAGTTTATATCATCATTAGCCCAGTCTTCCATCATAGTTTTAGAGAAATGACCAGTCATAATATCATCCATATGTTTTTGAAATAATGGACGCATAATATCTTTTAATTCTTCCGACAATCTAAAGGCTTCCACTTTTGCTGGATTGGACAAACGATCCATCATATTTGTGATTCCACCATGTTTTAAAGCTTCAGTTACAGTTTCCCAACCATATTGAATTAACTTAGCTGCATAACCTGCATCTATGCCTTCTTCTACCATTTTATCAAAAGATAAAATTGCACCTGTCTGTAATAATCCACATAAAATGGTTTGCTCACCCATTAAATCTGACTTTACTTCTGCCACAAAAGAAGATTCTAAAACTCCTGCTTTATGACCACCTGTTGCTACAGCATAAGCCTTTGCTTGCGCCCACCCTTTCTGTTCAGGATCATTTTCTGGATGCACAGCAATTAATGTTGGCACTCCAAAGCCTCTTTTATATTCTTCTCTAACTTCAGAACCAGGAGATTTTGGCGCAACCATAATTACAGTTAAATCCTCACGAATTTGCATGCCTTCTTCAACCACATTAAAACCATGAGAGTAAGATAAAGTAGCTCCTTTTTTCATTAAAGGCATTACTGCTTTTACAACGTTTGTATGTTGCTTATCTGGAGTTAAATTAATTACTAAATCTGCAGTTGGCAACAACTCTTCATACGTACCAACTTCAAAATTGTTAGAAGTGGCATTTGTAAACGATTCTCTTTTTTGATCAATTGCTGCTTGTCTTAAAGTATAAGCGATATCTAAACCAGACTCTCTCATATTTAAACCTTGATTTAAACCTTGTGCTCCACAGCCCACAATAACAATCTTTTTCCCTTTTAAAGCAGTTACACCATCTTCAAATTCTGAAGCGTCCATAAAACGACATTGACCTAATTGCTCTAATTTTTGTCTTAATGTTAATGTGTTAAAATAATTTGACATTTTCTTGTTTTTAATTTTAATCAGAGGAAAGAAAAGAGTGAAAAGAGACAGACTAATCTAAAATTAAAAGTCTTTTCTCTTTGTTCTTTGTTCCTTGTTCTTTGCTCTAAATTTTATTTTTAATTGTTATATGATTCTAATAATGATGATATCTTCATCTCTTCTTTAGTAACTGCAATTAATCCTGAACGGGTATATTGCATAATACCGAATTTACTTAGTTGATTATACATTTCTACAATCTCTTCTTTTCTACCTGATTTTTCCAGGATAAAGAAGGCTTTATTTACAGTTACAATTCTAGCATTACTTTCTTTAATTATATTCTGTATTTGAGGCTCTTCAAACAGTAATTCAGACTTAATTTTAAACAACCCTGAAATTTGATAAATAATCTGATCTAAATTGTGATAATAAGCC
>JBDNBB010000136.1:0-41761 GCA_039768135.1 Polaribacter sp.
GTTATTAACAATATTTATAAACAGTAGTTCACATAGTTTTCCTTATAATTATTTTAAATATTAATGTAAACTAATTGTATATTTTATGTTGATAAACTTTTATCAAAAAATAATAATAAAAGTTGTGTATATAGTTTAGTTACTTGTATTAAAATAAAATTTAAAATAAACAAAAAAACTTTCAAGATTTTAGTGATAAGTTCTTAACATTCGCTTAAAATAGATAAATCGTTTAAAAATAAGTAGTTATTAAAAATTAATAAGTTTTAAAAATTTATAACTGTTCATAACCATTAAATTCTATATTTTTGTACCTGTTAAACGCAATAAAATCAATTTATTATGACAATTGCCATAGGTAATGATCACGCAGGAACTGAATACAAATTAGAAATAATAAAACACCTAGAAGAAAAAGGTTATACTGTTCTAAATTTTGGAACAGATACTAACAGTTCTATGGATTATCCAGATGCTATTCATCCAACAGCAAACGCAGTTGAATCTGGTAAAGCAGAGTTAGGTATTATTTTATGTGGTTCTGGTAACGGTGCACAAATGACAGCTAATAAACACCAAGGTATTAGAGCTGCTTTGTGTTGGAATAATGAGTTAGTGTCTTTAACAAGACAACACAACAATGCAAATGTATTAACGATTCCTGCACGTTTTGTATCTCTACAACAAGCTATTGGTTTTGTAAACGTATTTTTAACTACCGAATTTGAAGGTGGACGTCATGCAAATAGAGTTAACAAAATTTCTTGTGCTGGGTAATGAACATCCAAGTAAAAAGCTTTATTGAATTAAATACTACAGAGCTTTACAATTTACTTCAATTACGCTCTGAAGTTTTTGTAGTTGAGCAAGATTGTGTATATCAAGATATAGACTTTAAAGATCAAAAAGCATTACATGTTTTAGGTTATAAAAATGATGTATTAATAGCATATACACGTATTTTTAAAACAGGAGATTATTTTAAAAATTCTAGTATCGGAAGAGTTGTTGTAAAAGATTCTGAACGAAAATTTAATTTTGGGCATAAAATAATGAAAGCTTCTATAGCTGCAATTAAAAATAATTTTAAGGAAGATAAGATTACTATTTCCGCTCAGAAATACTTAAAAAAATTCTACGAATCTCATGGATTTTATCAAGTTGATGATGAATATTTAGAAGATGGAATTCCACATATTAGAATGGATAAAGATTAAGGTAGTTGAGGTACTTCTTTAACTTCACCATTTTGTAAATTATTTAAGGTAATTGTATCTATTCTAACACGTACTAAACGTAAAGTTGGGTAACCAACAGCAGCTGTCATTTTACGCACTTGTCTAAATTTACCTTCTCTAATAATTACAGAAATCCAACTTGTTGGTCCATGTCTATCATCTCTAATTTTTTGACTTCGTAAAGGAAAGTTAGGATCTTCTATTCTAAAAGCTTTACCTGGTTTTGTGATGTATTTTTTACCCTCAAAACCAATTTCTACCCCTTTTTTAAGCGTTTCAATTGCGGTTTGAGTAATTAAACCATCTACTTGTACATAATATTCTTTCTCATATTTATTACTTCTAATTTCTTGAGAAACTTTACCATCTGTTGTTAATAAAAGTAAACCTTCAGAGGTAAAATCTAAACGTCCAATAGCCATTGTTCCTTTAGGAAAATCATATAATTCTCCTAACATTTTTTTCTTTCTCTTAGTCTGATTTGTTATAAACTGAGACAAATAACCATAAGGTTTGTGTAGTATAAAATGACGATGTTTTTTCTCCAAATTAAATTACTTTAATACGAACAGAAAACTCATTTAACCCTCTAGAAATTCGCATATTTTCTTCAGAAAATTTTTGATTTGTGTATGAAGTATATTGTGTAATTGGTTCTATACATAACATATTATCCACTTGCGTCCATAACATAAAATTGTTAAAACCTTTGGTACTGATTTCTAAATGCTTTCTATCAGTATTTTGTAAAATTATTTTATCAGTATTTAAAACAGGAAAAGCATTATGCCCTACTTCGTAAATATCTTTTAAAGTAATTATTTTATCATTTGCTACTATAGTATCTTTACCAGTATTAGACAATATAAAAGCAGGATGATAGCCTAACATGTAAGGCATTCCTTCTTCAGAAGTTATCTTAAAATCAATTTCTAAAATACCTTCTTTTAACGTAAAATGTTTTTCGAAACTAAAATTAAAAGGCCAATCTAAAAATGGTTCAGTAGATTTTTCTGGAAATTTTGCATTGTTTATTTTAGTATTTGCAGTATAATTTTTAATGAATTTAGCAGAATTAGCATCACTATAATACAGCTCATAAGTCAGTTCGCGTAGTAAACCATGCTGATCTTGAATAGCATCACCTTTTTTGGTAAGCATTCTATAATTGTTTTTAGAAGTTGGTCCGATAACGGGAAACATTTCATCATCAGATTTCCGCCAACCTTTGTTTCCTTTCTGATGAATAAATTCCTCATCATTAAAAATAAAACTAATTAATTCACCTTTATCTAAACGAATTTTACTGTTATTGTTTTCTAAAACAATTATCGATTTCATATTTGCTAAATTTTAGTAAAAATAAGATAAAATGAAGATCTTTTGTTATGTAAAAGAGAAGAGTTTTTTGTAACTTGTGGACATTATAATAATATTAATATTTGCAATATATATGGCAGAAGATAAAGAAAAAGCAGCAAAACTTAAAGCATTACAACTTACTTTAGATAAGTTAGATAAAACTTACGGAAAGGGTTCTGTAATGAAGCTAGGAGATGTAGTAACAGAAGATGTAGACGCTATTTCGTCTGGTTCTTTAGGTTTAGATTTAGCTTTAGGAGTTGGTGGTTATCCAAGAGGAAGAGTTATTGAAATTTATGGTCCAGAATCATCAGGTAAAACAACATTAACCATACATGCAATTGCAGAAGCCCAGAAAGCAGGAGGTATTGCAGCGTTTATTGATGCAGAACACGCTTTTGATAAATTCTATGCAGAAAATTTAGGTGTAGATATAGATAATTTAATTATTTCTCAACCAGATCATGGAGAGCAAGCATTAGAAATTGCAGACAATTTAATTAGATCTGGAGCAATAGATATTGTAGTAATTGATTCTGTGGCAGCACTTACGCCAAAATCTGAGATTGAAGGTGAAATGGGTGATTCTAAAATGGGTCTTCATGCACGTTTAATGTCGCAAGCCTTACGAAAATTAACAGGTACTATTTCTAAAACAAATTGTACAGTAATTTTTATTAACCAGTTAAGAGAAAAAATTGGAGTTATGTTTGGTAACCCAGAAACAACAACTGGTGGTAATGCATTAAAATTTTATGCTTCTGTTCGTTTAGATATTAGAAGAAGAACGCAAATTAAAGATGGAGATAAAGTTATTGGAAATAGCACAAAAGTAAAAGTTGTTAAAAATAAAGTAGCTCCGCCTTTCCAAATTGCAGAATTCGATATTATGTATGGACAAGGAATATCTAAAGTTGGTGAAATTTTAGATATTGGTGTTGAGTTAGGTATTGTTAAGAAAAGTGGATCTTGGTTTAGTTACGGAGATACCAAACTAGGGCAAGGTAGAGATTCTGTGAAAGGCTTAATTAAAGACAATCCAGAATTAATGGAAGAACTAGAAAATAAAATAAAAGAAGCTATTGAAAATCAAGAGTAAATTATTTTAAAAGTTTTAATTATTATTTTAAGCTGCTATAGAATTAATCAATCTATAGCAGTTTTTCTATACAAATGATATCTATTACACAAAATATAGCTTTAAGAAAAATTACAGAACAAGATGTAGATGTTTTGAATAATTTAATGAATATAATTTATCCTGCTGCATATAGCTTTCTGTGGCCAGATAATGGTGTTTGGTATATTAATGAACAATATTCTAAGGCTAATATTTTAAAAGAGTTAAAACAAGAAAAGGCAAACTATTATTTTGTTTTAGTAAATGATGAGATTGTTGGAAACTTTAGAGTTGTTTGGAATGAACCTCTTAAGAATCTACAAATACTAAATCAGGTAAAATTACATCGATTGTATTTACATAAAAACGTTCAAGGAAAAGGAGTAGGAAAAGCTATAATGAATTGGTTAGAAAAAGAAGCTTTACTAAAGAATTATAAAGCAATTTGGTTAGATGCTATGGATGCCAAACAACAAGCTTTCGAATTTTATAAAAAGTTAGGTTACCAATATCATACTCATGTTTTCTTATCTTTTGAGTTGATGAAAAAAGATGTTCGTAAAATGAGTCAACTTTATAAGTTATTATAGCTCTTAAAAAAAAGGATATTTAACCTTTTTGTTAATTAAACCCCCGTACTTCCAAATCCTCCTGAACCACGTTCAGTTTCGTCTAAAACAGTTACTTCTTTCCAACTTATGCGTTCGTGTTTTGCTATGACTAATTGTGCCACTCTTTCACCGTCATTTATAACAAAATCTTCATTAGAAAGATTTACTAAAATTACTCCTATTTCTCCTCTATAATCTGCATCTACAGTTCCAGGTGAATTTAATACTGTAATTCCTTTTTTAGCAGCCAAACCACTTCTAGGTCTTACTTGAGCTTCAAAACCTATAGGTAAAGCTATAAATAAGCCTGTTTTAATAATAGCTCTTTCTAAAGGCTTCAATGTTATTACATCTTCTATATTTGCTTTTAAATCCATACCAGCAGCACCTTCTGTTTCGTAATTAGGCGTTGCGTGTTTAGATTTGTTTATAATTTGAACGTTCATCATATTTTAGTTGTATAAAAATAATATTGTTTCTAAAAATTCATCTCTCCAAAATGATTCTGTGTGTTTACCATCAGCAACAATTTTCGTTTTTAATTTTTCTTTTGGAAAACCCTTTTCTAATAGCAACTGTTCCATTTTTTCTGTATCAGAAACCATAGAGCCACCTTCTTTATCACCGATTAATAAATACAGTTTTGTGTTTTTTGTATTGCTATTTCTTGAAGCAAAAGCATAACTATTGTTAGAGAACCAAAAAGAAGGAGAAAGTGCACCTATTTTACCAAAAACATCAGGATATTTTAGACCTCCATAAAAGGAAATTAAACCCCCTAAAGAACTACCAATAATTGCAGTATGTTTGGATTTGGTTTTTGTTCTGTAATTTTCATCAATATAAGGTTTCAGTTCATTTACTAGAAAATCTATATAAATTGCTCCTTTTCCTCCACCATATTTTTTGTTTGACCAAGGCGTATATTCTTCAATTCTTTTTTCTCCTCCATTTTCTACACCAACAACAATAAATCCTTTTTTAGAGGTTTTAAAGTAGCTATTTAAAGTCTCATCTACATTCCACTCACCAGCGTAAGAAGTTTCATCATCAAATAAATTTTGAGCATCATGCATATAAATTACAGGAAATTTTTTTGTAGATGTTGCATAATTAGGAGGTAAATAAACCCAAACCTTATGAGAAATTGTATTTAAGTTCTTAATAATAAACTCCTTTTTTAAAACTTGAACATTCTTAGACCTTGAAGAGTTTTGCTCTAAAATGTCAGTTTTTACTGCTTCTTTCACTTCTGTACTTTTACAACCAATCAATGAGGATAATAGTAAAAAAAAACATAAAAAACACTTATTCATAAAGCTTAAAATATTAAACAAATATAATAAATGACAACTCCTTTCTTTAATAACTTAATACTTTTCTTATTTTTGATCATTAAATGATTAAGTATGGACAACAAACAGAAAATTGCTGTTATTGGAGGAGGAAGTTGGGCAACTGCAATTGTTAAAATGCTCACAGAAAATAAAGATAAGATAGGTTGGTATATGAGGAATACACAGTCTATTGAACACATAAAAGCAAACAATCATAACCCTAAATATTTATCCTCTGCAGACGTAGAAGCTAAATCTTTAGATTTATCAGATGATATAAATTATATCGTTAAAAACTATTCTATTTTAATTTTTGCTATACCTTCTGCATTTCTGACTAGTGAGTTAAGAAAACTTACAGTACCATTAATTAATAAAACAATATTTTCAGCAATTAAAGGTATTGTTCCAGAAACAGGTTTAATTATTGGTGAACATTTTAATGAAGAGTTTAACATTCCTTTAGAAAATATTGGAGTAATAACAGGCCCTTGTCACGCTGAAGAGGTAGCTATGGAGCGACTATCTTATTTAACAGTAGCTTGTATTGACGAAAACAAAGCATTAATAATGGCTAAATCTCTAGAAAGTTGGTATATTAAAGTTAAAATTTCAGACGATATTATAGGTACAGAATATGCTGCAATGCTTAAGAATATTTACGCTGTAGCTGCAGGTATTGCTCACGGATTGGGTTATGGAGATAATTTTCAGTCGGTATTAATGAGTAATGCAATCCGAGAAATGAAGCGCTTTATTAAGAAAGTACATAAAATGAAACGCAATATTAATAATTCTGCTTATTTAGGTGATTTGTTGGTAACAGGTTATTCTGTATTTAGTAGAAATAGAATGTTTGGTAATATGATAGGTAAAGGCTATACTGTTATTTCCGCTCAACACGAAATGAGCATGATTGCAGAGGGTTACTACGCTACTAAAAGTGCTTTTAAAATAAAAGAAGATAATAATGCTAAAACACCAATTATAGATACCGTTTTTAATATTTTATATGCTAATAAGAATCCAAAAAAAGAATTTGAAAAGTTATCAGATAAATTGGATTAATTGTTTAATTTTGAACATTATTGTAATGTATTAAACAATTATTATGAAAACAATACAAGAAGTTGTTGAAAGTACGATTAGAAAAACCCCTTTTATAGAAGAGGCTCTTCATGAAAAGCTAATTAATGTCTCTTCTCTTGCTAGAATTATTTTACCAGAAGTGTCTAAAGTTTTAAAGAAAGATGTTAAAGTTGGTGCTGTAATGATGGCTATTAACAGGTTATCTCCTGCAAGTGAATTACGTATTCGAAAAAATATTAAAAAGTTAGCTTTAGATTTAGGAGATGTTATTGTACGTTCTGATTTGTGCGATTTTACTTTTAAAAACACAACATCTTTACTAAGAGAAATTGCCAAAATACTTACAAAATCTTCAGAAAATTCAGATTATTTTCTAACAGTTTCTCAAGGTATTTTTGAAACAAATATTGTAACGAGTAAAAACTTAAGACCATTCGTTGAGGAAATTTTTGAAAACGAATCGCTTACAAACACTATGTTAGATTTAGCCTCAATTACAATTAAATTACCAAAAGAAAATCTAGAACAATCTGGCATATATTACTTTATTTTAAAGCAATTGGCTTGGGCAGATATTTCATTACAAGAGATTATTTCTACGACTAATGAAATGACAATTGTTGTAAATGAAGAAGACATCAACCAAACATTTGCTATTTTAATGGACATGAAATTAAATTAAAATGGCAAAGCAAGATCCTTATGCAGCACTAAGAATTAGAGAATTTAATATTTTTTTATTTGCAAGATTTCTTTTAGTTTTTGGATGGTCTATGCAATTTATAGTCATTGAATGGCAAGTATACTCCATTACGAAAGATCCTCTTTCTTTAGGTATAATTGGTTTAATGGAAATTATTCCTGCTTTTTCTATGGCCTTATTTGCAGGTCATATTGTAGATCAAAAAGAAAAAAGAAACTTACTAGCTCTCTGTACCGCAACCTTTTCTTTAATAAGTTTAGGTTTGTTTTTATTAACTTCAGATAAAATTGTAAATAATTGGTCTATAAATTCGGTTTTGTATTGCATTTATGGTTTTGTGTTTTTTGGTGGATTTTTAAGATCATTTTTTGGCCCAACTATTTTTTCTTTAGTGGCTTTATTGGTGCCTAAAAAAATATATCATAATGCTGCAACTTGGAGTTCAAGTACATGGAAGATAGCTTCTGTTTCTGGGGCTTTATGTGGAGGTTTTTTTATAAGTTGGATAGATGTTGATAACACTTTGTTGTTCGTATTTATTCTGGTAATTTTTTCGTTAATATTTACATTTTTAATTAAAAAGAAGCCTATTTTAAATAAAAAAATAGGAGAACCAATTAGAGAAAGTTTAAAAGCAGGTGTAAAGTTTGTGTTTAGTAATAAAGCTGTTTTAGGAGCATTAACCTTAGATATGATTGCAGTTTTGTTTGGTGGAACAGTTGCTATTTTATCTGTTTTTGCTCAAGATATTTTAAAAGTTGGTCCTGAAGGTTTTGGTCTATTAAACGCCTCTATTTCTATTGGTAGTATAGTAACCATGTTACTAACAACTTATATACCTATTAATAAAAATACCGGTAAAAAAATGTTGATATCTGTGTTTATTTTTGGTTTAAGTATTATTGTTTTTGGATTGTCATCTATCTTTTGGGTAAGTTTATTAGCTTTGTTTGTAAGTGGTGCTGCAGATGGAATATCTATGGTAATTCGTCAAACTATTTTGCAGTTAAAAACACCAGATGAAATGAGAGGTAGAGTATCTTCTGTAAATTCTATGTTTGTAGGTTCTTCTAATGAGTTAGGTGCTTTTGAAAGTGGCTTAGCAGCTAAAATTATAGGGCCAGTTGCAGCTGTTGTTTTTGGTGGTACAATGACCATAATTACCGTAGCTACAACAGCAGTAGTTAGTCCAACAATTAGAAATTTAGATCTTACTACAGATATTGAAGAAAATGAAAAAGAAGGGTAACTACTTTGGTGTTATTCTGTAATTAGCCAAACTAAGTGTCCAATCATAGTTTGTAAAAACCAATCGATTTGGCATTTCAGGTATAATTTTATAATCGATAAGAATTTTTTTTATTCCTTTTATTCCTTTAAAATCCCCTCTAAACCAAGAGAATAGTGTTGTTGTCTTAACTGTCTTATTTTTTAAGTTATAAGTAGTTTGAGTTTCTAAAAATATTTTTGTGGCAAAGTTTAGTGCTTTATTCAAGTCTTTAGGAGCGTATATTGCAACAGGCGGACAACTTATAGCACCACAATTCAAGGCAAAATGAATTCGCCAGTCTATTTCTCCCTGAATTCGAAGGTCTAATTCCCATTTAGGTTTAAATATTTTTTTTAAATACCCTAAACTTAGTTTTACGCTAGACTTTCTAAGTATACCGTGCTCAATATTATCAAAAGATAGCAATTGATTGGCAATCTGTATTCGAGGTTTTCTAAAAAAAGCACCTTTATTCTCGTATTCTTTAGGGTTTTTTGTTAATGATATTTGTATAAACGCATTGTACACATTAATCCAAAAAGCTATTTTTTGTGAATCCGTTTTTAGTTCAGAAGTTAACTCTTCTAAAGTACTTGCTGACAAAATTTTTACTTCTTTGTTGTAAGATTTTTTGTCCATTATATTTTGAAGTAAATCTTGTGCAACATCATTATAATTTATTTTATGCTGTGAAATTATTGATAAAGAAGTAAAAAGATGGATTGCTAGTAAAACTTTTTTCATATAAAATTTTTAAGTTTAAATATTATTATTTCTGTGTTTAATAAACACAAAATTCCGTATATAATTATACAGTTTAAAGCTTTTGTTAGTCGAAGAAAACACAAGCACAGTTTTTGACAAAATGTAAATTTAATAAATGGTTATGTGTTTTTAAAATATAGGTTAGTAGTTCATCCAAATAGTATCAGAAAAATCTACAAAAGCTAAATTAGAAGAGGTATATAATTAGTTAAATGTAGTTGCCTTTTTTATATGATGCTCTAGTTCTTGTTTGTGTCTTTCTGTAGTTTCTGTATGCCAAGAAAAATAAGAAGCAAACAGACTTAAAACATAGTCTTTATAATGTGTTACACTTTTTGGATCAAAAAACAGTCGACCTGTTCTACGCATAAAAAAGTCTGTTGGGGTGCAAGCCATTTCATTCTGTATACTAAACCAAACTTCTGCTTTAATCATTTTATCTTGTTGATTTTCTTCAGTCAATTCATCGAATTTTTTTAGAATTTGGTCTGTTTGTTTTCCATAATTATGTACTAAATATTCGGCATCCTTCTGACTAAAATCAACTTCTGCAATTCTGTTGTAAATAGCATCTGTATAACTTTTAACTTCATCGTAATTTTCGAAATTACCGCCTGTAAGCGCTAAATTTTTGGTTTTAATTTCACTAAAAGATTTTTCAAATCTTCGTTTGTATTTCTTATCGATTAAATCTACAATACGTTCTGCCATTTTACGATAACCTGTAAGTTTACCTCCAGCAATAGAAATCAACTCAGTTTCTGACACAAAAATCTCATCTTTTCTTGATAACTCTGAAGCCGATTTTCCTTCTTCATGAATTAATGGTCGTAAACCAGCCCATGAAGATGCTACATCATCTAAAGAAATTGTAATATCTGGAAACATATTATTAACAGCAGAAATTAAGTAAGTAGCATCTACCAAACCTGTATTAACATCATCTTTATCTTGTTGATGATTGGTATCTGTTGTACCAAAATAAGTTACTTTTCCACGAGGAATTGCGAACATCATTCTTCCATCTGGTACATCAAAATAAACAGATTGTTTTACTGGTAATTTTTCATGATCTACAACTAAATGAACTCCTTTAGTAAGGCGCAACTGCTTACCAATTTTAGAATTATTTATTTGACGTAATTCATCAACCCAAGGGCCACATGCGTTTACCACATATTTTGCTTTTATCGAATATTTTTCATCAGATAGAACATCTTTTACCTTAGCACCAACAACTCTGTTGTTTTCATAAATAAATTTAGTAGCTTTTGTATAATTTAAAAGCTTAGCATCATAATTTTGTGATGTTTTTAAAACTTCTATTGTTAAACGCGCATCGTCTGTTCTATATTCAGCGTAATATCCTGCTCCGTTTAAAATCTTTTTTGGTAATAAAGGTTCTTTCTTTAAAGCCTTCTTTTTGGAGAGCATTAGCCTCTTATCATCACCTTCTACAGAAGCTAAAATATCATACACTTTTAAACCTACAGAGGTTAACCAAGAACCATAGGTTCCACCTTCTATTAAAGGTAAAATCATTTTTTCTGGTACTACCAAATGAGGTGCTAGTTTGTGAACTATTGCTCTTTCTGTACCTACTTCTTTCACCAACCAAAAATCGAATTGTTTTAAGTAGCGTAAACCTCCATGAATTAATTTTGTTGATTTACTTGAGGTTCCAGAAGCAAAATCTCCTTTTTCAATAAGTGCTACTTTCATGCCTCTAGTTGCAGCATCTAAAGCAATACCCGCACCTGTTATTCCACCACCAATTATTAATAAATCAAACTCGGTAGTTTTTAAATCTTTGGTTATTTGTGCTCTGTTAAAATTAGAAAAGTTGCTCATGCATTAATCCATTATTTGTGTTGGTAAACCATCTATACTAGTTTGGTTTTTATCTTCCCAATATTGTTTTACACCTTCTTTACCTTGCTCTGCTGCCCAATTATTTAAATCGTTTCTTTCACCTTTAAATTCGTAATAAGGAATAGACATACCACAAGAAGTTTGTGCAGAGTCTACATGGATGTCAAAAATTTGACGAGTTCCTGGAGTTTCTGGGAAAAGTTGAATGAGTTCATTCCAAGAAGCATCACCTTCTTTTATTTCTTTTCCTGTACCATACAAACGTAGAATATTTGGAGCTTTTTCAAACGAACAAAACATAATTGTTATTCTTTTGTTTTCTAGCAAATGTGCAGCAGTTTCATTTCCACTTCCTGTAACATTTAGCCATAAAACTCTGTTTTCAGAAAGTACTCTAAAAGAATCCATACCTTTTGGAGATAGGTTTATTCTACCAGAATTTGGAGCTGTAGCCACAAAGAATATCTTTTGCTGATCGATAAACTTATGTAATCTTGAAGTAATTTTTTTATAAAATTTAGACATTTTGTTTCTTAATTTAATCCAGCCAATCTTTAGAACGTTCTACAGCTTTAAGCCATTTTTTATACAATCTATTCCTTTTCTCTTTAGTAAAATTTGGTACAAATTCTTTATCAATTTTTTTATCGATTTCTATGTCTTCTTGTTTCCATAAACCAACACATATTCCTGCTAAATAAGCAGCGCCCATTACTGTAGTTTCTGTATTTTTTGGTCTCTCTACAGCTGAATTTAATATATCTGCCTGAAACTGCATTAAAACATTGTTAGCACAAGCCCCACCATCCACTTTAAGAGCTGTTAAGTGTGTTTCTGCATCATATTCCATAGCAATTAATAAATCTTTGGTTTGGTAAGCTAAAGATTGCAGAGTTGCTTTAACCAGGTGGCTTTTTCCTGTATCTCTAGTTAAACCAAAAATGGCTCCTCTTGCATACATATCCCAATAAGGTGCTCCTAATCCAGCAAATGCAGGCACAACTATTACTGGGTTTTCTTCATCTACTTCGTCTGCAAATAACTCACTTTCTTCCGCAGATTTTATGATTTCTAGACCATCTCTTAGCCATTGAATTGCTGAGCCAGCCACAAAGACACTGCCTTCTAATGCGTAATACACTTTATCATTTAAACCCCAGGCAATTGTAGTTAGTAAACCATTTTTTGAATATTGAATTTCTGTACCAGTATTCATTAATAAAAAACAGCCTGTACCATAAGTATTTTTGGCATTTCCTTTTTTAAAGCAAGCTTGGCCAAATAGCGCTGCTTGCTGATCTCCTGCAATACCAGCAATAGGTATAGTATGACCTTTGTATTCAAAATCTCCAAAATGATGAGATGATGGTTTTACCTTTGGCAACATCGATTTTGGAATATTTAATTCAGAGCATAAATTATCATCCCAACACAAGTTTTTTATATCAAAGAGCATGGTTCTAGATGCATTACTATAATCTGTAACATGCACATTGTTGTTAGTTAAATTCCACACTAACCAAGTATCTATGGTTCCAAAAAGCAAGTTGCCTTTTTTAGCCTCTTCTTTTGCACTTGCTACGTTTTCTAAAATCCAGTGAATTTTGGTGGCAGAAAAATAAGAGTCAATAACTAAACCTGTATTTTTTTTAACGTATTCTTCTAGTTCTTTTTTCTTTAATTCTTTACAAAAGTCTGCAGTTCTTTTGTCTTGCCAAACTATGGCATTGTAAATTGGTTTTCCTGTTGTTTTATCCCAGACAACAGTAGTTTCTCTTTGGTTTGTAATGCCTAAACCAACAATATCTTTTACATTAATTTTAGCTGCAGTAACTACTTTTTTTAAGGTCGATAATTGTGTTTCTAAAATTTCTAAAGCATTATGTTCTATCCATCCAGATTTTGGAAATATTTGTCTAAATTCTTGTTGTTCAATGGCAATTATTTCACCCAATTCATCAACAATTACAGATCTAGAACTTGTGGTTCCTTGATCTAAAGCTAAAATGTATTTTTTTGACATTTGAGAAGAGATGAATTCAAATTTACAAAATAACATTCATATAAATTATTACCTTTAGCAAAATAAATTCTTTACTATGGAGTATGGTTTCTTGTCTGTGATACCACCAATTGTTGCAATTATTTTAGCGTTAAAAACCAAACAGGTTTACATTGCTTTGCTTTTTGGAATTTGGTTTTCTTGGTTAATTGTAAAAGGTTGGAATCCTTTAGAAGGAACTTTAGCAATGATTGAAGGAATGGTTAATGTTTTTCAATCGAAAGGAAATACAAGAACAATAATTTTTAGTGCTTTAGTGGGTTCTTTATTGGTTTTTATTCAATATTCTAGAGGGGTTGAAGGTTTTATAAATATCATTAATAAAAGATTGGTGAAACTAGAAAAGAAGAAATCTGGTTATGCTAGAATAATGGTTCAAATTTTAGCAACGCTAACAGGTTTGTTACTTTTTGTAGAAACCAGTATATCGTCTTTAACAGTAGGTACTTTATACAGACCTATTTTTGATAAACTAAAAATACCCAGAGAAAAACTAGCCTACATTGCAGATTCTAGTTCTGCACCATCATCAATATTAATTCCTTTTAATGCATGGGGTGCTTTTATTATGGGTTTAATGCTAACACAAGGAATTGATAAACCTTTTTCTGTGATGATAGCTTCTATTAAATATAACTTTTATCCATTATTAGCAATCGGAATTTTGTTCTTTATCATTTTATCAAGAAAAGATTTTGGTTTAATGAAAAAGGCTGAAAAAAGAACAAAAGAAACTGGTTTGCTCATGAATGAAGGCTCTAAACCTATGGTTTCTGATGATGTAACTTCTTTTCCGCCAAAAGAAGGAATAGAAGCAAAAGCATACAACATGATTGTACCACTTTTGGTAATGGTTTGTATGATGCCAATCAACCTAATTTATACAGGTTGGGAGGCTGTAGAAGAAGCTACTTCATTTCTAAATCATGCTTCACAAGCAATAGGAGAAGGCTCTGGATCTTCATCTGTTTTGTATGCAGTAATTTCTGCAATTTTAGTTGCGATTACCATGTATTTTATTCAGGGAATATTAAAACCAAAAGAAGCTGTAAACTTAACTTTAAAAGGGATTAGTGAATTAATGCCTTTGGCTTTACTAATGTTATTTGCTTTTGCAATTGGTGATGCTTGTAAAGTGTTAGATACAGGTAATTATGTTGCAAATATTACAGAGAGTTGGTTGTCTCCAGAATTATTACCAGCAGTTGTTTTTATTGTTAGTTCTTTTATTGCATTTTCTACAGGAACTTCTTGGGGAACATTTGCAATAATGTTAGCAATATCTTTACCTATGGCTAATATTCATGGATCAGATATTACTATTGTTGTGGCTGCAACTTTAGGAGGAGGAATTTTTGGAGATCATTGCTCACCAATTTCTGATACTTCAATAATATCCTCTATGGCTTCTGCTAGTGATCATATAGATCATGTAAAAACACAACTACCTTATGCTTTATTTGGAGGATTCATAACAGTAATACTATATTTAATTATTGGTTTTTTTGGCTAAACTAACTTCCAGGTAATTTTTTACCTGCAGATGAAAGTTGAGCAATTTTAATAATTCTAGATTGTCTTGTTTTGTCGGTTTTCGCTAATTTAACCCATCTTAAAACAAATCGTTTACTAGAATCATTTATAGAATTAAAAAAAGCAAAAGCATTTTCAAATTCTTGTAGTTTTTTTTCTAAATCTTTTGGAATAATAAGATTATCAACATCATCCATAAAATTCCAAAGTCCGCTTTTTTTAGAAGCTGAAATTGAATTTAAACCAGCAATATGCATTTTATCTTCTTCAATTAGTTTAGCTGCTCTTTCTTTATAAGTTTTTGCCCAATGTTGCACTTTTCTTGGTGAAATGAGTTGCATGGTTTTTGTGTCATCTAGCTTTCTTCGAATTCCATCTATCCAACCAAAACAAATTAGTTCATCTAAAACATCCCATCTTGAAACGTATTTATCACCTTCACTTTTTTTATAAGTTACAAGCCAAATACTTTTCTGTTGTTGATTGTTTTTCAACAACCAAGACCTTAACTCTAGTGAAGAAGTAATTTCTAAACGTTCAAAGCTTTCGGTTTTAGTCATTATATAGAATTAGTTAGCTAAAACCCCACGTTTTTTAATTTCATCTATCATTCGTAAAGCGCCTTCTTTAATGGTGTTTTCTTTAAAGATAAATGTTTTTTCGTACAAGGTGTTTCCTTCAAAAAATGTAACTTGAAAACGGTTGTTTAGTTTGAATAATTCTGGTTGAATCAATTCAATCTTAGCAAAAGAATTTGCAGGTAGTTTTTCTAATTTTTTACGTAATAAAGAAGTGGTTTTAGTATCAGAAAAACCTTGAGAAACAATCACCAACATTTCTAAATCAACATTTTTATTATTGATGATATATACATTCCAATCATCAGTTTTATAAATATCATTGTATTCATAAACTACAGCCATTTCTACACCTGTAACTTCTGGTATTTGGATGTCTTTTTTCATATATGCTGATTTTGTTTCAGTATCTGTTAAAAAACAGAAGAATAATTGAAAGAAGCTGAATTAAATTCAGCTTAAATTACACTCTTAAACTGTTCTAAGAAACGTTTATCATTTTCATAAAACATTCTAATATCTGGTATTTGATACAACAACATTGCAATACGTTCAATACCCATTCCAAAAGCGTAACCAGAATATTTAGTAGGGTCTATGTTTGCATTTTTCAACACATTAGGGTCTACCATTCCACACCCCATAATTTCTAACCAACCAGTACCTTTTGTAATTCTGTAATCAGTTTCTGTTTCTAACCCCCAATAAATATCTACTTCTGCACTTGGCTCAGTAAATGGAAAATAAGAAGGCCTTAATCTAATTTTAGATTTACCAAACATCTCTTTTGTAAAGTATAAAAGGGTTTGTTTTAAATCGGCAAAAGAAACATCAGTATCTATATATAAACCTTCCACTTGATGAAAAATACAGTGTGCTCTCGCAGAAATATCTTCGTTTCTAAAAACACGACCAGGAGAAATTGTTCTAATTGGTGGTTTATTTTCTTCCATATAACGCACCTGTACAGAAGAAGTGTGTGTACGTAATAAAATATCAGGATTTTGTTCGATGAAGAACGTGTCTTGCATGTCTCTTGCAGGATGATATTCAGGTAAATTTAAGGCTGTAAAGTTATGCCAATCATCTTCAATTTCTGGACCTTCAGAAACTGTAAAACCAATTCTGTTAAAAACCTCAATAATTTGATTTCTTACCAACGATATTGGATGACGTGAACCCAACTCAATAGGTTCAGAAGGTCTTGTTAAATCTCCATAAACTCCCTTTTCTTCAACAGCACTTTCTAAAGCTTCATTTAATTCTGTAACTTTATTTTCTGCAGATTTCTTTAAGTTGTTTAATGCTTGACCAAAATCTTTACGTAAATCAGCATCTACGTTTTTGAATTCAGAAAAAAGATCTTTTAATAACCCTTTACTTCCTAAATATTTAATCCTAAATGACTCAACTTCGTCTTTGGTATTTGCTTTAAAAGACTGCACCTCACCAATTAATTCCTTTACTTTATCTAACATTTTCATCAAAAATTGATAGCGCAAATTTAAACTTTTTTAAAGAGTTTAATATTATAAAAGTTAAGAAAAGAAAATTACCCAACGAAATCGATTGAAATCAATACATTAACAAATAGTTAATATTTTTTTTTGCATTTGCGAATAAAGAAATTAACTATCTTTGTGGCGTTAAATTTTTATAAAATTCATAAATAATTATGTCTAATAATATAGAGTTAAAAATAAATGAGTTTATGGATATGGTTAAATCTAGAAACAACCATGAGCCAGAATTCTTACAAGCTGTTCAAGAAGTAGCAGAAACTGTAATACCATATATTGTAAATCATGATATTTATCATGGTAAAAATATTTTACTAAGAATGGTAGAGCCAGAAAGATTATTGTCTTTTAGAGTTTCTTGGGTAGATGATGATGGAGAAATACAAGTAAACAGAGGGTACAGAATTCAAATGAATTCTGCAATTGGTCCTTACAAAGGAGGTTTACGTTTTCACCCAACAGTAAACGCAAGTATCTTAAAGTTTTTAGCTTTTGAACAAGTGTTCAAAAACTCATTAACTACATTACCTATGGGTGGTGGAAAAGGTGGTTCTGATTTTGATCCTAAAGGAAAATCAGATAATGAAATCATGCGTTTTTGCCATGCTTTTATGAGTGAATTGTTTAGACATATTGGCCCAAATACAGATGTACCTGCAGGAGATATTGGTGTAGGAGCTAGAGAAATTGGTTTTATGTTTGGTATGTATAAAAAACTAAGAAACGAATTTACAGGGGTCTTAACTGGTAAAGGACAATCTTGGGGAGGTTCTTTAATTAGACCTGAGGCAACAGGATATGGAAACGTATATTTTGCAGACAATATGTTAAAACGAAAAGGAGACTCTTTTAAAGGTAAAAAAGTGGTAATTTCTGGTTCAGGAAATGTTGCTCAATATGCAGCAGAAAAAGCTATTGAATTAGGTGCAACTATTTTAACATTATCAGATTCTGGTGGATATATTTTAGATGAAGAAGGTATTAATACAGAAAAGCTAGAACACGTAATGTATATCAAAAACGAAAAACGTGGAAGAATTCGTGAGTATTTAGACAAATATCCAGATGCAAAATATGTAGAAGGAGAAAGACCTTGGTCTGTAAAATGCGATATTGCTTTACCTTGTGCAACTCAGAATGAGTTAAATGGGCAAGAAGCAAAAACATTAATCGAAAACGGATGTATGTGTGTTTCTGAAGGTGCAAATATGCCTTCTACACCAGAAGCAATTCATGAATTTACCAATGCAAAAATATTATTTGCGCCAGGTAAAGCTTCTAATGCTGGTGGTGTTGCAACTTCTGGTTTAGAAATGTCTCAAAACTCATTAAGAATTTCTTGGTCTAGAGAAGAAGTAGATAGTAGATTAAAAGACATTATGGAAGACATTCATGATTCTTGTGTTCAATATGGAGAGCAAGAAGACGGTTCTATAGATTACATTAAAGGAGCAAATATTGCAGGTTTTGTAAAAGTAGCAGATGCAATGTTAGCACAAGGTGTTATCTAATATTTTTAAGAGTTACTAAAATTATGAAACGCATCAAGAAATTGATGCGTTTTTTGTTTCTTTGTATTGCTAATAGTTAGAATTAGATCTTATGCGTATTCTTAAGAACCTTCTCGTAAAAGGGCAACATTCTAAACCAATTGTAACCGATGTTTTTTACCAAGAAACACGTCAACCTAAAAAAGTAATTATCTTTTGTCATGGTTATAAAGGTTTTAAAGATTGGGGTGCTTGGAATTTAATGGCAGAAACCTTTGCTAATGCTGGTTTCTTTTTTATTAAGTTTAACTTTTCTCATAATGGAGGTACCCCAGAAAACCCAATCGATTTTCCAGATTTAGAAGCTTTTGGTAATAATAATTATACCAAAGAACTAGATGATTTAGAAAGTATCATCGACTGGATTTCTACAAATTCAACTTATAAAAATGATGTAAATTTAGATGATATTTCAATTATTGGTCATAGTAGAGGAGGAGGAATTGTGCTGCTTAAAGCCAATGAAGATAAAAGAGTAAAACAAGTAATTACACTTGCTGCAGTTTCAGATTTTGGTTCTAGAAGTTCAACAATTGGCGATTTAAATAATTGGAAAAAAACAGGAGTTAAGTATGTTATAAATGGCAGAACAAAACAACAAATGCCACACTTTTATCAGTTTTACGAAAATTTCAAAGCGAATGAATCTCGTTTAAATATTCAAAATGCAGTTAAAAATTTACAAATTCCTTTACTTATTATTCATGGAGATCATGATACTTCTATAGATATTAAAGAGGCACATCAAATACATAGTTGGCAATCAAGTAGCACTCTAAAAATTATTGGAAACGCAGATCATGTTTTTAATGTTTCTCATCCTTGGCAAAAGAATAAACTCTCAGAGGAACTGAGCCAAACAACACAATTATGTATTGGTTTTTTAACATAGAAATTGTTTTTTACATGTAAAATTTGAGCTATACTTCGTAAATTAGAGGTATGGAATTGCAACCTCCTTTTCGAAAAATAATTCATGTAGATATGGATGCTTATTATGCATCTGTAGCAGAATTAGACAACCCCGAATTGAGAGGAAAAGCCATTGCTGTTGGTGGTGGAGGTGATAGAGGTGTTGTTTCTGCAGCTAGTTATGAAGCAAGAAAATTCGGAGTAAAATCTGCAATGAGTAATGTGTTAGCCAAACAAAAATGTCCTCATATCATTTTTGTAAAATCAGATTTTGCACGTTACAAAGAGCTTTCTGCACAGATAAGAGAAATTTTTTTTGAGTATACAGATTTGGTTGAACCCTTATCTTTAGATGAGGCATATTTAGATGTTACAGAGAATAAAAAAGGCAACCCATCTGCTAATGAAATTGCAAGAGAAATTCGTCAAAAAATATATGATAAAACAGGTTTAAGAGCATCAGCAGGTATTTCTATCAATAAATTTATTGCAAAAGTTGCTTCAGATATTAATAAACCCAATGGTCAAAAAACCATACATCCAGAAGAAGTCATTCAGTTTATAGAAGAATTACCGGTCAATAAATTTTATGGAGTAGGTAAAGTTACTGCAGCAAAAATGTATAACTTGGGTATTTTTGTGGGCAATGATTTAAAAAAGAAAACGTTAGAAGAATTATCGTTACTTTTTGGTAAGTCTGGTTTAAACTATTATAATATTGTTAGAGGTATTCATAAAAGTGAAGTGAAGCCTAATAGAATTCGTAAATCTGTGGGCGCAGAAAGAACGTTTAGAGAAAATATTTCTTCAGAAATTTATATGTTAGATAAACTAAATGATATTGCTGATGAAATTGAAAAACGTATGGAAAAAAGCAATTCAAAAGGTAAAACCATAACTTTAAAAATTAAATATTCAGATTTTACTCAGCAAACTAGAAGCAAAACAGTAGGTCAGTTTTTAAGCAAAAAGAAAGAGTTTTTTCCAATAGTTAAAGAGCTCTTATACCAAGATAAATTAGAGAATTCAGTGCGTCTTTTAGGGTTGTCTTTTAGTAATTTAAACAACAATATTCAAGAACCTGTTTGGGTACAATTACAATTTGATTTTAATGATTAAACTAATTAGAACCAATTCCGAAAATAAAGATTTTATCAAATTGGTAAAAGATTTAGATGCCTATCTTAAAATTACTGATGAAGATGAACACGATTTTTACAATCAATTTAATAATATTGATGTAATTAAACATGTGGTTATTGGCTATCATGAAAATAAACCTGTTGGTTGTGGAGCTATTAAATATTTTAATGAAGATTCTGTTGAAGTGAAACGAATGTTTGTATCACCCATAGCAAGAGGTAAAGGTTTTGCCCAACAAATTTTATTGGACTTAGAGCAATGGGCCAAAGAATTGGGATATAAAAGTTGTATTTTAGAAACTGGGAAAAGACAAGTAGAAGCTGTGCAATTTTATCACAAAAGTAAGTACCAAGTAATTCCTAATTATGGGCAATATAAGCATATGAAAAATAGTATTTGTTTTAAAAAAATATTGTAAATGAATTACAGTTATTGGGAGTTAAAAGAATGGTTTACCAATGTAGATTTTACAATTGTAGGTAGTGGAATTGTAGGTTTAAACTGTGCAATTACCTTAAAGGAAAATCACCCTAAAGCAAAAATTTTAATTGTAGAGAAAGGCATGTTGCCTAAAGGTGCTAGTACAAAAAATGCAGGTTTTGCTTGTTTTGGTAGTTTATCTGAATTGATATACGATTTAAATTCTCATACAGAACAAGAAGTTTACAATCTAGTTGATAAACGATGGAAAGGACTACAATATTTGAGAGAAAATTTCGGTGATAAAGCAATTGACTTTCAGCAGAACAGAGGTTTTGAATTGTGTGATTCTGAAGATTTTTTTGATGATTGTATCTCTAAAAAAGAGATTATAAATCAATTATTAAAACCAATATTTAAGGCTGATGTATTTTCTACTTCTAATAATATTTTTGGGTTCCAAAAAATCCATTCAAAGTACATTGTAAATAATTTTGAAGGGCAATTAGATACTGGTAAAATGATGACACAATTACTTTTAAAAGCTCAAAAATTAGGTGTTAAAATTTTAAATAACATTGAACTTGAAAGTTATCAAGAAAATTCACAAAAAATTAAGGTAATAACCAACAGATTATCTTTTTACACTAAAAAATTATTGATTGCAACTAACGGTTTTTCTAATAAAGTATTAGAAGAAAACATAAAACCAGCAAGAGCTCAAGTACTCATCACTAAACCCATTAAAAACCTAAAAATAAAAGGAACGTTTCATTTAGATAAAGGCTATTATTATTTCAGAAATATTGATGATAGAATTCTTTTTGGTGGAGGTAGAAATCTTGATTTTAGTACAGAGGAAACTACAAAATTTGGTCAAACCGAAATCATTCAAAATGAGCTTGAAAAAATTTTAAAAGAAACCATTTTGCCAAATACTAATTTTGAAATTGAACATAGATGGAGTGGAATTATGGGAGTTGGAAATCAAAAGAAAGCCATTGTAAAACAAGTTTCTAATAACGTTTTTTGTGGAATTCGTTTAGGAGGAATGGGAGTTGCTATAGGTAGTTTGGTTGGTAAAGAATTGGCAGAATTGTTAGATTAATGGATAGAACAACAAACTTTGATGTTATTATAATTGGTGGTGGTTTAGCAGGTTTATGCAATGCAATTCACCTTTCTAAGTTTGGTAAAAATGTTTTGTTAATAGAGAAAAACAGCTATCCAAAACACAAAGTTTGTGGTGAATATATTTCTAATGAAGTCTTGCCTTATTTGTCTTTTTTAGAGATAAACCCGTTTGATTTTGGCGCAGTTAAAATTCATAAATTTCAACTCTCAACAACCAATAATAAATTGATTGATGCAAAATTACCTCTAGGAGGTTTTGGAATTTCTCGTTTTCAGTTAGATTACATTTTAGCTGAAAAAGCAAAAGAAAATGGAGTCACAATTATACAAGACACAGTTTTAGAAACTAGCTTTGAAAACGAAATATTTACAATTACAACTAAGAATAATCAAAAATTTAGAGCTAGCATAGCAATTGGTTCTTTTGGTAAACGATCTTTGTTAGATGTAAAATTAGAAAGAGATTTTATCAAAAAGAAATCACCTTATTTAGGAGTTAAAATTCACGTAAAAGGAGTTTTTAATTCAGACTTAGTAGCGCTTCATAATTTTAAAGGAGGTTATTGTGGTGTTTCTAAAGTAGAAAATGATGCTATAAATTTGTGTTACATTACCAACTTCTCATCTTTCAAAAAATATAAAAATATTACTGATTTTCAAGAAAATGTGGTATTTAAAAATGAATATTTAAAAGAAATTTTTAAATATTCAACACCTCTTTTTGATGAACCATTATCTATTAGTCAAATTTCTTTTGAAACTAAAAACCCAATCGAAAATCATTTAATTATTTGTGGTGATGCTGCAGGAATGATTCATCCTTTGTGTGGAAATGGAATGAGTATGGCCATTCAATCTGCGCAAATTGCATCTAAACTCATTCTAAATTATTTAGATGGTGAAATTTTATCTAGAAATGAGTTAGAAAACAAGTATATTTCAAAGTGGAACAAACAATTTAAATGGCGTTTAAAAGCAGGTCATTTTATTGCAATGTTGTTTAGAAATGATAAAATGGCTAATTTTTTAGTACAATTTGTAAGAAGAATTCCGTTTTTATTACCCATCATTATTAAACAAACCCATGGAAAACCAATAAAAATATAATGGACTTTTTTATCAGCACAAAACAAAGAACAGACAAAGAAGAATTGATGGATGATTTTTCTATTGGAGGCGATTTATTGCGTGATACTTTAGATAAATTAGAAAATATAAACAGATGGTTAGGAGGAAATAAAGTGACCATAAAAGGTTTAAAAAAAATCTTGGAAAATCACCCTAAAACAGAAGAAATAACCATAATAGATATTGGTTGTGGCCATGGAGATATTTTAAGAGATGTTGCAAATTTTGGCAGAAAACATCACTATAAATTTAAGTTAATTGGTGTTGATGCAAACCCAACTGCAATTGATTATGCAAATGAATTATCAGTGGAATATCCTGAGTTGAGTTTCGAAACACAAGATATTTTTTCTGAATCCTTTAAATTAAGATCTTTTGATGTTGTTTTAGCAACACTTTTTTTACATCATTTTAAAGAAAAAGAATTAATTTCATTTCTAGATAATACAGTAAACCAAACTAAAATTGGTGTTGTTGTAAATGATTTACACAGGCATAAATTAGCTTATTACTTATTTATGTTGATATCAATTTTCATTAATAATAAAATGATAATTGAAGATGGTTTAACCTCGGTCTTAAGAGGTTTTAAAAGAAAAGATTTAGTAAAAATGTCGCATAAAATTAATGTAAAACCTACTATTTCTTGGAACTGGGCTTTTCGTTATTTATGGATTTTAAAAAGATAAATGGCAGTAAAAATAACATCGGTTGCTAAGCAACTTCCAAAATATTACAGAGAAACTAAAGATATTATTCCTTTTGTAAAATTATGGATGCAAGATCAAGATACTCGTTTTCAACGAAAAGTAATTAAACTTTTTGAAGGAGCAGCTGTTGACAAACGCTATTCTATTATGGATCCTGAAGAAGTTTTTACTGCAACTTCTTTTGAAGAGAAAAATAATATTTACAAAAGAGAGGTTATTCAATTAGCTGAAAAATCGTTGCAAAAATCGTTAGATAAAGCCAACCTAAAAGCTACTGATTTAGATTACATAATAACGGTAAGTTGCACAGGAATTATGATTCCTTCTGTAGATGCATATCTTATCAATTCCTTAGGAATGAAACAAGATATTGTACGTTTACCAGTTACTGAAATGGGTTGTGCAGCAGGAGTTTCAGGAATAATTTATGCGAAGAATTTTCTAAAATCGAATCCAAATAAAAGAGCGGCAGTAGTTGCTGTAGAAGCACCAACAGCTACATTTCAATTAGAAGATTATTCCATGACCAATATTGTAAGTGCTGCTATTTTTGGCGATGGAGCGTCCGCAGTAATTTTATCTTCTTATAAAGAGGATGAAGGACCAAAAATTGTAGATGAAGCCATGTATCATTTTTATGATGCTACATACATGATGGGGTTTAATTTGGTAAATTCAGGTTTACAAATGATTTTAGATAAAGAAGTTCCGCAAAAAATTGCAGATCATTTTCCAAAAATTATACATCCATTTTTAGAAAAAAATAACTTAAGTATTGAAGACGTAAATCATTTAATTTTTCATCCAGGAGGAAAAAAAATTGTACAGACTGTAGAAGACTTATTTGGAGTTTTAGGCAAAAACATAGACGATACAAAGGAGGTTTTACGTTTGTATGGAAATATGTCTAGTGCAACAGTTTTATATGTATTAGAGCGTTTTATGGATAGAAACCTTAAAAAAGGCGAACGTGGAATTATGCTAAGTTTTGGTCCTGGTTTTTCCGCACAAAGAATATTATTAGAATGGTAAAAGAATTTGAACATAAAAATGAGTGGGCAATCATTTTAGGAGGCTCTAGTGGCTTGGGTTTAGCTACTGCAAAAAAGTTGGCAAAACACGGTTTAAACATTTGTATTGTTCATAGAAATCCAAGATCACAAAAAGAAGAACTAGCCAAGCAGTTTAAAGAAATTAAAGATCAAAATATAGAATTCTTGAGCTTTAATATTGATGCTTTAAATATAGCCAAAAGAGAAAATTGTTTGGTAGAATTAAAAGAACAATTAGGAGAAAAAGGTAAAATAAAAACGTTAATTCATTCCATTGCTAAAGGCAATTTAAAACCTATGGTTTCAGATCATAATCAAACCCTTCAAAATCATGATTTTCAAATTACCATAAACGCAATGGCTATTAGTTTATATGATTGGTTTAAAGCTATTTTTGATAAAAGCCTATTTGCAGAAGATGCAAGAATTATTAGTTTTACAAGTGAAGGCAATACAAAACCTTGGCAAAATTATGCAGCAGTTTCTGCAGCAAAAGTAACCTTAGAAGCCATTTCTAGAAACATTGCTTTAGAGTTTGCAGTCTTTGGAATTAGAGCAAATTGTATACAAGCAGGAGTAACAGATACAGCCTCTTTAAATATGATTCCAAATAGTGATGCAATTAAAGAGCATACACTAAAAAGAAACCCTTTTCAAAAATTAACAACCCCTGAAGATGTTGCAAATACGGCCTATTTATTATGTAAAGAGGAAGCTTCTTGGATTAATGGAACAATTCTTAAAGTTGATGGTGGAGAAAGTTTGAATTAAGATGAAAGCAGCTGAAATCATAAAATTATTGCCTTATCAAAAACCATTTTTGTTTGTTGATGCATTAACAGAACTCTCAGAAAATGGTATTTCTGGTGAGTATACTTTTCAAGAAAACGAGTTTTTTTACGAAGGTCATTTTAAAGAAAACCCTATAACTCCAGGTGTAATACTAACTGAAACAATGGCTCAAATTGGGTTAGTTTGTTTAGGTATTTTTTTAATGAAAGATGAAATTTCATCAATCAGAAAACCAAAAATTGCACTAACTTCTAATCAAGTTGATTTCTTTCTACCTGTATTACCTAACGAGAAAATCACAGTAATTTCAGAAAAAGAATATTTTAGATTCAATAAACTAAAATGCAATGTTAAAATGCTAAATGTGAATAACGAATTGGTTTGTAGAGGAACTATTTCTGGAATGATAATCGTAAAATAAAATGAACAATAGAGTTGTAATTACAGGTTTAGGAGTTGTTGCCCCAAATGGAGTTGGTCTAGACCAATTTACAAACGCTATTCAAAAAGGTAAATCTGGAATTCAATTTCATCAGCATTTAAAAGACAAAGGCTTTTCTTGTTGTATAGGAGGTATACCTGATGTTTCTGAAGCTAAAAAACAACAATATTTAACAGCTTTGCAGCTAAGAGGTTTTAATAGCACTTCTATTCTATATGGCTGCATGGCTGCTATTGATGCCTGGAAAGATGCAGGTTTTTTGGTTGATGAAAACTCAGTTTTAGATTACAATTCAGGGGTGATTTTTGGAACGGGTACATCAGGAATCGAAAAATTTAGAGAATCTATTTATAAGATAGATGATAATAATGTAAGACGCTTAGGAAGCACTTCTGTAGTGCAAACTATGGCTAGTGGAATTTCTGCATATTTAGGAGGTATTTTAGGTTTTGGTAATCAAATCACTACAAATTCTTCTGCTTGTACAACAGGTACAGAGGCATTGCTAATGGGTTTTGAACGTATAAAAACAGGAAAGGCAAAACGAATGTTAGTAGGTAGCTCTAGTGATAGTTCTTTGTATTCTTGGGGTGGCTTTGATGCTATGAGAGTAATGACTTACAAGCATAATGATTCTCCAGAAAAAGGCTCAAGGCCTATGAGTGAAACTGCATCTGGTTTTGTGCCAGGAAGTGGTTCTGGGGCTCTAGTTCTAGAGTCTTTAGAAAGTGCTTTAGAGAGAAAAGCAACCATTTATGCTGAAGTTTTAGGAGGAAATATTAATTCTGGCGGACAAAGAAATGGAGGCACTTTAACAGCTCCAAATGCAGAAGCAGTTCAAAAGTGTATTGTTGATGCATTACTAGATTCCAATATTTCTGCTAATGAGATTGATGGCATAAATGGTCATCTAACAGCAACCAGCAAAGACAGTTTAGAAATTGAAAATTGGACCAAAGCTTTACAAAGAAAAGGAGCTGATTTTCCATTCGTAAACTCACTAAAATCTCAAATTGGGCATTGTTTAGCAGCTTCAGGCGCTATAGAAACTGTAGCTTCTGTTTTGCAAATTAAAGAACAGTTTGTATTTCCAAATATAAATTGCGAAGACATTCACCCTGAAATTTCTGAGTTAATAGCAACAGAAAAAATACCAACTAAAAGCATAAATAAAGAAATCAATATTGTAGCAAAAGCAAGTTTTGGTTTTGGTGATGTAAATGCTTGTGTTATCTTTAAAAAATATTCTTGATTTTAGAACATGAAAAAAGAAGTACTTATTGCCAAACTAAAAGAAATTGTAAAGCCTTACATTCAAGATGAAGAGGCTTATAACAACTTATCTGAAAACACAGACTTTATTAACGATTTAAAAATAAATTCTGCTAATTTAGTAGATGTAGTTTTAGATGTAGAAGATGAGTTTGACATTGAAATAGATAATGATTCTATGGAGAAAATGCTTTCTGTAGAAGCCGCAATAGAAATTATTGAAGCAAAGTTAACTGCAAAATGATAGGTAATGATGTTGTCGATTTACAGCTTGCAAAAACACAAAGCAATTGGCAACGTAAAGGCTTTTTAGAAAAACAGTTTTCAGAAAATGAAATTAAAGCAATTGAAAAAGCTCAAAATCCGTTTGAATTGGTATGGCTTTTTTGGAGTATGAAAGAGGCTGCTTACAAATGCTATATTCAAACTGATAAAAAGCGTTTTTTTGCTCCAAAAAAATTCAAGTGTTTTATCACCTCTAAAAATGAAGGCTTTGTTCAGTATTTAGAGCATACATTTAAAATACAATACCAATTGACAAAAGAGTACATCCATTCTTGGGTTGTTAAAGAGGGTATTGTTCAAAAGTCCTTCTATATAAATAATATCAAAAAACAATCTACAACTACAAATCAAAACTTGCTTAATAATTTTACTCTAGAAACTGATATCAAGAAAGATGAATTTGGTGTTCCTTATCTTTCTAAAGAAAATCAAAAATTACCAGTATTTATTTCTACGGCTCATCATGGAAATTATGGTGCTTATGCAATATTTAAGTAATTATGATACTTAAAAAACAATTATTAGAATCTTGTAAATCGTTTGTAAATGAGCGGTTGCAAACTGTACAACAAACCATATCATCTAATCAGAAAGCTTTAGCTTCAGAAGCAAAAAGTTCTGCAGGAGACAAGCATGAAACAGGTAGAGCCATGTTACAGTTAGAAATGGAAAAAGCAAGTCAGCAATTGGCTGGAATTTCTGAAATGAATACAATTTTATCTAAAATAAATACAAGTAAAACTTCTAAGGTTGCTCATTTAGGTAGTATCATTTATACAAACATAGGCGCTTATTTTTTGAGTATTTCTGCAGGCAAAATACTTATAGATAATAACGAGTATTTTGCAGTATCAGTATCTTCGCCTATCGGAAGAATTTTACTAGGAAAACAAGAAAAACAGAGTGAGTTACTTAACAACAAAAACATTCACATTACTAAAATCGAATAATTTTTAGGTTTTATAAATTACCTAATCTTCTTTACTAGTTTTTGTAAAACCAAAACAAATTTTTGTGTTTTTTTCTATACTGTTTGTGTGCTCTATAAATAGTTTCTGTGTATTGTGTTTTACTTCTAAAAGCCAAGAACTCCCTTTAAACTCG
Organism: Polaribacter sp.; assembly: GCA_039768135.1. Classification (GTDB taxonomy): domain Bacteria; phylum Bacteroidota; class Bacteroidia; order Flavobacteriales; family Flavobacteriaceae; genus Polaribacter. The sequence goes on from JBDNBB010000136.1 coordinate 29,005, forward strand.
TTGTTTAAAACCGTTGCTTTTAGGTTAGATTTTTCAACAATTTTTATTTGATGAGGATATAATAATTGTTTCTTATTATCAATAATCACTTCGTTTACATCATCAAATAAAGAGGCCAGATATTTCTCTTTTGGGTTTGCGTAAGCATCTTCAGGTTTTTCGTTTACTAGTATTTTATTGTCTTTAATGACTAGTAAATAATCAGCAAAAGAAAGTGCATCATTTTTGTCATGAGTAGCCACTACACAAGCTATATTTTTTTCTTTTAAGTATTGAAATAGGTTTCTACGAAGGGTATTTTTCTTAAAGTTATCTATTTGGCTAAATGGTTCATCTAATAATAAAAGTTTAGGTTCTTTAGCCAAAGCTCTTGCAATGGCCACTCTTTGTTTTTGCCCACCACTTAAGTTTTTAACTTTTGTGTTTTGGAACGCCTGCATTTCTATTACCTCTAAAAGTTCTTGTGTTCTCTGCTCACTTTCTTCAGGATAAAAACGGGATAGGTACTTTTTTATGTTTTCTGAAACTGAAATATAAGGCATCAAATCAAAATCCTGAGCCACGTATTTAAATTTGTCAAATCCAGGTACTAGGTTAAATTCTGGTCCTAGAATCTGTTCATCATTCCAATGAATAGACCCTTTATTTAAATCTAATAAACCATAAATAGTTTTTAAAAGTGTCGATTTTCCGCACCCACTTTCACCCATTACACAAAGATGTTCTCCTTTATTTAAGGTAAAGTTAAAATCATCTAAAACAATCTTTGATTTAGAATAGCGAAAAGAAATATGGTTTACACTAAGCATAAAAATTATAAAAATCGGTTGTACCAACTATCTTCAATTGGCATTTTCCAAAAGTTTTTGAAATCGTAATTGTTATTTATGAGGTTGTCAAAAATGATAGATTTACCTGTTAACGCTTTGTTTTTAAGTAGTTTTTTAAAGTCTTTTAGTTCTTTGTATTGTACAAATTCACCTTGCTTAAAACATACATTCATTTTATCTAAAAGCTGAACTTTATAGGTTTCTTGAAGTTTTAAAATAAAAGATACAGATGCATCTATAATTGAGTTTGAAATTGCAGTTTCTGAATATTCAACAACGAATATTATAAACCTGTTGTATAAAAATTGGTATGATGCTTTGAAGTTTTCATCATCTTTTTGCCAATTTTCCACAAACGATTTTATACAACTTTCAAGTTCTTCAATTTCTGTGTTGTAAAACTTTCTGCTAGAAGGATAAATCCAAACTTTAGCATCATCAGAAATTTCACTGTAATCAACAAACATGGTTCTTTTTTGTGCAAATATAAGCAAAGAAAAACCGCAAACTTACTAATTTCAGTTTGCGGTTTTTTAAAGTTTTTTGATAACAACTACAGCTCTTTTAAGAATGATTTTGAATCATTTCTACAAAATCGTTCTGAGTACTCTGTCCTTTGTCTTTATTATACCAAACTTGTAAATCTTGTTTAAAAGCCGCATCTAAGGCACCATTTTTTGCTTTATAATCTGCAACCATTTTAGTAGCTACTTTTGGTCTTGGGCCCCAAGTATTCTTCACATTTAGGTTTTTGTCTAAGATGATTAATTTAGGAATAGACCTACCAGCATTGGTTAGAAATAAGTCCATTAAAGCTAAATTTTCATCACGCAAAACCAATTTTAACTCAATATTCGAGTTTAAATTAGCCATTTTATCTATTACAGGTAAATTTTGGGCAGCATCTCCACACCAACCTTCTGTAAGTACAAGCCAGGTTTGTGGTTCAGTAACTTTAGCAATTTCTAATTGCGTAGTTTCATTTATTTTAATGGTTTTGTCTAAACGCTTCATTCTCCTATCGTTTAATAGACTATAGTTTGTTAAATCTTCAGATTGATTAGGACCAGTAGATTTGCCTTCAGCTAAAAGGTGTTTTACTAAGTTCTTATATTCTAAATAGGTGTAGGTGTTTTTTAAACTTTCTTGTATGATGTCTTTCATTTCGATGTGTACTAAATTCAGTTTTTTAGACGAAAATTTTTGTAATACTTACAAAAACTATTCTTGCTCTTTTAAGCTGTTAAGAATGTCTTCTGTCATCGATTTTAAATTGAAATTATGTGTCCATTTCCAATCTTTTCTTGCTTCAGAATCATCTATAGATGAAGGCCAACTGTCTGCAATGGCTTGTCTAAAATCTGGATTGTAAGAAATTTCAAATTCAGGAATATGCTTTTTAATTTCCTCGGCAATTTCTTTAGGAGTAAAATCTATAGCAGATAAGTTATAGGCTGTTCTAATTTTTACCTCTTCTGGTTTTGCCTGCATTAATTGTATGGTTGCATCTACAGCATCATTCATATACATCATTGGTAAACGTGTATTTTCAGACAAGAAGCACTCAAATTTTTTCTTTTCTAATGCTTTAAAGTAGATGTCTACAGCGTAATCTGTTGTTCCTCCCCCAGGTTTAGTTTTCCAAGAAATAATACCAGGATAACGTAAACTCCTTACATCTACCCCAAATTTCTCGTGATAATAATTACACCAAAACTCGCCAGAAACCTTACTAATTCCATAAACAGTAGAAGGCTGCATAACAGTTTGCTGAGGGGTGTTTTCTTTTGGTGTTAAAGGCCCAAAGACAGCAATTGAACTTGGCCAATAGACTTGTTTAATATGTTTTTCTTTGGCTAAATCTAAAACAGCTAAGAGCGAATTCATGTTTAAATTCCATGCTTTCTGGGGCATTTTTTCTGCAGTTGCAGAGAGCATTGCAGCTAACAGATAAACTTGAGTAACTTTATATTTAGATATTGTTTCTAAAATAGCTTGTTTGTCTGTAGCATCTATAATTTCAAAAGGTCCAGAGGCTACAAATTCATCACTACCTTTTCTTATATCAGAAGCGATAACATTTGTATTACCATAAATTTTTCGCAATTTTTGCGTTAATTCAGTACCAATTTGGCCACTTGCCCCTAAAACTAGAATTACTGTTTGCATTCTTTTTAATTGTAATATTAACAAGAACAAAGGTACTTAATTTTGGTATTCGTAAATAGAATATATTAAATCATTATTTGGTTAACAAATCAATAATTATTTTCACTTAATTTAATGATTTACATATCTTAATGGTATTTAAATTTGTTTATTTTTACAACTCTAATCAATGATTTTGAAAAAAATAATTTACATTTCGGTTTTTGTTGCCATTTTTTCTTGCAATACAAAGCAAAAAGAAACGTTGTTGCCAAAGGAAGATCAACCTTCAATGAGTGTGGTTCGTAAATACCCATCAGCAAAAGAAATACGTCCCGTTTATAAAGAAGAAACTGAAAATTGGACGCAGTTAAAAGCGGTTGCTGATTTTTTAGATCGATTTAAAAATGTTTCCGCAAATGAAATTTTGAGTAACGCTATTGAGTTAGAGGCTTTAGTAGCCGCACTAAAAAAAGAAGAAAGTCCTGATTTATTTAAAACCGCTTCTTTTAAAGCAAGAGTAAATATACTACACAACGAATCATTACGACTTTTAGACATGAGGAGTATTCCTGCCATTACTGTAGACGAAGTAGATGCCCAAACTAAAAAGATAATTGTTGCTTTTTCTTCTGTAAATGAAAAAATTAACACCACCTTATCTAAGAAAAGGTTTGAAGACGCAATTACTATAGACGCAAAATATATTGGATTAGATTCTTCAAAAATAGATAATGTGTCTAAAAAATCTATTAATAACAGTTTACAGCGTAAACTAGAAGAAAAAACAACCAACCAATGAAAAAATTAGCGCTTTTTGTATTTGCCTTAGTAATCCTATTTGCTTGTAATACTAATGATAAAAAACAGAGTTCTAAATTAAACTTTACCAAAGAGATACAAGTTGTAAATTCTTTTATGGACGATTGGCATTTGGCAGCTACTGAAGCTAATTATGAAAATTACTTTTCAAAGTTAGATACCACTTCAATTTTTATTGGAACAGATGCCGGAGAAAATTGGACTAAACAAGAGTTTGAAGGTTTTAGTAAACCCTACTTTGATAATGGTAAAGCTTGGGATTTTAAACGTTTAGAACGAAATATATATTTTAGTAAAAACGCTTCTATTGCTTGGTTTGATGAGTTATTAAACACTTGGATGGGTACTTGCAGAGGTTCTGGAGTTTTAGAGAGAAATGAAAATGGTTGGATTTTAAAACACTATGTCCTTTCAGTTGCTATACCCAATGATGCTGTTAAAGATGTTATTTCAGTTAAAAAGGAGCAAGATGATATTTTTCTTCAGAAGTTTAAATAGGTTCATCTAAAACATCATTTACAGTTTTAAAAATAAGTTCATTTTCAAAACCTTTCCGCATTAAAAAATCAATAAGCTTTTTCTTTTTTTTGTAGTTATTAGTTTCAGAAATAGAAGTGCTTCTTTTTTCTGTAATACTATAAATGGTCTTTAAATACGTTTGCTCATCTATTTCTTTTAGTGCCGTTTTAATGTTGTAAGCAGAAATATCTCTGAATTTAAGTTCTCTTGTAATTCTTTGTTTTCCCCAACTTTTAATTCTGAATTTACCTCTAGCAAAGCTTTTTGCAAAACGTTCCTCATTTAGAAAGTTATCTTGCATTAGGCTTAGTAAAATGATTTCTTTAGCTTCAGGAATTAGCTCATAATCTCGCATTTTTTGCTCAACTTCTTTGTGACATCTATCTTGATAAACACAATATTGTTCTAGCTTGCGTTTAATTTCATCAACTGTAAATGATTTTTTTTTCTTTTCAAACATGTGTTTCAAACCTATAAAAAAAAGCTGATATTACAATCATATCAGCTTTTTTTAATAAAATATTTGCTTATTCTTTAAGCCAATTTTGTCTTTATTCTGTTCTTGTAAAACCACATTTTAAACCTAGTAATTAAATAAAATAAAATAGGCACTACAATTAAAGTTAAGAATGTAGCTACAAAAAGTCCGTAAATTACTGTCCAAGCTAATGGCCCCCAGAAAATAACGTTATCACCTCCCATATAGATTTTTGGATCAAACTCGCTAAATAGTGAAAAGAAATCTATATTTAGACCAATAGCTAAAGGAATTAAACCTAAAATAGTAGTGATTGCAGTTAATAACACAGGTCTTAAACGAGCTTTACCAGCTTTAATTACTGCTTCTAATAACTCATTTTTAGGCAAATAAGCATTCTCTTCTAAGTTTAGTTTCTCTTTCTTTCTATCAATTAAAAGTTGTGTATAATCTAATAGTACTACTCCGTTATTTACTACAATTCCTGCCAAAGAAATAATACCCATCATGGTCATCATAATAACAAAAGAAGAACCTGTTAAAACAATACCTCCAAAAACTCCAATAAAGCTTAAGAAAATTGCAATCATAATGATTCCTGGTTTAGAAACAGAGTTGAATTGGAAAATCAAAATAAAGAAAATTAACGCTAATCCTTTAAAGAATGCACCACCTAAAAAGGCTTGTTGCTTATTTTGCTCCTCAATTTGACCTGTATAATCTATATTGATGTTCTCAGGTTTCCCTTCGAAGTTTTTCATTTCTTCTTTAATCTGATTTACAACTGCAGCAGCATCTACATAACCAGGTGCTAGCTGAGAGTAAACAGTTACAACACGTTTCGTGTCTCTATGCTTAATAGCACTAAAACCTGAACTATTGCTTTGTGAAGCTACAGCAGAAACAGGGATGGCTCTTATTTGACCAGAAGCCATGTCTCTAAATGTAATTTTTTGATTAAATAATGCAGATTTATTATATCTGATATCTTCTTTAAAACGCACATTAATATCATAATCTTCTCCATCTTCTTTATAAATACCAGCTTTGGCACCAAAGATTGCATTACGTAATTGTTGCCCAACTTGTCCTGTAGATACGCCTAATTCACCCGCTTTCTTACGATCAACAATTACTTTCATAGATGGTTTATCTTTATTTACATCTATTTTTAATTCGTCTATACCAGGTACATTTCTAGTATTAACATATGTTCGCATTTTTTCTGCGGTTGCAATTAGTTCTTCATAATCGTTTCCTTCTAACTCAATATTAATTGGAGCTCCTGTTGGAGGGCCATTTGCATCTTTTTCTACTGAGATTAAAACGCCAGGATAAATTCCTGTTAGGGCTTCTTGTACTTTTTGTCGCAATTCTTCACTATCTAACCCACGCCTGTATTTGTACTGACGCATAGAAGCTGTAATTTTACCTTTATGAGGCATTTCTGCAGAAGAACCACCATCTGTCTGTGGGTTTCCTGCCCCTTCACCAACTTGAGAAACAGAGCTCTCTATCATAAAGTTATAGCCATTGTCCAGATATATATCTTCATTTAAGACACTATAAACCTTTTCTTCTATTTCTTTTGTTATGGCATTTGTTTCAACAATATCTGTTCCTTGCGGGTATTCTATATACACTACAACTTGATTGGGTTTATTGTCTGGGAAAAACTCAATTTTGGTTCTCTGTGTTCCTACAGACCACCCAAATCCTCCAAATGCGGCAAAAAGTAATAAAAAAGTTCCAATGGTAATTCCAATTGGTTTCCATCCTTTTAAGGCTCCTTTTAATAGTTTTTCATAGGTGTTTTCTAGCCATACAAGTGTGTTTCTTTGAAAATAATTAGCAGCTTTTCGTAATATAATTCGGTATACCCACAACATTATTGCAGTAAACACCATTACAGAACCTAGACCTCTGTAAGTGCCTCCAAAAAGAAGAATTAATATTCCTATCCCTCCAATAATTGCGGAAGTTTTTATAATCTTTCTTAAAGGCATTTCTTTGTCTTCAGTTGTCATGAATTGTGATACTAAAACGGAATTAAAGAAAATAGCTACTACTAAAGACGAGCCTAGAACTACAGATAATGTAATTGGAAAATAGATCATAAACTGTCCAAATAAACCTGGCCATAAACCTAAAGGAACAAAAGCGGCTACTGTGGTTACTGTAGATATAATAATAGGATAAGCAATTTCGCCAATTCCTTTCTTAGCAGCTTCAATTCTACTCAACCCTTCCTCATCCATTAGACGATAAACGTTTTCCACGACAACAATTCCGTTATCTACCAGCATTCCAAGCCCCATTATTAACCCAAATAGAATCATGGTATTTAGGGTATATCCCATAGCTCCTAGAATCATTAAAGACATAAACATAGACATTGGTATTGCAAAACCAACAAATAGTGCGTTTTTAAAGCCTAAGAAAAACATTAAAACTGTTACTACTAGTATAATACCAAAAATAATATTGTTTACTAAATCGTCTACTTGCCCAATAGTTTTATCAGAAAGATCATTGGTTATAGTTACATTTAAATTTGTAGGAAAGTAATTTGTTTTTGCCTCTTCTAAAAGTTTTTTTACTTCATCTGCAGCAGCTACCATATTTTTTCCAGCACGCTTTTTAACATCTAACATTACTACTTGCTTTCCTTCTTTTCTAGCAAAGGTAGTTCTGTCTTTTTCTCTAAAGGAAACTGTAGCAATATCTTTTAAGTAGATTGCGTTGCCTCTTTCAGATTTTATTACAAAATTTTCTAATTCTACAGGACTTTCAATTTCTCCTAAAATTCTGATTGTTCTTCTTTGTCCGCTAGCAATAAGGTTACCTGCAGAAGAAGTAATGTTGCCTCTTTGTATTGCAGAAGTAATGTCATCGAAACTCACTTCTACAGCCATCATTTTATAGATATCTACAGCAATTTCAACTTCTTTGTCTTGTACACCTCTAATATCTGCTTGTTTTACTTCTGATAAATCTTCAATATCATCTTGCAAATATTCGGCAAATTCTTTTAATTTTTGAAGAGTATAATCTCCAGAAATATTAATGTTTAAAAACGGAATTTCTTCTGACATACTCAAGTCAAAAGCATTAGGATCTACCTTTGCACCATTAAATGTGGGCCAATCTTCAGAAGCTTTTTCGGCATCTAGTTTATCTTTTACACGTTGCTTGGCAACTTCTACATTCATATCATCATCAAACTCCACAATAATCATAGAATAGTCTTCTTGAGAAGTAGAGGTTATTTCTACAACACCACTTAATCCTTTTAATTGATCTTCTAAAGGGTCTGTGATTAACTTTTCTATATCTTCTGCAGTATTCCCAGGATATAAAGTGCTGATGTAAATTTTAGTTTCCTTAATTTCTGGAAAATCTTCTCTAGGCATACTAAAGTAGGCAGAAATTCCCAGAACAAGAATTAAGAAAATAGCAACGTACATTGTGGTTTTATTGTTGATTGCCCACGATGAAAGCTTAAATTCTTTATCTGTTTTATTTTGTTGATTTTTGTTCATCTTTTGTTCAATTAAGATTTAGAAATTTTAATCTCCTGTCCATCTTTTACACTTCTTGCTCCTGCTTTTATTAGTTGGTCTCCAAAAGCAATACCTTCTAAGATTTCAATAACATCTCCTTGTGTCTTCCCTGTTTTAACCACCACTTGCTGTGCAGTTCCAAACGCATTATTCAGCCCTGTTATTTTGTAAACATATTGTTCACCTGCAGCATTTTCTGAAATAATACTTTGTGGAATTAAAATTGCCTTAGTGCTAGTATAGTCGTTAATTTTAAGTTTAGCAGTTAAGTTTGGTTTAATGCTTTGGTCTTTATTTGGTACTCCTATTTCTACCCTAAAGGTTCTGTTGGCTGGATTGATAAAATTACCAGTCTGGCGAACCTTAGTTGCTAAGGTTGTTCCTAAAACAGGAAACTGAATTTCTACAGTTTTACCTGGTTTAATTGATGTCACATAAGATTCAGGAACATCAGCTTCTATAAACATGTTGTCTAAGTTTACAATACGAAATACTTCCGCACCAAGCCCAGGGGCAACAACGGTTCCTTGGTCTTTAAATACATTGTCTATAATACCATCAAAAGGAGCTGTAATGGTAGCTTTGTCTAGTTGTTTTTTTAATTGTGCAAGCTGGTTTTTTGTAGCTTCATAATTTGTCTTTGCTTGTAAAAACTGAATTTCTGACCCAATTTTTTGATTCCATAATTTTTCTTGACGTTCAAAAGTAGTTTTTGCTAACGCAGTTGTAGCTCCTAACTGAGCTACTTGTTGAAGCATTCCTCCATCATCTATTTTAGCTAAAACTTGCCCTTTGGTTACCTTTTGTCCTTCCTTAACAGCAACTATTTCTAGAGTACCTGGCATTTCAGGGTAAATTAAAACATTTTGTTTTGTTTTTACATTTCCTTGTAGCTCTAGATAGTGGTTAAAAACCTCACTTTTTACAGTGATCGAAGTTACTAGAGGTACTCTTTTTAAGGTGTCTAATAATTCTATTTGATCATTAAGTTTTTTAATTTCTTCAGAAATTTCTTGCACCTTTTTATCTAATTCAGATTTTTTAGTACGTATTTGTTTGATGTCGTTTGTAGCAATTACACCTTCTGTAGATTGTACTTTTTTGTCTCCACAAGAAAATAAAATTAGAGAAGCTAGTAGTAGTGAATATATATTTTTCATATTGAATAGTTATTTAATAGGTAAGTTTAATGCGTTTTCTAAAGCTGCCTTTTTTGTTATAACAGAAAGCATAGATTGTATATAATTTTGTTGTTGTGCGTATAATTGAGTTTGTGCCTGCAACAAATTAAAACTAGTTGAAAGTCCTTCAAAAAATTTGATGCGTTGTTTTTTTTCGATTCTCTCTGCTAAGCCTAAATTTCTTTTTGCTGTTTGATAGCTTTCTACACTAAGTTGATAATCACTTTTTGCTTTTTTTGCTTGAAGCTCTATACGTTGTTTAGTTTCTTCTAATCTTAAATCTGCTGTATTTAATTCAATTTTAGCCTGAGCAGTTCTAGACCTTCTTGCAAAACTGCTAAAAATTGGTACTTTTAAGCTAATTCCTAATAAAGAAGATTGAAACCAACTTTGACTGCTGTTAAAAAAAGAAAACTCATTCGAAAAAGCTTGTGTCCCGTAGTTTATAAAAGCATTTAAACTTGGTAAACTCTTACTTTTTTCCAGTTTTACCATTAAACGTTTGGTTTCCCTATCGTTTGCCGCAATTCTATAATCAATATGATCTTCAAATAGAAACTGCTTTCCTAAAATTTCTATTTTAATATGATTTTCAGTTAAAGAGTCTAAACTATCTGTTAAAACAATGGCGGTATCAATTTTATTACCCAAGGCTAAATTTAGCATTTGATAAGCAATTTCTGTAAGTCTTTTAACACTGTTTAGCTGATTTTTTACATCTCCTAATGTTATTAAAAGCTGTTCTACATCTTCTTCTTCGCTCAATCCATTTTCATAGATTTTTTTAGCGTCATTGTAATTTTTTTCTAGAATTTTTAAGTTACTTTCTAGTATAACCACACTGTTTTCAGAAATTAAGACGTTTCCATACGCATTAATTACAGCCTCTCTTGTAAGTAAAGCAGTTTTTTCTTTTGCTTGTTCTGAGATTTTTAAAAATGTTTTGGCAGACTGTAAACCAACTAAATAGGTGCCGTCAAAAAGTAATTGAGACAAAGTAACAGAGCCGTTTATATTTTGCTCTGTTCCAAAAACAAACTCTTCGTTTACACCATCTCCATCAATATCAGCAACTGTAATGGGTTGTTTTAAAAAGCGCTGATAGTCTACGACACCGTTTATTTGTGGTAGACCAATGGTGGTGGTTTCCCAAACTTTCTCTTTTGCAGCAGCCATATCGTTTTCAGCAGCTCTTGTATTGTAGCTATTTTTTAAAGCTACTTCTATTGCTTTATCTAAAGACAAACGCAATGGACTATCTTGTGCTTTACTGGTTAAAGTAAGCGCTATAAAAAAGCAAGTGTAAAAATATTTATTCATAGAATTTTAATTGTATTGTTGTTGGTTTTTTAATTGTTCTAACCCTAAAGGAGTTATAATTGCCCTTAAATGATAATCTAAAAAGAGATTCATTAATGTATTCATGGCATAGTTTTGTAGAGGGAATAAGCGTTGGTCTTTAATACCTGTGGCTCCGTTAAAATACATTCTACTTATAAAATCGATATCAATGTCTTTTCTAAAAATGCCAGCTTGTACCCCTCTTTTTAGGTTGTCTTGAAAAGTTTCTTGCATTACTTCGAATTGCTTTTCTTTTAAAGAGCTGTAAATTTTAGGGTAATATTTTTGTAGTTGATATAAAGGTGATGATTTTTCGTCCTTTAAATACTCCATAACAATTCGCTTTATGTGAAACAATTCGTCTATAGGATTCATTTTTTGCTTTGATATTTCATCGATGCTAACACAAACTGTATCGAACATAAAATTTACCACAGAACTTACTAGATTGGTTTTGTTACTGTATTCTTTGTATAAGGTTTTTTTAGAAATACCCAGTGAGTTGGCAATTTCGTCCATAGTAACGCTCTTAAAACCTAAGTTTAAGAATAGTTCTTGTGCCTTTTCTAAAATTTTATCTTTCATAAATCGGATGCAAAAGTACAACAGGAAACTTTAGAAACAAAAATAGTTTCCAAAGTTTTAATTATTTTTTAACATTCAAAGTAAATACTCCGAATTCTTTACATTATTTTTACATAAAAATTAGAGATTTGGACATTCAACACTATCAAGAAAATTTTATATCTTTTTTAGATTCAAAAGAATGGATACAAGAACCTAAAAACTTGTACGAACCAGTAGATTATATTTTAAAGTTGGGAGGTAAAAGAATACGACCAGTTTTAACCTTAATGGCGGCAGATATTTTTGGAGGTAGCTCTAAGGATGCTTTACCAGCAGCATTAGCTATAGAGGTTTTTCATAACTTTACATTAGTACATGATGATATTATGGATGCTGCTCCTTTACGAAGAGGACAAGCAACAGTTCATGAAAAGTGGGATATTAACACAGGCATTCTTTCTGGAGATGCTATGTTAATATTAGCGTATAAATATTTCGAAAACTACAAACCAGAAGTTTTTCAGAGTTTAGCTAAGTTATTTAGCAAAACCGCTTTAGAGGTTTGTGATGGGCAACAATTGGATGTTGATTTTGAAACTCGTAAAAAAGTAACAATTGATGAGTATTTAAACATGATTTGTTTAAAAACATCGGTATTGGTTGCTGCTGCACTAAAAATGGGTGCTATTGTTGCTGAGAGTGATGCTAAAAATGCAGATTTAATTTATGATTTCGGACTAAATTTAGGTTTGGCTTTTCAGTTACAAGATGATTATTTAGATACTTTTGGTGATCCAGAAACGTTTGGAAAGCAAATAGGAGGAGATATTATAGAAAACAAAAAAACCTTTTTATATTTAAAGACTTTAGAGGTTGCAGACAAAGAAACCAAAAAGAAGCTTAAGTATTTTTATAAAAAAAAGCTGAAAGACAATAGCTTAAAGATTGTAGAGGTTACTCGCATTTTTAAAATGAACGATATACCGTTGTTAATTGCCAAAGAAATAGAAAAATACACAGAAAAAGCTTTTGATACGTTAGCGCATATGGATATATCAGAGGCTAACAAAACAAATTTAAGAAACTTTGGTCTGTGGTTAATGAAAAGAACGGTGTAATAAATTTTTGTTTTTTTTGCGAATAATTTAAAATAAATAGTACATTTGCACCCTAAATTATAGGTCCTATAGCTCAGTTGGTTAGAGCACCTGACTCATAATCAGGTGGTCCATGGTTCGAGTCCATGTGGGACCACTCAAAACCACACAAATCTGTGTGGTTTTTTTGTTTTTAAAACATTGTTATTAA
>JBDNBB010000137.1:0-8278 GCA_039768135.1 Polaribacter sp.
CAAGTTTTTCTTTGTGTTCTTGGTGAAGTTTTTCGAGGTCTTTGTATTGTGGCGTAAATCCACATTTAGAAGCAACATTAACAAAAAATATAAATTTACCTTTATAGTCACTTAGATGAATAGGTTTACCTTGTAAGCTATTCATTTTTATATCGTAGATTGTAGTCATTTTTTAAAAGTTTATATTTTAAAACTTACAATTCCACAGTCTAGCTCAAAAATCTGACCAGAAATAGAAGCTGCTTTTTCTGAAATTAGAAATGTAGCTAAATCTGCTACTTCGTTTGGCTGTAAATATTTTTTTAAAGGATGACGTTCAGTAATGTTTTCTATCATCCTGTCATTTCTTAAAAGTTTAGAAGCAAGGCCTGTATCTGTAACAGTAGGTGCTATTGCATTAACGCGAATAAGTGGTGCAAATTCAGCTCCTAAAGATTTTGTAAGACCTTCTACTGCTGCTTTTGCTGCTGCAACACTAGCATGAAAAGGCATACCTAGTTTGGCAGCTACTGTACTAAATAAAAGAATACTCGGTTGTGTACCTTTCTTTAAGGATGGTAAAAAATGTTGAATTGTTTTTACTGCACCAATAACATTTATTTCGAAATCGTTTCTAAAATCATCTAGTTTTAGTCTAGAGATTGGCTTTAAATTAATGCTTCCAGGGCAGTAAATAAGTGCATCTGCAGAAGGGATTTCTGGTAAATCATCTGCAAGCACATCTAAAGAGTGATGAATTAAGTTATTGTGTTGTTGTTCTGGTGCTGTTCTACTTATGTTATACACCTTGTTGTTTTCTAGGAGAGCATTTACAATTGCTTTTCCAATTCCTTTACTTCCTCCAATAACTATAATGTTTTTCATCTTTTATCGTCTTCCTTTCAAGCGCTTTTCAATTTTCTGTTTTACTGCTGTAAGGCGCTTCATTTGATCCATTAATTCTGGATCTTTGTTTTGTTTATATACTTCGTTTAATTCTAAAATAAGTGCTTTAACTTCTCTAGAGGCTAAAATTCTGTCACTTGTCGTTTTAAACGAAAATTTTCTATTTTCGAACTCAGTTGCTCTTTCTAATAATTCCATTATGTATTTTTGGTAATTTTCTAAAATGGCAATATAATTATATTTGTTAGAAAATCAAGAAAAATACAGACTTTATTAAGCTGTTAATGGTTTACCTTTTAAGCGTTTTTCAATTTTTTGCTTCTTAGCGGTTAAGCGTTTCATGATATCCATGAGCTTAACGTCTTTTGTTTCTTTGTAGATTTCGTTTAGTTCTAAGATTAAAGATTTTGCTTCTCTCGATGCCAAAATACGATCACTCGTTGTCGGAAATCTCATTTTTCTGTTTTCAAATTCAATTGCTTTGTTAACTAAATCCATAACTAGTAATTTAAAGTGTTTTGTAATTCGACTATTTTTTCTTGGGTATTAAATTTACCTCCAAAGTAAGAAGTTACTGTAGCTGAGGTATTATCTTTAACACCTCTAGAAGAAACACATAAGTGTTTTGCATCTATGATTACAGCGACGTCTTCTGTGCCTAATACTCCCTTTAACTCCTCAGCAATTTGATTGGTTAAACGCTCTTGTACTTGAGGTCTCTTTGCATAGTATTGTACTATTCTATTTAGCTTAGATAAGCCAATAACTTTACCTGAAGAAATATAGGCAACGTGAGCTTTACCTATAATTGGAACAAAATGATGTTCGCAATTAGAGTAAAAAGTAATATTTTTTTCAACCAACATTTGGTTGTATTTGTATTTGTTATCAAATAGGGCTACTTTAGGCTTATTAGCTGGATTTAGTCCTGAAAAGATTTCATCAATATACATTTTTGCAACCCTTTGCGGAGTTCCCTGCAAAGAATCATCTGTGAGGTCTAGGCCCATGACGTCCATAATTTCTTTAAAAAGACCGGCTATTTTTTCTTTCTTCTTTTCATCAGAAATTTTAAAAGCATCTTTTTTCATTGGAGTTTCTAGACCTGTAAATAGGTGGTCATCACCTATGTCTTCAAATGAAAATCCATTTAAATTTTGGTCTGTTTGTTTTTCCTTAAGTACTACATCTGTAATCATGTCCTTGTCTTTTTTATGTGCTGTCTTTAAGTACCCTAAACTTAAAAGCAAAGCACGGTTAGTTATCTTTTTGCTATAGAGTTATTTGATATTGATTTTTGTCTAGAACATTTGAATCTTCCTTTTTCGAATGTCCTTAATTTTTCATGTTTTGTTTTTCTACCCTGAACCCTTTTTCTCCACATTCTAAAGCTGCTTGGCTTCATTTCTTTTCGCATTAAGTTTATAACTTCTTGCTCTTTTAACCCAAATTGAAATTGGATGGCTTCAAAAGTGGTTCTATCTTCCCAAGCCATTTCTATAATTCTATCAATTTCTATGTTGTTTAAAGTGCTCATTTTTTTGTTATTTTAAATGCTTTGAAAATCGTACTGTTCATCATTTTTAATTTTGCAATCCATTAACTTTTCGATAAACTTTTTATTTTCTTTTAGTAATTTATTACTTTTAAACCGCACAAAATTTCCTTGTCCATGAATACTAAAACCACTTGTTTTATAGATATGTAATTGGTAAAAAGGTATCGCCCAACTAAAGTTTTTGAGTCCTTTGTTAATGTGAACTAGGATTCCTTTTTCTCTCAATTCAATGTTACCGTAATTAAGATCAGAAACGGTATTCATTATGTTTTTAAATCCAACACTAACCTCATCTATAATCATTCTTTTAGACCCAGTACCTCTTAATTTTATGGACTGTAAGAAGGTAAAAGGTTTGCCTAACAAAGTGTCTATTTCTTTGGAGGCTTCTTTATCTGTATGTGTAGTGTTAAATATCACAATTCAAAGATAATCAAAATAAATTTTGTTTAACACATATTTTAAATAGTTAAACAAAAATTAACAAAATATTTTGATTTGTGAATTTCTCTAGATTATTCGTTTCTAAGCAACTTCTTTCTATTTAAAAGTATGTGTTTTTTTAGAATTCGATAACTTTCTTTCTGAACTTCTGGGTCTTTTTTCATGTCCCAAAGTGTTTTTGTTGCTCTTTTTCTTGCGTCTTTAAAGTCTACAACGGGTTTTGGATAGTCTTTGCCAAGTTCAAAGTTATTAAATTGTTCATCTAGAGGTGTCATTAAAAAAGGTTGATGTATAAATGCAATTGGTAAATTGGCCAACTCAGGAACCCATTTTTTGATAAAACTACCATCTTCATCATGAGTAATACTATTCTTAATAGGATTGTATACTCTAATATCATTAATACCTGTTTCTCCTGCTTGCATATTTAATTGTGGAAAATGGATGCCAGGTTCAAAATCTAAAAATAATTTTGAAAGATGTTGTGATGCGTCTTGCCAAGGTTGCCATAGTATGTGTGTAAAGAATGAAACTAGCATAGAGCGCATTCTAAAGTTTAAATACCCAGTTTCTGTTAAACATCTCATGCCAGCATCTATAATAGGAAACCCAGTAGTACCAGATCTCCACGCTTTTTGATAAGTTTCTGAAATTGCTTTTTTAAGTTTATGATATCCTTTATTTAAACTCGCTTCTTCCATGGTATGTTCCATTTCGAACTTTTGAATAAAATGAGCTTGCCATCTTAATCGACTTGCAAATGCGCCTAAAGGTTTTTTATTGTCTTTGTTTTTAGATAGAATGGCTCTTTGATATACTTGTCTTATAGATAAGTTTCCCCAAGCAATGTAAGGAGATAGCCTGCTACAACTTTTTCTTGCTAATGTGGGTTTAGAAATGTGGTTCATGTAGTTTTGATGCCTGTCTTCAAAAAAGCTATCTGCATAACGCCAACCAAGTAAAGTGCCTCCTTTTTGAAACGGTGTTTCTTTTGGTGTTTTTAAATCTGTAATTTCAAAATAAGCTTCAATAGCTTTTAACTCCTCTACATCAAATATAGTTGCTTTTTTTAGGTTGTTTTTTAATTGTGGGGCATACATATAGTTTTCCCATTTTTCAATCCAATCGTGTCTATTTAATAACCCTCTTAAAACACCATTGTTAATGTTTTCTTTCCACTGAATCTCATTATTTCTACAATATCTTGTAAAGTCTTTGTCTCTAATAAATGTTTTAAGTAAGCCTGTCTCTTGGTGTGAATATACAGTACCTATTTTATAAAAATTCTGTAGTTGATTAAACACTGTTATTATTTCTGAATTTACCGCAAGTATTTTGGAGTTATATGCAGCTAAATCTGAATTTATATCTCTTATAGACTCTTTGATAAAGTTCCAATGGCGACTATCGTAATGAGGATCTTCTTGAAGCGATTTTTCAAAAACATAAAGAAAAAGCACCCTCTTTTTTGAGGCTATAGCATTATAAATTGCCTCATTATCTTGCAAACGCAAATCGCGTTTAAACCATACAACATTAATTTCTTCTTTGTTAGTAGGCATCTAAGTTTTCGATTATATGATTTGCTTTTTCTTTAATTTTTGTTCGCTCTTCGATAGGCATTTTGTTTAACAAACTATACATCATTCTCATTCTAAAGTTAGAAGACAATTGGGACTCTTTCTCTTCTAGAAAATTCCAGTATAAACTGTTAAAAGGACATGCATCATCACCATATTTTTTAGTCTTTTTATAGCTGCAAGAATCACAGTAATTACTCATTTTACTGATGTAGCTTCCGCTAGAAACGTAGGGTTTTGTTGCAATTTTACCACCGTCAGCAAATTGACTCATTCCTCTTGTGTTAGGTAGTTGAACCCATTCAATAGCATCAACATAAATTCCTAAATACCAGGCGTCTATTTCAGCTGGATCTATTTGGGTTAATAGCGCAAAATTACCTGTGATCATTAAACGCTGAATATGGTGTGCATATCCATTATCTAAAGAATTATTGATTGCGTTTTTTAGACAATTCATTTTGGTCTTACCTGTCCAGAAGAAATCGGGTAATTTATTTTTATTGTTTAAAAAATTCTCTTTTTTATAATTTGGCATTAACATCCAATACATTCCTCTCATGTATTCTCTCCAACCAATAATTTGTCTAATAAAACCCTCTACTTGAGAAATATCAATTTCATTTGTTCTTTTTCTATACGTTTGTAAAGTCTCATCTACAATTTCTTTAGGGGATATCATTTTACTATTCATAGCAAATGATATTTTTGAGTGAAAAAGAAATATTTGGTCCGTGTGCATAGCATCTTGGTAGTCTCCAAAATGTACTAATAAATGATCGCAAAAATATGTTAGCTGTTCAAGTGCCTGTTTTCTAGAAATTGGATATTCAAAGTATTTTGCATTAATTTTCCCGATAGTTTTAACATCAGCATCTTCTATTTCAGCAACAATTTGAGAAACATCGTTATCAAAATTTTTAGCAGCGGGAATTAAAGTCTCACCTTTCCATTTTTTTCTATTGCTTGCGTCATAATTCCATTTGCCACCTTCAGGTTGTTGATCGACCATTAGGAGTTGGTACTTTTTTCGCATATTTCTGTAAAAGCTTTCCATTAAAAACTGTTTTTTACCTTTAAAAAAGGTGGCTAGCTCACCTCTTTCTGTGTAAAAATGTTCTGTAGAAAAAACTTTATTTTCAATGTTTAGCTTTTTAGATAATTCTTTTAGTTGTTGGTCTAATCGGTATTCATCTGGAGCTAGATATTCAAATTTCTCAAAATTATCTTTATCAATTAAAGTTGAAACATTTTCGGTTAAACTTTGAGTATTAGATTCATCATTTAATTTCCAATAAATTACTCGATGTTGATTTGCTTTTAATTCTTCAGCAAAATTTCTCATTGCAGCAAAAAAGCCAGCTACTTTCTGAATATGATGTGTTACATAGTCTGTTTCTTGGCGCATTTCGAACATGCAATAGGTAATGTTTTCATCATTACTATCATACCAAGAATGTTGGCTATTTAGTTGGTCTCCTAGAATTAAACGTAACGTTTTCATATTAAAATAAAGTTTTTTCTAACCATAGTTTTCTAAATTTATGGTTTGTATCATACCTTTCTGCTTGTAATTGGGTGTTGAATTTTCGGTCTCTAGGATCGTTACCGACTCCAGCAACATACATCCAGTTTCCATAATTGCTATGCACGTCGTAATCTAATAGAAGCGATTCAAAGTAGGCAGCACCAATTCTCCAATCTAACAAAAGCTCTTTTGCAAAGTAAGAGGCTACATTTTGTCTTCCTCTATTACTCATCCACCCAGTTTCCTTAAGTTCAATCATATTTGCGTTTACAAAGTCATCTTTTGTATTTCCATTTATCCAATCTTGTATTATATCTTTATCTGTATTCCAGTGATACTCTCTTTCTAAAATACCACCTATTTTAAATATTTTAGCATCGTATTTTAAGGATATGTATTTGAAATAATCTCTCCAAATCAGTTCAAAAATCACCCAATAGGTAGATTGATTTGATCCAAATTCGGCTTCGTATTTCTTTACTTGATGATAAATGGTTCTTGCAGATAAACTACCATTGGCAAGCCAAGGAGAAAATTTTGTAGAATAATCTAAGCCAATCAAACCATTTCTAGTTTTCTTGTAAAAGCCAACCTTTTTACTTTCAAATAAGTAATAATTCAATCTTTTTAAAGCAGCAGATTCTCCACCTTTAAACGGAAAAGCAGTTTTTGAAGGCTGTGTAAAATCGTTAAAACCTAATTCTTGTAACGTAGGTATTTTAGTGCTGTTAGAGATTAAGTTGCTTTCAGGAAGTTTATCAATCTTAATCTCATCTTGAATGCTCACATACTTTTCTAGCTTTTTTCTGAACTGTGTAAAAACATCAGGTATGTTGCTAAAGTTTTTAGATACAGTTTCTGGGTGATACAGAAATTGATCATAGTCTTCTACAATATCAATAGATTTATTTATGGCTGATTTAACCAAGTTATTTGTGTCAATTTCTTCTTTTGTCCATTCTTTCTGAGTGTAAATGGTATTGATATTTAATTCATCAGCAAGTTTTGAAAGTCTGTTTTCAGGAGCAGCAAAATAGGTAAGTAGTGTTATGTTTAAACTTTTCAATTGCTGTTTTAAATCTACAATTGTTTCTATTAAAAATTGCGATCTAAACTTTTCTGTTTTGTAGAATCCAAATTTATCTTTTTCAAAATATTTAGGATCGAAAAAATAAACAGCTATTACACTGTCATGATTTTCAATTGCTTTTTGAATTGATATATTATCTTGTGATCGTAAATTATTACGAAACCATATTAAGCCTGTTGTGTTTTGTTTCTTCTGCATTTTTCGCTACAATATTTTACATTTTCCCAATTTTTCTCCCATTTTTTACGCCAAGTAAATGGTCTATTACAAACAGGACAATCTTTTGTGGGTAGGTGTTGTTTTTTCAATGAATTAAGGTTTTGCGATTTTGTTAATCATGCCATTAAAAATAAACCAGTGAAAAGGCACAACAGAATACCAATACAATCTGCCTGCAAGACCATGAGGTCTAAAAGTTGCAGTTTGATATAGTACTTCTTCTTTAATTTTAAATTCTAACCAAGCTTCACCTGGTAAAATCATTTCTGCATACAACAAAAGTTTGCCTTTATCTTTATCAGCATAAATAACTCTCCAAAAATCAAGAGCATCACCTGCGTTTAATTCTGTTGGATGCCTTCTTCCTCTTCGTAAACCTGCACCTCCAAAAAATTGATCTAAAAAGCCTCTAGTTTTCCATAAAATAGTTCCATAATACCAACCAGTTTCACCACCAATTGCCCAAATTTTATCTAAGGCTTTTTCACGATTTGTAATTGTTCTTTTTTTATAATCTTTAAAACATCCATATTCAGGTACATTTATAAATTCATGAACATAGTTTTTTAATTTTCCACTGCTGATGTAGGAATCTTTCCAGCTAGAAATGATACTGTTTTGCTCAATCTTTTTAAATGCTAGCTCCACAGCCTCTTTATAAGACATTGGGTTTACATCTAATATTTTATTGATATTACTTTTTTCACCAATAACTTCAACACCCATTGAATTTACTAAAGAACTTGCTAATTTGTATGATGTAGAGGTTACAAAATATAACCAATAAGAAGACAATTTAGGTGTCATTACTGGCACTGTAAGTATGCTTCTTTTTAATTTTCTAACCTCTGCAAATTGCAACAACATGGTTTTGTAGGTAAGCACTTCTGGGCCAAAAATATCATAAGATGTATTGTATAATTCTTCTTTTGCTAATGCTTTGTATAGAAAAGAAAGTACATCTCTAATTGAGA
>JBDNBB010000138.1:0-11136 GCA_039768135.1 Polaribacter sp.
ATCAAATAATCCTTGATCCATAGATTTTGCATCCCCAAATGCTGGGTAACTGTATGCAAAGTAATCCATTTGACCCCACCATGAAACTAATCCTAAACCAATTTCATCATTTAAGTCAACGCCCCACATCCATCCTGGAGTGTTTACGTTTGTAAAACCTCCAGTAATTTCAGAAGCACTCATTAAAGCATATCCGCTGATAGCTGCTTTAGCCATATTATACGCTTTAGTATAATCTGTACCTCTTGCACCTAACACATAAGCATAAATACCTTGTGCAACTGATTTGTTTATTTCAGTTTTGTTACTTCTTGTAAATCCATTTAATAAAGAAATAGCTTCAGTTAAATCAGACTCCATAAGATCATATATCTCAGCAGCAGTAACTTTAGGACCATTTAAGTCTGTAGCACTTCTGTAGATTGGTAAAATTTCTTCTGCACCATTATATTCTTTTTGGAAAAACTGAGTTAAATAAAAGTAAGAATGAGCACGCAACGCTTTTGCCTGTCCCATAATTGCTTTATTAGCATCACTTTCTGGAGTTACATCTGTACCTCCTAATCCATCAATTACTTCGTTACAACCTCTTACAATTCTATAGTAATATCTCCATACTTGTCTGTTGTCTCCGTAAGTAAAATCTTGCGTAGATTGGTATTCAGTAATAGATGCTCTGTACCAACCATAAGTACTTGTACTTAAGGCCATATCTCCAGATAACATATCACTAAAAATATCATAAGATTTGTGACCAAAGTCATCATGTCCACTTGTTCCACCTGAACCAAAAGTAAAGGTTAAACTATACACACCACCCATTAATGCACCTGTAACTTCAGGGTCAATACTAGAGGCTTGCTCTAATTGTGATGATGTTAAAGAAGCAGATCCTTCTAAGGCAGGCTTCTCAAGAAAATCGTCTCCACAGCTTACTGTTGATATCGCTAATGCAGAGAGTAATCCGAATTTTATTAATTTATTCATGTTTTTTTAAATTTAAATTTTAATATTAAAATTTCACTCTAACACCTAATGTCATTGTTGTCATTGGCGCATAAAATCTTCGTCCAGAATTTCCAGTTTCTCTTGTATTTGGTAAGAATCCACGACGTGCAGTAGCATTAAATAAATTATCTGCAGAAAACCATATGTTCACAGTTTGCACAGAAATTTTATCTAAATATTGTTTTGGTATGTTATATCCGATATTAACATTGTTTAATGCTAAGTAATCTGTAGAAGTTATAAATCTAGTTGATGTAGAAGTACCGTTAACAATAGCGTTATCAGTTAAAGCAGGAACATTAGTAATGTCTCCTGGATTTTGCCATCTGTTAGCAATATCTTTGTGGAAGTTGTTACCAACTGCACCAAAACGATCTGACATTAATTCTGCATACTGACCATCATAAGCATAACCTCCTAAACTATATGTAAATTGTGTACCAAAGTTAAAGTTACCCCAAGTACCTGCTAAACGGAAAGCACCTCTTACATCTGCAATTGCTGATTTATCAGCGTATACATCAGAAGCGTCAGAATATACTTTAGTAACCTGTTTCTTAATGTTTGCACCAGGTACTTTTTGTTGATATTCAACAATAGAACCAGTATTGTTAGTTATAGAAGCATCTTCTGGAACCCAAGATCCACTTGAATAAGAAGAAGGCTCTCCAGCATCTAAAACACCATTGTTATTTACATCATCATAGTATTGGTACCACATTGGTGCACCATCAGCAGGATCAACTCCAGCCCACTCTCTCATATAGAAATCAAAAATTGATCTTCCTTTAGATCTTGCATAAGATCCACTTGGTGTTAATAGTTGAGGCTCTCCAGTTGCAGGGTCTAATGGCATTACAGTAATTTCATTGTTTACCATTTCTCCATTTACAGATAAATCTAAAGTAAAGTCTTTATTTCTTACTAAGTGTCCTGTAATATCAAATTCTAAACCAGCATTGATTAATTCTCCATCGTTAACTGTAATAGAAGAAATACCTTGAGAAGGACCTACAAAACGGTTAAAGATTAAGTTATCTGTTAATTTGCTGTAGTAGTCTAAGTTCACGTCTAAGTATTTACCAAAACTCATTTCAGCACCAACTTGTAATTGTCTAGAAGTTTCCCAAGTTAAATCTGGGTTACCATTTGCACCTGGTGCTAATGAAATACTTCCACCTAAATTACCTGCATTATACGTGTTGTATCCAGAGAAGAATCCAACACCTGATTGGTCTCCTGTTACACCATAAGAAGTTTTAACTTTTAAGAAGCTAAAGATACTGTCTTGTAAAAAGTCTTCGTTACTTACTACCCAAGAAGCACCAACTGAACCAAATGTTCCCCATTTTTCATTTACGAATCTTGAAGATCCATCAGTTCTTATAGAAGCTGAAAAGAAATATTTCTGATCAAAATTATAATTGAACTGACTAAAGTAAGATTCAATTGTAAATCCACTAGTAGAACCTGAAGGTAAACCTAAACTAGATTGGAAGTTATCTAAGTCATATAAAAATGGACTTACTTGTAATCCTTTTGAAGCTGAAGCAAAGTTTTGCTCAAAGTCATTACTTTCGTGTGCTACTAAAGCATCAAATGAATGATCTCCCCAAGAATTATTATATCTTACGATCTGTAAAATGTTTTGTGTTATACTAGAAAAGTCATTGATTGTAATGTCTCCACTAGTTGCTTGACCACCACCAAAAAATTTGTTAGTGTAGTCTCTATTTTTTTGAGTTGCAAATTGAACACCATATCTAACTTCTGCAGATAAATTTTCATTAAATTTAAATGTAGCAGAAAAGTTTCCATTCATTTCATGACGATTTGTTCCGTTAAAGTCATACTTCGCTGAACCAATCGGGTTTAATCCGTTTGCATTTGGTCTGTCTCTGAAACCAGAAAGAGAACCGTAATCATACTGGAATCCGCCATAAAATAAATCTGGTACTAATTGAGCATCATCATCTCTTAAGAATACTGGGAAAATTGGTGCCATTTTATCTGCAAATTCAAAAACGTTTTCTGAACCAGCAATTTGACCGTTTGCAACATTCTCAGAATATGCATAACCAATATTACTTTTTAACTTTAACCATGGCTTAATGTCACTGATTAAGTTTAAACGAGTAGTATATCTTTTAAAACTAGTGTTAATAGAATATCCATTATCATCTAAGTAACCAAAAGATGCAAAGTATCTAGTATCTTTATTACCACCACCCATTCTTAAGTTTGTTTCAGTTCTTATTGCTGAATCAAAAGCAACGTCTGCATATCTTAATGGAGTATATTTTCTTGTAACTCCTGGACGAACAGTTCCTGTAGCAGGATCTATTAAATCTGCTCCACTAGTAACATTCCACATATTGTAACCTGGAGCTACATAGTTTCCTGTAAATAAGTTCGCATTAGCAAAGGCAACTGGATCAGGATTTCCTGTTACAACACCTCTGTTTTTGATTCCTTCCCATACATAACCAATGTACTCTTCAGGGTCAGTAACAACATCATATCTAGGGATAATTTGGTCATTGATACCTGTTTTTACATCTATTTCAATATAAGAGTTAGAAGCAGTACCACCTTTTGTTGTAATTAAAACAACACCATTTGCACCTCTAGAACCGTAAATTGCAGTTGCAGTTGCATCTTTTAATATTGTAGTACTAGCAATATCAGTAGGGTTTATAGAATTGATACTTCCAGAGAAAGGAACACCATCAACTACGTATAATGGAGCTCTGTTACCATTTACAGATCCATACCCTCTAATTCTAATTGCACCAACAGTACCTGGTTGTCCAGAACCATTAATAACTGTTACCCCAGCTACCTCACCAGTAAGCGCCTGAGAAACGTTTGAGAAGTTTTTTACTTCTAGTTGTTCTTGTTTAACTACTGCTGCTGTTCCTACGAATGCTTGTTTAGTTGATGTACCATAACCTACAACAACTATTTCATCTAAAACATTTGCATCTTCAGCTAGTTTTACGTTGATTACGTTTGAAGCACCAACTGTTCTTTCACTTGCCTTGTAACCTAAGTATCTAAATACTAAAACATCTCCTATTTTAGTTTGGATAGAGTACTTACCATCAAAGTCAGTTTCTGTACCTTTTGTACTTCCTTTAATTATAATGCTAACTCCTGGTAAATTTCCTGATTCATCAGAAACTGTACCTGAGACAGTCTTCTCTTGTGCAAAGGATATTTGCACTACAAACGCTAGTAATAGCGTTAAAATTCCATTAAACTTTGTCTTCATTATATAATTATTTGAATTAATTAATTCCAAAAGTCCTAAATAAAACTTAAAAAAACAATTTTTTAACAATAATTTCTTTAAAATAATTTGATTTTCTCAACAATTCCTCAATTTTATCTATAAAACTACCATCAAATTTTTGTTTCTTAATTAAGAACTTATAGTTTGTTATATTTTAAACAAAAAAGCTACCTCAATGAGGTAGCTTTTTTCTTATTATTTATTTTTATTTAGTTTACATCCCACCAAACTTTTGATGTTAATTCACCAGGGTTTGATGTTACAGCATCTAATTTTGCTGAATTCGTTTGAGTTTCAGATAATGGATATGGGAATCTAACAGGAATTGTATTTATTACAGCTTCTGCAGGTGCACTTAATTGTGGATAATCAAGTCTTCTCCATTCGTTCCATGCTTCAAATCCGTTCATATATAGTGCAATCCATTTTTGGATACCAATTGATGCTTTCCAATTTGTTGCATTATAACTATTTACAGATAAATAATTTGCTATCGCTGCGCTATCAGTAATACCCCAGTAATTCATTGATGCTGTAACAGCATTATTATATGCTGCTGCTGCATCTCCACTTACTAATCCTCTTTGATAAGCTTCTGCTAAAAGAAATTGAACCTCTGCATATGACATAACAACGTGTGGTGTTGTAGCAGATCTTACATTATCATTTGGTCTAGATGTTGTTGGTTTCAAAACAGTAGCATCATTATCAGACAAGCCATAAGGCATACCAACTATAGTTCCTGAAGACGCTTCTTTAGCAAATTCTTGTAATCTTGGATCTCCTAGATTATTTAGGGTTGTAACTAGGTATTCAGATACTGCATAATCATCTCTATTTCCACCCTGTGGTGAATTATTCACAAATAGTGGGTTTGCTCTTGCAAGGCTAGCTTCAAATGTAAATAAAGCATTATCGCTATTGCTGTCAATTAGATTATTTACAGCTATATTAATATATTTTTGCGCTGTCGTTTGATCTGCATCCACAATTCGCATTGCATATCTTAACATTAACGAATGTGTTAATTTCTGCCACTTAGAAACGTCTCCATTATAAATGATTTCACCACTTGTAAAAGAAGGAGATGATGCACTAAAATTATTTGCGGCTGTTTCTAAAGTTTCTAATATTCCTTTATAAACTGTCTCTTGACTATCATACGAGGGTAAATCTATTCCTGCGATCGCTTCAGTATAAGGTATGTCATTAAAACCATCAGTTAAAAAAGCATATGCTTGTACAGACATCACATCTAGAATACTATTTTTATTTGCAATAATTTCTGATGAAAGATCTTGACCCGCAACTAAAGTTTTTGCAGCGTCAAGTTCCTTTAATACATTCGAATACATACCAGACCAAGTTCCATTAAAAAATGTAATATCTTGGTTATATCTGCTATCTTCTGTGTATTCGTTTTGAGCCCACTGTTGTACCATTAGTAATCCCCAGTCAGCGTTAATGGTTGTTCCTTGTAGGTTACTGTAAAAATTGTATTGTGCAGTTGTTAAAAGTGTAGAGGGAGCTACAATTACTGCGTTATTTGGGTCTACGTTTAATTCTGTTAAGTCTTCATTACATTGTGAAAACAAAATTAAAGAAGTAAGAATTAAACTATAATATTTTAGTTTTTTCATTTGTTTCATTTTTTAAAATTTTGCTGATAAGTTAATACCAAAAGAACTTGTAGCTGGTATTTGTGCATTTTCTAAACCTTGTGCATTTCCAGCCCCTGTAATTACTTGAGGGTCTATAAATGGAACTTCAGAATACAAGATACCTAAATTCCTTCCAAAAACACTTACGTTTAAGCTGTTAAATGGAAGTTTTGCTAAAAGTTTAGCGTCCACATTGTAACTTAATCTAATATCTCTAAACTTTACAAAACTTGCGTCATAAACGTTTGGTGCAGCTCTTCTCCAGTAAGTTTGATAATAAGTCTGAGGGTCTATTCTAATATCATTAGGCGAACCATCGGCTTTTACTCCTGGTAAAACCATTCCGTTTGCTCTAGTGTCATCCTCTCCGTTAAATGCAACTGTTTCTGGATGCATACCTGAATATTTAGACCACTGCAATGATGTAGAGTGTATTACACCACCTACTTGAAAATCAAATAATGCTGATAATGTGAAATTTTTATAAGTAAATGCAGTGCTAAATCCACCTGTATAATCAGCAATAGCAGAACCTAAATATTCTCTATCTGCAGTAAATTGATAATTTCCGTTAGCATCAACTAGTCTATTTCCATTGTCATCAAAAACATAGTTTTGACCAAATAAAGCCATATATGGTAATCCTTCTTGAATTCTTAAGTCAGCAGCCCATGTGCCACCGGCATTAATACTTTCAACAACTGATTCTCCATTTTCATCTTTTAATAATTCTACAACTTTATTATTTTGACTTGTAAAGTTCAGCCCTACATTCCAACTAAAGTCTTCTGTCTGTATTGGGGTACCGCTAATTTGTAATTCTAAACCTGAATTTTTCATTTTACCTGCATTTAACAATCTAGATGTGTATCCTGTTGCCGCAGAAACTGGTACTGGAAAAATTTGATTATCTGTAGTTCTGTCGTAATATGCAGCATCAATACTTAACCTGTTTCCTAACATTTTAATTAAAAAACCAAACTCAACTTCTGTTGTTAGTTCATTTACTAAATCAGGGTTTTGTTGAGAGTTAGGTACAGAGTACATTGGGTTGCTTCCAAAATTTGGTGTTAATGGGTTGTAAACATCTGTTAATCTGTAAGGATCTGCATCATTTCCTGCTTGTGCAATACTTGCTCTTACTTTTGCAAAATTAATTACACCACTCTCTTTTACTGATTCAATTTCAGATACAGCCCAACTTAATGAAGCTGAAGGGTAGAAGTAGCTACTATTTTTTTCAGGTAATGTAGAGGACCAATCATTTCTTGCAGATAAGTCTAAGAATAACATGTCTTTCCATCCAAAAGAAGCTGAGCCGAAAATACTATTAATTCCTCTTTGACTCTCAAAAGTATCAACGAGTGGTGAATCGATTGAATTTCCAATATTAAAAAACCTGTCTACAACAAGACCACCATTAGTTTGAGCTGTAATCCTTTTAGAGAATTGTCTCATTCTATTAGCACCTAAAAAACCATTAAAAGTAAAGTTTTCATTTATATTTTTATTGTAGTTTAAACGAACCTCCATATTTGTCTCCTGGAATCTTCTTTCAGTTTCAGCATATCTAGATCCATCAACAGATCTAAATGGTACACCTTCTCTTATACTAAATTGAAATAAGTCTGTACCAAATTGTGTAGTAAGTTTTAAATTTTCAGAAATATCATATGATAAATTTACATTTCCGAATAATCTATTCTTTGTATCATTCTGTAAGTTGTTTTCTCTAACCCAATAAGGGTTGTCAAAATAATTAGGATTTGGGTTAAAAGATTGGAATTGTCCATTACTATCAGTAGTTATTCCAACAGGGTTCCAAGTATATTGATTTCCTTGAGTTGTATTTTGTTGTTCTTGTAGTCTTTTAACGTCCAATTGAGATTGCCACCACTGTGTAAAACCTTGAAGTGGATTGGCATTATTATAACCAGTTACATTTCTATTCTCCGCATCTGTTTTTACATAAGAAAAACTTACGCTAGATTTTAATTTGTCTGTTAAGTTATAGCTTGAGTTAAGGTTTATTGTATTTCTTTTTAATTCTCCTTCTGGTATTACACCTTTTTGATCTAAGTTGGTGTATGCTACTCTGTATGTCCCTTTTTGATTACTCCCAGAAAAAGCTAAAGTATTCATAAAGGTAACACCTGTATTAAAAAATGTTTCGTAAGAATTTTCAGGAGCAACCCAAGGTCTTACTTCTTTATAGTTGTTAGATCCTGGATCCCAAGAATCCCAATGTCTTACAAGTAAATTTGGGTCAAATTTTGGACCCCAAGAACCATCTTTTGCATAGTTAGGTGCTAAATAATTTACACCATCTTGAGTAAATTCGTTAAATCCACTTGCAGTATTGTAAATAGATCCTCCACCATAAGTAGATTGAATTGGAATTAAGTTTCTAACATTATCCATAGTAATACTGCTGTCAAAACTTATGCCCATTCCTTTTTGTGCACCTCCTTTTTTAGTAGTGATAAGAATTACCCCGTTTGCACCTCTTGAACCATATACTGCTGTAGCAGCAGCTCCTTTTAATACAGACATTGTTGCTATGTTTGAGGGGTCAATTTCTGATGCTCCATTTCCATAATCATAAGCGCCACCACCAAAACCTCTTTGCTGAGAACTTGTTGAGTATTCGGCATTGCTTATTGGGACACCATCAACGATGAATAAAGGTTGGTTATTTCCTAAAAATGAGTTAGATCCACGTATAGTAATCCTTGAAGCACCTCCTAAAGAAGAAGGACTACCCTGAATTTGTACCCCTGCAACTCTACCTTGAAGAGCATTTACTAAATTTGGCTCTTTAGCTTGATTTATTTTTTCTCCTGCAACTTTTTGTATTGCATAACCAATAGCTTTTTCTTTTTTAGAAATTCCTAATGCTGTTACAACTACTTCATCAAGAACGCTGGCGTCTTGAGTCATAAAAACATTAACCTCATTAGAGGTACTTACTTTTTTTTCAATAGCTTTATAGCCTAGGTATCTAAATACTAAGACGTCACCTATTTTTGCTTGGATGGTGTATTTTCCATCAAAATCTGTTTCAGTACCAGTGGCACTTCCTTTAATAGTAACGCTAACTCCTGGTAATTTTCCTGATTCATCGGAAACTGAACCTGAAATAGCCTTTTTTTGTGCAAAGGATATTTGCAAACTGAACACTAGTAATAGTGTCAAAATTCCATTAAACTTTTTTTTCATTGTGTGATTGTTAAAATTAATTCAAAAACAAATATTATAAAAATTTTAATCTAATAAAATATTTTAACCTAATATTTAATAATAAAATCATAAAAATTGTTAAATCAATAAATATAATTTAATAAGAATTTGTTATATTTTGTTTTTTCAGAAATAATTCTTCCAACTTAAAAGAAGTTTTGCATTTTGAAAATTAATTTTTTCTTTATTCATCTTTCCTGTGGCTAACCCTAAATTTATTTGATAACGTTTTGTTTCGTATAAATATCCTAGCCCTAATCCTAATATAGAATTATGTTGTAAGTTGTGTTTGTAGATCCCTATGTCAGTTATCGTGTATAAATAAGAAGCTGTGTTTGTTTTATATCTATACTCGATATTAAAGTATGAATATTTGTCTGTAAATATGCTCTGTTCATTAAATCCTCTTATTGTATTAACACCTCCTATTCTAAAGAGCTCATTTAGTAGAAGATTTTTTGAGTTTAAGTATCCTGTATTATTTTCTAAGTAAAAATGATTTCTATTATTTAATGTGTAAGTGTAAGATATGTTGCTTGTAATTTTTTGTTGTTTTGTTTTGCTTACTGTTTCTCTAACACCAAATTCAGTAGAAATATTAAAATCTATTTTACTTTTTGCTTTTATTTTTTTCTGGAATTCGTAGCCTATTCCAAAAAAGTAATTTTTATAACTCTCAATTTCAGTGTTTGTTGATGAATTGTTGTTTGAAGTTTCTATATCGTAACTTATAGAAAGATTATTTCTTGAGTTGAGTTTGTATCTAATTAAAGATCTAAGTTTGGTTGAAACAAAACTTGAGTCTTGTCTGTATAAAGAAAAATTTATTTCTGGAGATATAGTGCTTTTAAGAAAATAGGGAATTTTAGTAGAGAGATTTAGTTCTTGCCTGTTTTCGTCAATTTTATTCCAAATTAATTTAAATCCTTCTCCATAATTTAATATGTTATTAAGCTCTAGATTTAAGTTTCCATTAAAAAATAGTTTTCCATTTTCTTTTGATCCGAAATTTAGCAAGGCATCGATACTATTATTTGTTTTTTTTCTTAAATAAAGATATATGTGAGTAGAATCTGGTTTAAATAAAACTTCAGGTTTTTTTAGTTGTTCTATAAAATCAAGTTGATTTGTAAGTTCGTAAATTCTATTTATTCTTTTTTGATTAAAAATAGCATCTTTATCAATTTTATAATAATTTCTTATAAATGACCTGGGGAAATCTTCATAACCTTTAATAATAATTTTTTGTATTTTTCTTTTTTCAGATTCCTTAATGTTAAGAGAGGCGAGTATATAATTTTTATATACTCTGGTTTCTACTAGATGAACTTCAGAGAATGATTTTCCTTCATTACCTAATTGTTGAGATATTTTTCTTAAGAAAAAATCCAACTCTTTGATTGGTAATTTTATAGAATCGTTTGTAATTTTAAATCCTTTTATTAAAAGTTTATCTATGTTACTAATATTTATAACTGCATAATCTATTTTTTTTCCTAAGTTAAAAAATATTATTACTTTTTTGTTTTTAAATACAGTGCTATCAATTTTATTGGTAAAATATCCAATTGTTTTTAGGTGTTTTGTTATTTTTTGAGTTTCTAATTTAATTGAGGATTTGTTTTTGTGGTTTTTTTGGTAATCAATATTATTTAATACACTTTTCTCATTTTTTTCATTTGACGTAATGCTAAGCTCAAAATTTTGACCAAAAAAATTTGTGGTAAAAAAGAGTATTGTTACATGAATTAAGATAAATATTTTTGAGTTTTTCAAGGATTGTTTTTGAATCTCTTCAAAAGTAACTATTTAATTAAAATAGCTTGCAAAAAATCATTTTTAAAAAATAACTTACTGATATTTGAATAATTAGAAATTAATTGTACATTTGCGGACTCTTAAAAAAGAGCAGAGTTTAATTATAAACGAAAA
>JBDNBB010000139.1:0-23710 GCA_039768135.1 Polaribacter sp.
AATTCTAAAAAAGGACAATTATTTTGTATTAAATCGCCTTTTTTAAAGGTGCTTAATAAAAATTCTCCCTCTTCTATTTTTAAAATTTTACCTGCAAAATTTATTTCTAATGCAATAAAAAATTTATTTACCCTATTACGTATCAATATACTTTATTTAGAGATTTTAAGACCATTTCTTTAAATGCGATCTCTACATTTTCATTTTCTTTTGCACTTGTAATAATATCTATTTTTAAAGGACACTTTTTGGCAATTTGCATAAGTTCATTTTTATTTAGCAAATCTTTTTTATTACCGACCAACAAAATAGTATCCAAACCAGAAATAATTTTTAGCTCTTTAATTTTTTCATCTACAGTAGCGTATGTCTCCTTCCTTGTTAAATCAAAAACATACATAGCTGCACTAGCACCAAGAAAATAAGCTTTAGGTATTTTTTCATCTTTACTAGTACCAGCAACATCCCAAATAAGTAATTTTACCTCCTCTTCATCTACATATAATTTTTTAGCACTAACTCTAACTCCAATTGTACTAATGTAGTCTTCAGAAAACTCATTCAAAACAAACCTTCTGATTAAAGAGGTTTTACCTACCCCAAAGTTGCCAACAAGAAGTACTTTTTTAGCAATCATAAGTATATTTTTAATTATTTTATTATCAAAGTGTTTTCTATCAATAAGTTTAGTTTAGTCTGATTGTTTAAAAAACTACGATCACGTAATATTTTATCTGCTAGAACATTTACATTTTCGAATACATTATCTTTAAATTTAGCATGTACTACCCCAGAGATAGCAATGGCTATATATATCGTATTGTAATTAAACATAGACAATTGAAATGTTTCAAATTTTATATCTTCTAGATCTTGCCCTTCTTTAGAAAAAGCATCTTCTGCAAAAGCTTTTATAGCTGTCAACATACCAGAAATCATATCTTTGTCTGCTATACTACCTCTAGAATAACTCCCTCTTAATAAACCAGAATCTTTTTGAATAACAAAAACCTCTTCAATTAATGGCTCAAAAGTTTCCTGTAAAATCTCTTTAACTTGCGTTTTTTTGCCTTTAAATAATTTTCCTAGAATATAAGAGATCGAAAATTTTTCTTGAATAGTATTATTAATATTGTCCGATAACTTAGTAATCTCAGAAACTATAAACTTTTTTACCAGCTTACCCATTATAGGATAGAGCGCCTCTACAACTTCGTCTTGCGACTCACGAATTTGAACTTTAATTGCACTAGTTACCTCCTCTCCAAAATGATGAGAAAAATTTTCTTTTAAATCATTTACTTGCTCATCTAAAACAGGCCGAATAACATTTTTAAATTGTTTTTTTTCTAGATACCTAGCACTAAACAATTCAAACTTCTTTCTATCTTCAGTTAATAAAAGTTCTTTTAGTAATTCGAAACGATTTTCTATTGTATGATCTACAGGATTTTCTTCCATTTATTCTTGTAACATCAAAGCAATTTTTTCTAGGGCTTTACCTAATTTTCTACGATCTGTCTTTTCGTCATCTAATTCAGTAATTTTTCTATCTAAATCACTATTCAACTCTTGAAATTTATGATCCATTAGATTTTCTAAATCTGACAATTTACTTTCTAATGCAATAACCGTATTTGTTAAATTTTGTTTAGAGGTTACCTCTAAGGTTTTAATTCTTTCATAAACATCCTCGAATTCCGTATTGTATTGTTGAATGTTTTCACCAAAAATTAGGTCTCTTACAGCAGCAATCCTAGTATCAATTTTTTGTACAAGATCAACTTGCTGATTTTCATCAGCTTTCTTTTTCATAAAATATTTAATTTAATTAATGCTAATTTTTGTAGTAAAAAGTGGGGTTACTCGATTAACATTCCTTAAACAAATATACAGAAAAAAAGAATAAAACTATACTTTTATTTTTAACCCATCATAAGCTAAAAAAACGTTCTCTGGGAGTACTTTTGACACCTCTTCATGAAAACCTAACTTATGACTTATATGAGTAAAATAGGTTTTTTTTGGTTGTAATTCTTCTACAAAACTTAAAGCCTCCTGAAGGCTAAAGTGGGTTGGATGTTCTTCTATTCTAAGTGCATTAATTACTAAAACTTCTAAATTTTTTAGTTTTTCTTTCTCAGAATCTGCAATAAATTTCACATCAGTTAAATAGGCAAAGTTTTCAATTCTATAGGCAGTAATAGGTAGTTTGCCATGCATTACTTCTATAGGCGTTACTAATGCATCATGAACTAAAAAAGAATTATTATTTACCAAATTAGGAGCTACACTTGGCGCGCCTGGATACTTATTTTCTTTGCTAAAAATGTATTCAAATCGTTGTGTTAGACTCTTTAAAGTTCTTTTATTTACATAAATAGGCATTTCTCCTATTTTATAACAAAATGGTCTTAAATCATCTAAACCAGCTGTATGATCTGAATGCTCGTGTGTAAACAATACACCATGAATTAATGCTACATTTTCACGCAACATTTGCTGTCTAAAATCAGGACCACAATCAATTACAAAAGATTTATTATTCCAAGAAACTAAAATAGAAGAACGCAATCTTTTGTCTTTTAAATTTGAGGATAAACAAACGGGATCTTTACTTGCAATCATTGGGATTCCTTGAGAAGTTCCTGTACCTAAAAAAGTAATGTTTAACTGTTTATTAGTTTTTTTCATGAACAACAAAAATAACATAAAAATTGACTCATTGCTATGTAATTTAGTACATTTGTAACCTATTAAAAAGATAGATATATATGGCAATTTCTTTAAAAGGTGATCAGGAAATGAGTAGTGTTCCTACAACAAAAAGTAAGGCACTAAGAATTAACCTAAATTCAGATATTTACGGAACTTTTGCAGAAATTGGCGCAGGTCAAGAAACTGCAAGAAATTTCTTTAGATCTGGTGCTGCTTCAGGAACTATTGCCAAAGCAATGAGTGCTTATGATAAAGATTTTTCTGATGCTATTTATGGTGTAGAAACTGACAATAGGTATGTTACTGAATCTCGATTAAAGAAAATGTTAGGTCATGAAATTGGCTTAATGGAAGACAGGCTTAGTAGACAAAAACACCCAAACAAGCTTTTTTTTAGCTATGCAAATACAGTAACTACTATAGACTTTGCACGAAAGTTTAAAGGCCATGGTTGGGTTGGTATTCGTTTTCAATTAGACCCATTAGAAGATTATAATGAAATCGTACTGCATCTACGATTTAAAGAAACAGATGCCCGCTTGCAACAAGAAACTTTAGGAATACTTGGAGTAAATCTTATTTATGGTGCATTTTACTTGAATGACAATCCAAAAGAATTAATAAAATCTTTTTATGATAATTTAGGAAGTCATCAACTAGAAATTGATATGATTAACTTCTCTGGCCCCCGTTTCATGTATGTAGACAACAGATTAATGAGTTTACAGCTGTTAAAAAATGGAATGACAAATGCAGTAATGTTTGGCCCAGATGGCAACAACTTACTTCCTGCACAAGTTCTATACAAAAAAAATATACTTGCACTTAGAGGTAGCTTTAGGCCTGTGACCAAAGTAAATATGAACATGTTTGAGCAGTCAAAAAAAATGTTCTTACAAGAAGATAAAGTTGTAGAAAGTAAAACTCAAATTATTTTCGAAATTACGCTAAGTAACTTATCTGCTGAAGGTAAAATTAATGAGAGAGACTTTTTAGACAGAGCAGAACTTTTGTGTTCTTTAGGGCAAAATGTAATGATAACTAGTTTCCAACAATATTTTAAACTAGTAGAATATTTAAGTGAATTTACCAAAGAAAGAATGGCTTTAGCTATGGGAGTTCATAACATGGTTCAGATTTTTGATGAAAAATATTACAGGGACTTAAGTGGTGGAATTTTAGAGGCATTTGGTAAACTGTTTTATAGAGATCTTAAAGTGTACATGTACCCATATCATGACCAAGAAAATGACGACTACATTACCAGCGAAAACCTAAAGGTTCATCCTAGAATGAAAGAATTGTATAAGTTCTTTAAAAACAACGGTAAGGTTTTAGACATACAAGAATTCGATAAAAACATATTAGACATCTTTTCTAGAACTGTTTTAAAAATGATTAAGAAAGGAGAAGAAGGCTGGGAACCAATGTTACCAGAAGGTATTTCAGAAATCATCAAACAAAAAAGATTGTTTGGCTACTCTAGAACAAAAAAGTAATTTTTTTTAATTAAACCTTTTCAGTAATTTCAAGTCTAAATAAAAAAGTTTTTTTTGATAGACGAAATTGCCTTAGTTAAAGATTTACAAAACAACTCTTCTAAAGAGGTTGCCTTTCGTACTTTAATTACTAATTACAAAGAACGTTTGTATTGGCATATTCGTAAAATTGTAATCAATCACGCAGATACTGATGATGTTTTACAAAACACGTTTATCAAAATTTATTACAACATAGAAAGTTTTAATAAACAAAGTAAATTATATTCTTGGATGTATCGGATTGCAACTAATGAGGCAATAACCTTCATTAATAAAAGAGCTAAAGAGCAACATACAGATATTACAACTTATTATAAAAAAGTTGCTAATAGTTTACAAAGCGACGTATATTTTAATGGAGATGAAATTCAAATTATTTTACAAAAAGCAATAGCATTATTACCAGAAAAACAACGTCTTGTTTTTAATATGAAATATTTTGATGGAATGAAATACGACGAAATATCAGAAATTTTAGAAACAACTGTAGGAAGCCTTAAAGCATCTTATCATCATGCTGTAAAGAAAATTGAACATTTTATAAAAAACAATACTGATTAAACCTTTTATATAAAAATAGGTCTAAAATACAAATGAATAAAGAAAGCTTACATAGCGAACAATTTATAGAACAGAAGGTTAATAAAAAACAACCTTTTTCTGTCCCAAAAGGATATTTTGAGAATTTTGATAGTACAATTTATCAAAAAACAAAAGAGCAGAACTTCCCAAAAACAACTGCATTTAAAGTTTCAGACACCTACTTTAAAAATTTAGAGGATCGTATAATTTCTAAACTACCAAAAAATAAGAAAACACTTAAAGTTGTACGTTTTAAAAAATACGTTTTACATACAATTCCTTTTGCAGCAGCAGCTGCAATCCTTTTATTTATTGGACTTACTACTTATAATTTTAAAAACAACTCTGGAATTGGTTTAGATTCTTTAACTGAATCTGATTTTGAGTATTGGCTAGAAACTAACCCAATAAATACAAATGATATTGCCCTTGTATTGGAACTAAATATATTAAACGAAACTCCTTTTTACTTTACTCAAATAGAAGACGAAAGCATAGAGGACTTTGTTAATTCAAATAACAACAGTTTTTTAATAAATGAATTAGACTAATGAATACTACTAAAAAATTAATCATATTATGTTTAGGCCTATTATTAGGTTGGTCTACAAATGCACAAAATAATTCAGAGAGCAGGCAGAAAATAAAAACATTGAAAATTGCATTTCTAACAGAACAACTAAGCTTAACAACCAAAGAAGCTGAAAAGTTTTGGCCTATTTACAATTCACATGAAAAAATAATTCATGAACTTCGATTGGCTACCCGAAAAAACTTAATAAAAATAAAAGAAGAGCATAAAGACCCTAATACAATCTCTGAAAAAGAGGCTAAACGTATTGTGAGTTTTAAGATGGAAACAGATCAAAAAATACATGAAGAACAGCTTAAGTTTATTTCAAAATTAAAAGATATTTTAAGCTACAAGAAAATAATACAGCTTCAACTTGCAGAAATAGAGTTTGGAAGAAATTTAATGAGAAAATACAAACAACGAAAAAGGAAATAAAAAAAGGAAGCTTTATGCTTCCTTTTTTATTGTTATGATCTTACTAAATTCATACAATAATTTAACTCAGGTTTATTTGCTGTAAATTCTTTTAACCAGATAGAAAGTTCTTTAACTTCGTGAGGCAATAACCTTTTTAAAGACTTTTCTAACTCTTTACAAAACAACTCTGAATTAAAACTTACTTTCATTAAGATCGTTTTTGTGTATTCAAACATTGCCCTTGCCATAATTAAAAAATTTAATAATAAAACGATTAATTACATTATTAATTGTAATCAAATTTAACAAAAAAACCAACATTTAAATGAATGTTGGTCTTAAATTTTAACTAAAAAAATGTTAATTTAAATCGCGTTAATCTTCTCAACTAAAGCTTTTGCTTTTGTTTCTAATTCTAAATTAATCGCTTTAAAATGCTGTTTTTTATTTTCTACATTCTTTACATGAACCTTAGCAATTAAGGCATCAAAAGTTTCAATTGCTTCATCTATAATTGCATCTCCCTTTTTTACTTCATTCTTTAATGTAGAAACATCTAAAGTATATTCAATAACATCTCCTAATACGTAATTGATATCTTTCTTTAAGTTTTTAATACTTGCCATAACTTCTTATTTTAGTTTGCAAATTTAGTTGTTTTTATCTAATTGACTTTGAAATTCTTCAAAAAATAATCCTAGATGATATCCATCTACTAAAGCATGATTTACAGTTATCCCTACAGGCATTTTTAATTGTTTATTATCTTCAGTTACTTTACCAAAAGCCAATTTAGGAATACTATCATCTTTTATACCTGCATTCGGCTCTTTCTGACTTGTAAAAGACACCCATGGTAAAGCAGAACAATACATACAATCGTCAGAATTTACAGGCGGAAACAATGTTGTACTATTTAGTATTCGTTCTTTCTCTTTTTTAAAATTTTCATGAAATGTTTTAAAATCTTCTGAAAATTTAATAAAGGAAAATCCAAAAGTGTGGTTTGGTCTTGCAATGGTTGCAGAGGCATGAATAACGTCGTAAACAGCTACTTTATTGTCATGTATTCGATACCTAAAGTTTTCAACAGCATTTAACGCTTTTAAACAGGCATGCAAATACATAGCAAAAAAAGAAACATTTTCTTTTTTTGCTTTTTTATAGGCCATTGTTACATCTACAGGGACTGTTATTGCAAAAAATGGATCTTTTAATGATTTAAAGTGGTTAAAATGTTGAATTCTATTCCAACTTTCCAATTCTAGATATCTCATAAAATAGAAGGGAGTTCTTTAATGTTATTTAAAGTTACATAATTTTGATGAGATGCTTCTTTGTCACTTACTTGCTCATGAACCCAAGTGGTATGAAAAGGAATGTGAACAGCAGAAGCTCCGATTGCAAGTAAAGGTAAAACATCAGATTTTAATGAATTGCCAATCATTAATAGTTCTGAAGGATCTATTTCTAAATGCTTTAATAGTTTTTTGTAATCTTCTTCCTTCTTATCACTCATCACCTCAATATGATGAAAATAGTGTAGGAGGTTCGATTTTTCTAATTTTCTTTCCTGATCTAATAAGTCTCCTTTAGTGGCAACTATTAATTTATATGTTCCGTGTAAAGATTGCAATACCTCTTCTACTCCCTCTAAAAGTTCAATTGGCTTTTCCAACATTTCTTTTCCGATATTTAAGATCTCCTCAATGGTTTTAGGGTTTACTGAAGTATTAGACAACTCAATAGCACACTCAATCATAGACAATACAAAACCTTTAATACCATATCCATACAATGGTAAGTTTTCTATTTCTTTTTTAAATAATTCTTGATCTATTTTGTTTTTAGTTTCGTATTTAGACAATAACTGGGCAAACTGTGCTTCTGCATCTCTAAAATAGGTTTCATTTACCCATAGTGTATCATCAGCATCAAAAGCAATTACTTTAATCGTATTACTCATTTTCTTTTAATAATTTTATTGCCTTTTCTAAATCTTCAGGAGTATCAATTCCAATAGATTTTTTAGAAGTTTCTATCATTTTTATTTTTTTACCAATTTCCTGATAACGTATGGCTTCTATTTTTTCTGCAGCTTCTAAAGGTGTCATAGGTGTATTATAAAAATCGATAAGTGCCTGCTTTCTAAAAGCATACACTCCAATGTGTTTAAAGTACTTAACAGAAGCATCAGAAGCTCTTAGAAAGGGAATAACACTTCTAGAGAAATAAATAGCTCTATTATTTACATCAGTAATTACTTTAACATTATTTGGGTTTTCAATTTCTTCTTTATCAGTTATTTGCACCTTTAGTGAAGCAAGATCTATTTCTTGGTGAATGTCTTTTTTAAAAACTTGAATTAATTTCTTTAGCGATATTTCATCTATAAATGGCTCATCTCCTTGTACATTTACCACAACATCTACTTCTAAACTCTCAACAGCCTCCGCAATTCTATCAGAACCACATTCGTGCTCTTTTTTGCTCATTATAGCTTTACCATTCGCCTCTTTAATGGCGCTATAAATTATAGGTGAATCTGTAACCACATAAACATCATCAAATAAATGGGTCTTTAATGCTGCTTCATAGGTTCTTAAAATTACAGGTTTTCCTCCTAAACTTTTCATTAGTTTACCAGGGAATCGAGACGCTTGATATCTCGCAGGTATCATTGCTATAATTTTCATGATCTACATTTAAAATCCATTTAAAGATACTATTAAATATAAAGGTTCACTTTAAAAAAAAAAAAAAATAATTCAACAAATTGAAATTATTCACCAGAATAACTCACAAAATTTCTTGGAGTTTCGTAAAGTGTAATCTTTAGATCTAAATCTGTTGGCAAATGCTTTCTTAGTTTTTGAAAAGTAACTACGCAAATATTTTCAGCAGTAGGGTTCAAATCTTTAAATTCAGGAACTTCAATATTTAAATTTTTATGATCAAAACACTCCTCTATCTCAGATTTGATTAAGTTTTTAAGAATCCCTAAATCATAAACATAGCCTGTTTCTTTGTCAATTTCTCCTGTAAGAGATACTATTAACTCGTAATTATGCCCATGAAAGTTGGGGTTACTACATTTACTAAATACTTCTATATTTTTGGCATCAGACCAATCTTTTCGATACAAACGGTGTGCGGCATTAAAATGTGCTTTTCTATGAACTGTAACTTTAGGCATCTATTAGTCTTTTATAAGATTCTTTAAAAATAATTTTAAACCAAGCTGTGTATAATTGAGGGTTTTGTTCTATATCTGTCTTAACAGCTTCTAAAGGCATCCACTTATATGCTTCTACCTCTTCTTTATTAATAACAGGTGCATCTTCATAATTTCCGATTAATACATGGTCTAATTCATGTTCTGTTAAACCATTATCAAAAGGAGCTTTATAGATGAATGAAAAAATTTCTTTTAACTCAGTAGTAAAACCCATTTCTTCTTGTAACCTTCTTTTGCCGGCCTCTATATTACTTTCTCCTACTCTTTGGTGAGAACAACATGTATTTGTCCATAATAAAGGAGAATGATATTTGTGAGCAGCTCTTTGTTGTAAAAGTAACGCTCCTTCTTTATTGAATACAAATACAGAAAACGCCCTATGCAATAGCGCTTTTTCATGCGCTTCCATCTTTGCCATCGTACCAATCTGAGTATCATTATGATCAACTAAAATCACTTGTTCTTCCATATTTACAAATATACAGCAATCAAAAAGCAAAAAAAACTAATCCTTTTATAAATTAAGAGGAATTCTCTAATTTTTAAAAATGATAAATTATATTTGAAGTCAATTGTATTAAAAACAACCTCTTGAGATTTACTATAAAACTTTTATTATTATTTCTTATAATCGGCTTTTTGTGCGAATGTCAGTCAAATCAAAAACAAAAAATTGTAAAAAAGGAAACTCCAAAGAATGTAAAAAAAAGAGGTATTAAGAAAGTAGAAAAATCGTGGGACAGTTTAAACAGACACAATACCAATTCTTTTTTAACTGCTTATGGTAAACAAAATACTGAGACTAATATACGTATTGAAACAAAATTTGGAGATATTAAATTACGATTGTTTAACGATGTCCCCATACATAGAGCGAATTTTATTTTCTTAACTAAAATAAATTATTTTAACACTACAGTTATTTACAGAGTGGCTAAAAATTTTGTAATTCAAGGAGGTAACTCAGACAATTTGTACACCCAAAAACAAAGAAGAAAGTATGGGAATTACTTGTTAGATCCTGAATTTAGAAAAAACAGAACGCATAAATTTGGTGCTTTAGCAGCTGCCAGGCAATGGGAAAATAATCCAGACAAACTGTCTAGTCCTTTTGAATTTTATATTGTACACAAACGCAGTGGAGCTCATCATTTAGACAACGAGCACACAGTATTTGGAGAGGTTATTTCTGGATACGATACTATGGATAAAATTGCAAAAGTAAAAGTAGGTATAGATGAATGGCCTGTAGAAGACATTCCTATGACAATAACAGTGCTCGACTAATCATTCTCTAAAACCTTTGTTAATACTTCTGCAGGTAACAATTTAGAAATTACCTCTAACTGCAAATTATCTATTGCTACATATTTCCATTCTGTTTCTCCGTCTAAAGATATTGCAATAATATTTTGAGCTACTTTTACCTTAAAAAACTTTGTTTTCTCATTAAAAGCCACATTTTTAACCCCATATTGCTGCTCAAATTTTAACTTTAGCGCATAAAGCAATCTATCATCTAAACCTAAAGCTTCGCCTTTTTCGTCTAGTATTCTTATTTTTTGGTCTCCAACAATATCTAAAATAGCGTAAAACTTATCTTTTGCTCTAAACACTTCAGATATTGACAAGACTTTTGGTAATTCCGATACAATTTGCATTTTAGGGTTGTTAAAGGTAGCCTTCATTGTAGCAACCAACTGCTCTTTAGGAACTACTGTAAACAATTCTTCTGCTGTATAGTCTAATGAAGCTGTAAACTTTTTATCTAACAACAATTGCTGCATGGTTAAGAAACGTTCTTTAATGATTTCGTTCTGTGCATTAACTTTAAAAACTGAAAACGCTAATAAGGTAAAAAGTAAGTAATTTTTCATGGACTTTTATATGTAAAATCTGCCAAATATATAAAATTAAACCTACACTAGATTTGAAATACTTATCATTGATAATTGAAATTGTAAAATGTATATTTGCACCTCAAATTTTGTAAATGAGTTTTTTAAAAGAAATTGCACGTAGAAGAACTTTTGGTATTATTTCTCACCCAGATGCAGGAAAAACTACGTTAACTGAAAAGTTGCTTTTATTTGGAGGTGCTATTCAAGAAGCAGGTGCTGTTAAGAATAATAAAATAAAGAAAGGAGCTACATCAGACTTTATGGAAATAGAACGCCAAAGAGGAATTTCTGTAGCTACCTCTGTACTAGCATTTATTTACAAAGACAAAAAAATTAATATCCTAGACACTCCTGGTCATAAAGATTTTGCCGAAGATACTTTTAGAACATTAACTGCTGTAGATAGTGTTATTGTAGTTATTGACGTCGCTAAAGGCGTAGAGCCACAAACTGAAAAGTTAGTAGAAGTTTGTAGAATGAGAAGCATACCTATGCTTGTATTTATAAACAAATTAGATAGAGAAGGTAAAGATGCTTTTGACTTGTTAGATGAAGTTGAGCAAAAATTAGGTTTAAAAGTAACCCCTATGAGTTTTCCTATTGGAATGGGTTACGATTTTAAAGGAATATATAATATCTGGGAAAAAAAATTAAATCTTTTTTCTGGAGACAACAAACAAACCATCTCAGAGGGTATTGAATTTGATGATTTATCAAACCCTGATTTAGATACTGCTGTTGGTGAAACTGCAGCAAACACTTTAAGAGAAGAAATTGAACTTATTAGTGAGGTATACCCGAACTTTAAACAAGAAGCATATTTAAAAGGTGAATTACAACCCGTATTTTTTGGCTCTGCCTTAAATAATTTTGGTGTTAAAGAATTATTAGATGCTTTTATAGGAATTGCACCTTCTCCTCAGCCTAAAAAAGCAGAAGAACGCTTGGTAGATTCTAAAGAAACTAAAATGACAGGCTTTGTGTTTAAAATTCATGCAAACATGGATCCAAAACATAGAGATAGACTCGCATTTATAAAAGTAGTTTCTGGAACGTTTAAAAGAAACGCACCTTATTTACACGTAAGAAATGGCAAAAAAGTAAAATTTTCTAGTCCTAATGCCTTTTTTGCGGAAAAAAAAGAAATTGTAGACGAATCGTACCCAGGAGATATTGTAGGTATTCATGATACTGGGAGCTTTAAAATTGGAGATACCTTAACAGAAGGAGAAGATTTAAACTTTAGAGGTATTCCAAGTTTTTCTCCAGAACACTTTAGGTATGTGAATAATGCAGATCCTATGAAATCTAAACAACTCTATAAAGGTTTAGATCAATTAATGGATGAAGGTGTTGCACAACTATTTATTTTAGAAATGAATGGTAGAAGAGTTATTGGTACAGTTGGTGCATTACAATTTGAAGTAATACAATACAGACTAGAACATGAATATGGTGCAAAATGTACCTATGAGAACTTAAATGTTCATAAAGCCTGCTGGGTGGAAGCAAAAGACCCAAAAAGCGAAGAGTTTAAAGAATTTAAAAGAGTAAAACAGCGTTATTTAGCCAAAGACAAACAAGATCAGTTGGTTTTCTTAGCAGACTCTGAATTTACCATTCAAATGACACAAAGTAAAT
This sequence comes from Polaribacter sp., assembly GCA_039768135.1. Lineage (GTDB taxonomy): Bacteria > Bacteroidota > Bacteroidia > Flavobacteriales > Flavobacteriaceae > Polaribacter. Next base: position 12,613 of record JBDNBB010000139.1, read on the forward strand.
ACCCCAATGTTAAACTACATTTTACGAGTGAGTTTAAAGATTGATATTTATGAAAAAAACAGTATTTATAACCCTAATTTTATTTGCTTTAAAAGGAGTTTCTCAAGAATCTAACTTCTTTACCTTAAAAGGAAAAGAACTCCATAATAACATACGACTAAACTACACTTTAGTAAACCAACCTATAGATAAAGTAAGCTATAATTTACAACCAACTATGGGATTTGTAGGATTAAATTACAATATTCCATTAACAGACTGGTTGTATACAGGCGCAGGTTTTCATACAGCAATTACTGGTGATCAGGGAGGTTTATTTACACTTGGAGTTAACTTAGGTGTTAATTTTAAACTGTATAAAAAACTCTATTTTGATGCAAACATTCACTTTGGTGGTGGTGGTGGTTATAGAAGTTTGGTAAATGGTGGTGGAATCTTATATCCTAATGCTGGCTTACAATATAAATCAAAAAATATTCGTTTGGTGTACAATATGGGTATGTAAATTTCTTTACGGGAATTCAAAAAAGTGATAATGTTTCTTTTTTTGTAGAAATACCTACCACACTAAGAACCACCTCTTACGCTAATGCACAAAAATCGTTTACAGTAAAAAATACAGATAAAGATGCCTTCTGGCAAAAGCCAGCTGTAAAAAGTGTGCAACAAGTTACGTTTGATTACTTTTTTCCATTTGGAAATTCTAGAACAGACGCAAGTACCAACCCAAGATACCAACAAATAAACAATACACTTTCTATTTTAGGTTTCGAATACCAAAAATATGTAACGCATAATACATTTATTTACGCACAAGTAGACGCAATGTATGGCGGTTTAACAGCTGGTTTTATGGATTTGTTTTTTGGTGTCGGAAAAAACTTTATAGAAACAAAATATATAAACTTTTTTGCTAAAATGGGAATTGGAGCAGCTGGAGGAAGAATTTATCCTGAGGGAGGTTTAACCATGTACCCAAATGCTGGTCTCGATTTTAAAATTACCGAAAAATTTGGCCTAAGTGTTCACGGAGGCTACCATAAGGCAATTGGTGGCATTGCAAGTTTCCAAGCGTATACAGCAGGATTTAGCTTAAAATATTATGGATTAAGTGGTGGTACAACTACACCTTTTACCCAACAAAAAGTAAACAAGATAAGAACGCAAGGAATTCAAATTATAGTTCAAAACCAAACCTATTTTGACGTTGCAAAATTCGGAATTCCAAATAGCGACTTACAACTTATTGGAATAAAACTAGCGTACGACATAAAGAAAAGAATTTATTTAGCAGGTGAAGCCTCTTTTGCTTATGAAGGTAAGTCAGGGGGTTATGCCCATGGTCTTTTCGGATTAGGAATAAAAAGTAATCCTTTTTTTAAGGAAAAAGTTACTACTTTTGTAGAGTTTGCTGCAGGAGTTTCTGGAGGTGGTAGAGTAGATTCTGGAGAAGGAGTTTTACTAAGACCAACAGTAGGTTTAAATTACCTTGCAAACAAAGAGCTTTCATTTCACGTATCTGGAGGACAAATGTGGTCTCCTTTTGGCAATGTTAACGCAACAAACTTAACAATTGGATTGGCCTATGGCTTATCTATACTAAATTCAAAAAAGTAATAAAGATTAAAAATAAGAACAATGAATAACGGAATTTACGCAAAATTTACAACACCAAAAGGTGAAATACTAGTAGCATTAGAGCACCAAAAAGCACCTGGAACTGTAGGTAATTTTGTTGCCCTAGTAGAAGGAAACATGGAGAATAGTGCAAAACCACAAGGTACACCTTATTATGATGGGTTAAAGTTTCACAGAGTAATTCCAGATTTTATGATTCAAGGAGGTTGCCCTCAAGGAACAGGGACAGGAAACCCTGGTTATAAATTTGAAGATGAATTTCACTCAGACTTAAAGCACGATGCTCCTGGTAAATTAGCAATGGCAAATTCAGGACCAGCAACTAACGGAAGTCAATTTTATATTACCCACGTACCTACTCCATGGTTAGATGGTAAGCATACCGTTTTTGGAACTGTTATTGAAGGACAAGATGTTGTAGATGCTATTGCACAGGGTGATGCAATAGAAAGTGTAGCAATTATTAAAGTAGGTAGTGAAGCAGAAAACTTTAATGCTATAGAGGCGTTTAGAAGCTTTGAAGGATCGAGAGAAAAAAGAGAAGCAGAAGAAAAAGCAAAACAAAAAGAATTATTAGATAGCGTTGCTGCCGGATATGATGAAACCAAAAGTGGTTTACGTTACAAAATTTTACAAAACGGAACAGGTAAACAAGCAACAAAAGGAGCTGGAGTTTCTGTACATTATAAGGGACAATTATTAGATGGTACTGTATTTGATTCTTCGTACAAAAGAAAACAACCAATAGATTTTAATGTAGGCGTTGGCCAAGTAATTTCTGGCTGGGATGAAGGTATACAGTTATTAAAAGTTGGTGACAAAGCTCGCTTTGTAATACCCTCTAATTTAGGGTACGGAGCACAAGGAGCTGGTGGTGTTATACCACCAAACGCAACGTTAATATTTGACGTAGAACTTATGGATGTTAAATAGAAACGACCTAAAAAGAAAACAGTAATACCCACAAAAAACCTTAAAATTGAATTTTTAAGGTTTTTATAGTTTTAATGTAGAATTATAGTTAATTTTGATAGTCTTAAATAAATTTAAGAACGTTGTACCTTAATGTTTCTTAGTAAAAATAAATCTTCCCAAATTATAAAAAAAACAACCAATACAATCTGTACCTGGTCTTTGGTTTTTGTTTTTTTAGAAATAGGTTTTTGTTATATTTTTAATATCACCAATTATATTGAGGGTTATTACCTTGCATTTTTACTATTTTCAATCGCTTTTTTTCTTAACAAAGTCAACTATACTTTATTAGCAAGAATACTTTTTTTTATAAATTTAAATGCCTTTGTTTTTTTCTTTTCTTTAGTATATGGAAAAGATAGTTCTTTTGAATATTTTTTTACTGCAAATATTTCCATGACATTTTTTTTGTTTTCATTTAAAAGAGAAAAAAAATATGTCTACTTTTTTGGTATCATCACATTTTTACTCTGGTTAGTGCTATACATAAACAAATTTCACCTTTTTAATATTGCCCAAATTAACGGTGTTAGTAAAAAAATTGTTTATATAAATGTGATCATTCTTTTATTAATTGCCTCAGTAATTCAATTGGTCTTTTTTACAAGGAATAATATTTACCACTTTAATAAAAATAAAAAAGCAGAACAAAAAGCATTAGAAGATTCTAAAGAAAAAACGAACTTCTTAAATACAATGAGCCATGAAATTAGGACACCTCTTAATGCTATTAATGGATTATCTTATATTCTTAAAACTGAAAATCCAGAAAAACACCAAGTAAATTATATTGATTCATTACTCTATTTTGGTAAAAATTTAATGACACTTCTAAACAATGTTTTAGATTATAGCAAATACCAATCAGAAAAATTAGTGCTAGATAGTAAGCCTAATAATATAGTTGAAACCATTAAAAAAGAAGCCTTAAACTATCAAAAAGAATGTGAGAATAAAGGGTTAATTTTTAAATTAGATATAGACGATACCATTCCTAATGTAGAAATAGATAGTAAAAAATTTGGAAGTGTTGTAGACAATTTAGTATTAAATGCCATAAAATTTACACATAATGGTAATGTTTCTCTTTCTGTAAAAAATATAAGTAAGAAAAAAGACAATGTTGTTTTAACCATTACTGTAAAAGATACCGGTGAAGGATTATCAAAAAACAAACAAGAGATAATCTTAGATAAAAAAAATGATATTTATGGTATTACCCAAAATAAAGATCAAAAAATTGGATTAGGAATACCAATTGTTAAGAGTATACTTCATTTAATGAATAGTGAGCTAAATATAAAAAGCAAACCAAGATTAGGAAGCTCTTTTTATTTTACACTAAATTTAAATAAAGCTGCTCTTACTAAAGAAGTAGAAATTCATGAAATAAATAACAACAATTTAAAACTTTATGGCAAAAGAGTTTTACTAGTAGATGATAATAAAATAAATATTTTAGTTGCCAAAAAATGCTTAGAAAAAGAAAAATTAGTAATTACAGAGGCTAATAATGGTTTAGAAGCGGTAGAAAAAATGCAACAACAGTATTTTGATATTGTTTTAATGGATATACAAATGCCAATATTAAATGGTTTTGAAGCCACAAAGAAAATTAGAACATTTAATAAAAATACACCTATTTTTGCACTTTCTGCCTCTGTTTTACAAGATGTAAAAGAAGACTTACACACCTATGGTTTAAATGGTTTAATTTTAAAACCCTTTAACCCAGAAGAACTAATTAATACCCTAAAAAAACACATTGGTTATGAATAGCATTTTAGGCTCTTTAAAATCTAAAAGAAGAATAAAACTTCTTTCTATATACTTGTATTTTTCATGCTTTTTAGTTTTGGTACTTTTAGGTTTAAGTATAGCAATACAGAGTGATATAATTTTTTATGCTTGCATTGCCCCCTTTATCCTTTATACAATTGCTGTGTTTTTTTTAAAAAAAAGACCAGAAATAACTAGATTAATTTACGTAACAACCTATCTTGTTGCTGTTTATATTTGTGCGTCTTTATTTGGAAAAAGTTCTGGAGTAGAACTATATTTTACATTTTTTTACCTACTAATTTTTATCATTTTTTCGTATCGGGATGAAAAACGTCATATTATATTTTTTACATTATTGACCACTATAGGCTGGGCCAGTTTAATTTATGCTGACTTTAATGTTTTTAACTACAGAAGTATTAATGCTAAAGATGCAGAAACCTTCATTTACCCAATTTCTTTTTTAGGAAACTTTATCTTAATTCTAATAACATTAATTCATTTTTCTTACGGAAATGCAGAGAGCAATAAGGTACAAAAAGAAGCTAGAGACAAAGCTTTAGACCTATTAAAATTAAAAACAATCTTTTTAAATGCGATTAACGAAGAAATTAGAGAACCCTTAAACTCTATTATAGGCTTAACACATATTTTAAAAGAAAATAACCCAAGAGAAGATCAAAAGAAAAATATTCAGTCATTAAATTTATCTGGAAAAAACCTTCTAGAACTATTGGATAATGTGCTGAATTTAAACGAATTAGAAAACAATAAGACTGATTTAAATTACGCGCCTACCAATTTAAAAACAGTATTGAATGATATTGTACAAATCTATACTGCTAAGTGTAAAGAGAAAAACATAGAACTAGTTCTAATTATAGACGACAGTTTTCCAAACATTCAATTAGATCGATTAAGATACAGTCAAATAATAAACAATTTGGTATCTAATGCTATAAAATTTACTCACAAAGGAACTGTAACTATACAAATCATAAAAAATGAGATTGTTAATAATACCGTTTCCTTTACCACACAAGTAACCGATAGCGGTATAGGTATACCAGAAGACAGAATCCCTGTAATCTGGGATAAATTTACACAAGCCAATAGTTCTACTACCCGACTGTATGGTGGTACTGGTTTAGGCTTGCCTATCGTAAAAAACATTGTAGAAACTATGGGAAGTCAAATTTTTGTAGAGAGTGAAGAAAAAGTAGGAACTAATTTTTACTTTGATCTTTCCAAAAAAATAAATAACATAGATATTGTTGAGGAAATCGAAATAATTTACAATTTACAAGGGAAAAGAATTTTAATAGTTGATGATAATAAGATTAATATTTTAGTTTGTAAACAAATACTAGAAAAACAAGGTATTATTGTAGAAGAAGCTTATAATGGTTATGAAGCATTAGAAGCCTCTAAAAAAAATACGTATGATTTAATTTTAATGGATTTAAACATGCCTATTATGAGTGGTAATGATGCAATAAAAGAAATTAGAAAAATCAATACAACTATTCCTATTTTAATATTAACAGCTTCTAAAGTTATAAATATTAAAAATATAGATGCTATAGGGGTTAATGGTTTTATCTATAAGCCTTTTGAACCAAAAGATTTATTAAATCAAATAAATGAAACTTTACTTTTAACAATTTAAACATAACATTTAATAGTTAATACAGGAGTTGTATGACAAATAAAAAACAAAATACGTTAAAAAAAGCAGCCTCTAATACTGCTTTGTTATTTAGTTTTATATCTTTAAATGCAGCTATTTTCTGTTATATTTTTAGCATATCTAAATATATTTACGTTCTTGTTTTTTCTACTCTATTTTTTTTAAGTGTTTTCTTCTTAAACAAAACAAAACTTTTTTTACTGCCAAGAATAAGCTTCTCTTTGTATGCAAATTTTTTAGTTTTCTTTTTTTCTTTAATTTTTGGGAAAAATGGAGCTGTTGAATATTTTCTACTTGTGCTGTTAGCAATGAATTTTGGTCTTTACTCTTTTAATAAAGAACGTTTATATATATATTCTTTATCTGCTTTAGCTTTAATAACCTGGTTTATTCTTTATATATATAATTTTACGCTTTGGAATGTTATTAAGATTTCTGCTTCCGAGCGTAAATTAATTTATATAAATGTTGTTTGTTCTGTATTACTTGCAATCATTTATCAATTGTATGTTTACACAAAAAAGAACCTCAAATATTCAAACAAACTAAGAGAGGTTAAGAAACAAGCACAAGAAAATGCCGAAGAAAAGACAAACTTTTTAAACACCATGAGTCATGAGATTCGTACACCTTTAAATGCTATTAATGGATTGTCTTATATTCTAAAAAATAATGCACCAGAAAAGCATCAATTAACCCATCTAGATTCTTTGGCCTTATATGGTAAACAACTAATGAATCTTTTAAATAACGTATTGGATTATAGTAAATATGAATCTAACCAAATAGAATTAGAATTAGAACCCCATTCTATTGCAGCTAGTTTAAAAGAATCTGAAAAAGTATACAAACAATTATGTGAGGATAAAGGAATTATTTTTAACCTAATTTTAGATGATAATATACCCGATGTATACATAGATTTAAAAAGATTTAGTGAAATTATAAATCATTTAGTATACAACTCTATACAAAATACAGCGCAAGGAGATGTAAGGCTTATTGTAAAAGAAATTATCAGTAAAGGAAACAAAATTACCATAGAGGTTATGGTAAAAGATTCTGGTAACGGAATTTCAAAAGAAAATCTTGATGTAATTTTAAATACAAGTAGCGATATTTCTACGCTTGTAACTACCAATAAAAAAGTTGGATTAGGGATACCTATTGTAAAAAATATTTTAAAACTTATGGATAGTAAAATCCATATAGAAAGTAAAATAGGTTTAGGAACTACTATAAAGTTTCCTTTATTGTTAAGTATAGCTCCCGAAAAAGTTGATACTGAAGTAAATTCTTTAGATCCCAAAGAAATTAAAATTTATGGTAAAAAAGTATTAGTTGTAGATGATAACAAAATAAATATACTTGTAGCAAAACAATGTTTAGAAAAAGAAGGCTTAGATGTTTTCTCTGCAACTAATGGTTTAGAAGCAGTTGAAAAAATGCAACAAGACTATTTTGATATTGTATTAATGGATATTCAAATGCCAGTTTTAAATGGATTTGAAGCTACAAAGAAAATTAGAACATTTAATAAAAACACCCCAATTTTTGCACTCTCTGCCTCTCTTTTAGGAGACATTAAGGACGATTTAAGTAGTTTTGGTTTAAATGGATTAATCTTAAAGCCATTTGAACCCGAAGAATTGATAGCCGTTTTAAAGAAAAATATTGGTTATCAATAAAAAATAAAGAAAGGAGCAACCTGTGTTAATTTAGTGTTTTTCACTAAAAAAAGAGGAAAATTACTTGTAAATCAATTATAAAGACTAGATTTGTTTTTAATAGTATACTAAAACTACTAACTCCCCCAACTTTATAGTTTTAATAGGTATTATTTATGTTTATAATTTATTTGGTTATAAATATACGTACTACTTTTATGAAATTATATTATGCCAAATAAAGAATCTACAACCCTCAAAAAGTTAATAGCTAATACTGCATTTTTATTTATATTTTTAAATAGTAGCGCTATACTGTACTGTAGTATTTTAAATATAAATAACTATAATTATTTTTACTTAATTGCTTTAGCTACATTTCTAGTCATTTATATTTTAAATAGATATAACTTTGCGTTAATTGCAAAGCTGTTACTATTTATTACAATATTGATAGAGGTTTTTTCTCTTTCTATCATTTACGGAGAAAACAGTGGGATAGAATTCTATTTTGTTGCAATTCTTGGAATGATTTTCGCGCACTTTTCTTTTGATAATGAAAAATTTTTTGTGTATTTCTTTAGCATTTTAACAATAGTGCTTTGGGGTATTTTATTTATTAATGATTTTACTCTTTTTGGAATTAAACAAATAAATAACGAACAGGTTAAACTAATTTATATATTGGTTATTGCTTCGTTAATAATATCTATTATAAGTCAGCTGTATTTTTTTACAAGTATTAATTTAAAATATTATCTTAAAGTAAAAAAAATTAGAGCCAAGGCCTTTAAAGACTCAGAAGATAAAACCAATTTTTTAAATACTATGAGCCATGAGATTAGAACTCCTCTAAATGCTATAAATGGTTTATCATATATTTTAAAAACTGAAAATCCAGAGAAACATCAAGAAAAACATGTGAATTCACTCGTTTTTTATGGAAAAAAATTAATGAAGCTACTAAACAATGTATTGGATTATAGCAAATACCAATCTGAAAAAGTAGCACTTGTAAATACACCAAATAATCTTGTAACCGCTATTAAAGATGCAATAATAGTTTATGAGAAAGAATGCGAGAAAAAGGGTTTAAACTTTAGCCTAATTATAGATAAAAACCTTCCTATTGTTAGCATAGACCTAGAAAAATTTTTAAATATTATTGAAAACTTAGTAGTTAATGCCATACGTTATACAACAAATGGTGGTATTACACTAATGGTTAAAGAAGTAAATAGCAAGAAAGACACTATTACGCTACAAATTGTTGTAAAAGATAGTGGTTTAGGTATTTCTAAAGCCAAACAAGAAATTATTTTATCTAGCAATAACGATCCACTTACATTAACTAAAAATAAAGTAGGTTTAGGATTACCTATTGTAAAAAATATTTTAGAGTTAATGAATAGTAAAATTGAATTAAAAAGTAAGTTTGGTTTAGGAACTAATTTTTATTTTACACTCGAGTTAGAAAAAGTAAATGCTGCTGTTGTAAAAAGAAATGTAACTTCAAAAAAGCTTAAATTATATGGTAAAAAAGTATTGGTTGTAGATGATAATAAAATAAACCTACTGATTGCTAAAAAATGTTTGGAAGACGAAAAACTACTAGTAGTAGAAGCCAATAACAGTTTAGAAGCTGTAGAAAAGATGCAAAAAGAATATTTTGATATTGTTTTAATGGACATTCAAATGCCAATTTTAAATGGTTTTGAAGCCACAAAAAAAATTAGAACATTTAATAAAGACACCCCAATTTATGCCTTATCTGCTTCTGTTATGAGCGATTTAACAGAAGAAATACAGTTTTACGGTTTTAATGGCTTGATCCTAAAACCGTTTGAACCCAAAGCATTAGTTAAACTATTAAAAGATATTATTGGATATGAATAATATATTAGGTCTTTTAACCTCAAAGTTTAGAATTAAAGTATTAAAAAATTACATTTTTTTATGTACATCTTTAGCTGTAATTTTTTGTGGGCTAAGTTTTTATTTTGAAGTATATGTAATACGCTACGCCCTATTATTTACATTGTTATTTTGCCTAATATCTTACCTTTTATTAAAAAGAAAACCAGGGCTGTCTCGTTTTATCTTTCTGTGTAATTACATAATCTCTGTTTTTTTATGTGCTATATTTTTTGGTAAAAGTGCCGGTTTCGAAATTTTTTATACTTTTTTCTATTTTATTCTATTTGTCTTATTCTCTTTTAGAAAAGAAAAAACACATCTCTACTCATTTATTTTTATTGCCACATTATTTTGGTTTATATTAATAAAAATAGACTTTACTTACTTTGAAGATACAGGAATAAGTGCTTTAGATGCTAAGCGAATTATTTACCCTATTGCTTATTTAGGCAACTTTACTTTAATACTAATTAATTTAATTTACTTTTCTTATAAGAACTCTAAACTAAAGAAGATTGAAAATGAAAGTAAAAACAATGCCTTAGCATTATTAAAATTAAAAACTATTTTTCTTAATGGTATTAATGAGGAGATAAGACAACCATTAAACTCAATTATAGGACTTACGCATATTTTAAAAGAAAATGCGCCTAGAGATGATCAACAAAAAAACATCAAATCACTAAATTTATCTGGTAAAAATTTACTGGAGCTTTTAAATAATGTTTTAAATTTAAATGAGCTTGAATCTTCTAGAGTCAAATTAAGAACAGTAACAGTAGATTTAAAAGAATTACTAACCAATATTATTGATATTCACAAAACAAAATGTATCGATAAAAACATAACTCTAACTCTTAGCATAGATGATACATTTCCAGAACTCCAATTAGATAAATTAAGATACACACAAGTTTTAAATAATTTAATATCTAATGCCATTAAATTTACTCATAAAGGGAGTATTTGTGTTCAAATTACACAAAAAGAAATTGCTAACAATACCATTATATTTACTACTCAAGTAACAGACACTGGAATTGGTATTCCAAGAGATAGTTTAAATATGATATGGGATAAATTTACGCAAGCTACAGAGTCCACTTCAAAGCTTTATGGGGGTACAGGTTTAGGTTTACCTATTGTTAAAAATATTGTGGAGAGTATGGGGGGTGAAATTATGATTGAAAGTGAACTTAATAGAGGTACTAAATTTTATTTTGACATAACTACAAAGTTAAAAAACATAAGCTTTAAAAAAGAAACTGAAGCGCAAACAACCCCAAAACTCTCTGGAAAAAGAATATTGGTAACAGACGATAATAAAATTAACATTCTTGTTTGTAAACAAATTTTGGAAAAGGAGAATATTATTGTAGAAGAAAGCTACAATGGTTTTGAGGCTCTAGAAGCTGTAAGAAAAACTGAT
>JBDNBB010000140.1:0-5949 GCA_039768135.1 Polaribacter sp.
AACTGACTAGTAGTTGCATATACAATAAAATTATCCGTAAAGTCTTTTAATTTTTTACTTCCAAGTTGATTTGATGAAAATAGAATATCACCTTTATCAGCTACTAAATGTTCACAGGTTGTAAAAACAGGGTTATCAAATTTATTTTCTTCAACTGTACTTGAAATCTTATTTGGTAAAAAAGTTTTTAGATTCTTATTAAGAATGTGAATAGTAGACCAATTATTCTCTTTAAAAATCTTTTCAAAACTACTTTTTAATTCTATTTCAGTTGTGCAATAAATAAATTTCCCTCCCTTTTCTTTAAAGTTATGAACAAATAAATCATCTAGAGACAAATAAACTTCTTGCTCTTCAATTTGTTTATTTTCTTTTTCTGAAATATTAAAAAGTTTCTTTAAAAAACTCATAAATTATTATGAATCAGTTACATTATCTCCTGAAGATAATTCAACAGCTTCTTCCTGCTTGATCTCTACATCTAATTCCTCAAAAGGTCTTTTGCCAAATATTTTTTGAAGATCATCTTTAAAAATAACTTCTTTCTCTAATAATAATTCTGCAAGTACTGATAGCTTTTCTTTATTTTTAGACAATAAGTCAATAGCTCTTTGATATTGAATCTCTATCATCTTAGAGATTTCTTTATCTATTTTTTTTCCAGTTTCTTCACTATATGGTTTTACAAAAGCATCGTTTCCTGATGAATCATAATAAGTGATATTACCAACCTCATCATTTAGACCGTATACGGTAACCATAGCTCTTGCTTGTTTGGTTACTTTTTCTAAATCACTTAGAGCTCCTGTAGAAATTTTATTGAAAATAATTTTTTCTGCAGCTCTACCTCCTAAAGTTGCACACATTTCGTCCAACATTTGTTCTGTTTGCACAATTAAACGTTCTGCTGGCAAATACCATGCTGCTCCTAAAGATTGTCCTCTAGGCACAATGGTTACTTTTACTAGTGGTGCTGCATGCTCTAACATCCAACTTACAGTTGCATGACCTGCTTCATGAAAAGCAATTACTTTCTTCTCTTTTGGAGTAATTCTTTTTTTCTTCTTCTCTAAACCACCAACAATCCTATCTACAGCATCTAAGAAATCTTGATGATGAATTGCTTTTTTACCCTGTCTTGCAGCAATTAACGCAGCTTCATTACACATGTTAGCAATATCTGCTCCTGAAAAACCTGGAGTTTGCTGAGCTAAAAACTCGACATTAACATCATCAGATAATTTTAATGGTTTGATATGTACTTCAAAAATTTCTTGTCTTTCTCTAATATCCGGCAAATCAACATAAATTTGTCTATCAAAACGTCCTGCTCGCATTAATGCTTTATCTAACACGTCTGCCCTATTTGTTGCTGCAATAACAATTACATTAGTATCTGTACCAAAACCATCCATTTCTGTCAATAACTGGTTTAAAGTATTTTCACGTTCATCATTACCACCAGTCATTGAGTTTTTTCCACGAGCTCTTCCAATTGCATCAATCTCATCTATAAAAATAATAGAAGGTGATTTTTGCTGAGCTTGCTTAAATAAGTCACGAACTCTAGAAGCACCTACTCCTACAAACATTTCTACGAAATCTGAACCAGAAAGTGAAAAGAAAGGAACACCAGCTTCTCCTGCAACAGCTTTGGCTAACAATGTTTTACCTGTTCCTGGAGGCCCAACTAATAACGCTCCTTTTGGAATTTTACCTCCTAAAGAGGTGTATTTTTCAGGGTTTTTTAAAAAATCTACAATCTCTTGTACTTCTTCTTTTGCACCCTCTAAACCAGCTACATTTTCAAATGTAGTTTTCACTTTAGTATCTTTATCAAACAGCTTAGCCTTAGATTTACCAATGCTGAAAATTTGACCACCTCCACCAGAACCAGCTCCTCCACCAGACATTCTTTTCATAAAAAACAACCAAATAGCAATTAGTATAATGAATGGTAAAAGGCCTAATAAAGCGTCAAAAATACTTGTCTTTTCTCTATTATCTATATCTACAACAAGTTTCCTTTTGTCCTTTTCATCAATTACACCTTGCTCAAATGTTCTTTGGTCTCCAAAATTGTATTCGTAAACTGCAGAACCTGGTCTGTAGAAAGTAGAAGAGGTGAATTTTTTGTGTTTTTGTTTCTTTAATGCTTCTTTAGTTAAATAAATCTGCGCTACATCTCTATTGATAACAACAATTTTTTTGATGTCATTATCTTGTAAAATTTCATCAAATTTATTTTTAGAAATACTCTTTGATGCTAAATCTCCACTACTGAAAAACTGAATTGCGAAAATTGCCAAAATAACGGCTCCATAAATCCAATACGAATTGAATTTAAATTTAGGCATATTTGATTTTTTATCTTTATTTGAATTACTCATCTTTTTAATAAATAGTATTAAACTGGGTTAATTTCAGTGATTTTTGCATCACCCCAAAGGCTTTCAATATCGTAATAATCTCTAACATGCTTTTGAAAAATATGTACTACTACATTTACATAATCCATTAAAACCCACTCAGAGTTTCCCTGACCCTCTACATGCCATGGTTTATCTTTTACCTCTTTACTTACAACTTTTTGAACTGATCCAGAAATGGCGTTCACCTGTGTGTTTGAGTTACCAGAACAAATTACAAAGTAATCGCAAACGGTATTTTCTATTTCTCTTAAATCTAATAATTGGATGTTTTCTCCTTTAACATCGTCGATTCCTTTAATAATTACAGCGATTAAATCATCTGTACTTACTTGTTTTTTTGTCATTAATTTGTTCTATAATTTAGTGCAAAGTTATTATTTTTTTGCGAGTATTTTATGTAATATTGAACTTGTTTACACAATATTTAATAATTGAAATTAATCAAACTTAATGCCATTGACTCTACAAGTACTTTTTTAAAGGAAATGGCTACAAATTCTAACTTAGAAAATTACACTACTGTTGTTGCTAAAGCACAAACCAAAGGTCGTGGTCAAAGAGAAAACTCTTGGGCATCTGAACCTTACAAAAACCTTACATCTAGTGTGTTTATTAGAGATTTAGATTTAGAAATAACCAATCAGAAATATTTTAATTTTGCAATCTGTTTAGCTGTTTATGATGTAATTTCTAAATATATTGACAACCAGCTTTTTATTAAATGGCCAAACGACATTCTGTCAGCTAATCAGAAAATATGTGGAATTTTAATTGAAAATTCGATTTCTAAAAGCTTTATCAAGAAATCTATAGTTGGAATTGGAATCAACGTGAATCAAGAAGAATTTAAAGATGATTTAAATAGGGTTTCATCTCTAACAAATATTACTGGTAAACTATATAATCTAGATGATTTACTAATTGAAGTCGTAAATTCAATAAAAAATCGAGTAAACCAACTATTTGAAAAAAATTATAAAAAATTAGAATTGGACTATTTAAATGTTTTGTACAAAAAAAACACTCCTAGTATGTTTAAAACTACTGAGAATGTTTTATTTATGGGTAAAATTATAGGCATTTCTTCTTCTGGAAAACTGCAGGTGGAACTTGAAGATGAAACTTTAAAAGAGTTTGGAATTAAAGAAATTTCTTTTGCCTAAATTGTTTCTAAATTATCCGTAAGCGTTTCAATAAAACTGGTTAATGGTTTTTTAACCATCATTGCCATCATTGCATTAAACTTACCTTGAAATTCTAATTGAACTCCTGAAGAATCTTCATCTATGGACTGAATATCAGCCACCAATTGAAAATCTAATTTGCTACTTGCAGCTCCCAAAGTTACATTAGAATATGATGTCTTTTCTTTAAGGACTAACCTAATTTCTGGCATACCTTTTAAGCCGAAAATAAAAGAATCTCCTTCTACCTCAAACTTTTGAATAGATTCTGGCATTAACTGCTCAAAGTTTTTTAAATCTGATAAAAATTCGAAAGTTTCTTTTTGAGATTTCTTAACAACTACTCTAGTACCTTGTATATCCATGCTTATTTATTTTATTGATTCCACTCACTAGGGTTAGCTCTCCATTCTTGTAAAGTAGCTAATTCTTTTTGAGAAATATAATTACTATCTAATGCTTGCTCTAATAAATTCTCGTAATTGCTTAACGTTTTTAAGTTTACGTTTTTATCCTTAAAATTCTGAGTTGCCACATCAAATCCGTAAGAAAAAATAGCAACCATACCTTTTACAACAGCTCCTGCCTCTTTTAAGGCTGCTACTGCATTTAAACTGCTATTACCTGTACTTATTAAATCTTCAATAACGACTACATTTTGTCCACTTTCTAAATGCCCTTCTATTTGGTTTTTCCTACCATGTTTTTTAGGCTCTGGCCTAACATATACGAAAGGGACACCAAGTTCTTGAGCAACCAATATACCAATTGCTATAGCTCCTGTTGCAACCCCAGCAATTACATCTGGCTTACCATATTCTAATTCTGCAATTTTAGCAATTTCTTCCTTTAAGAAAACGCGAACAGGAGGATAAGATAAAGTAACTCTATTATCACAATAAATAGGAGATTTCCAACCTGAAGCCCACTGAAAAGGTTCATTAGGACTTAGTTTAATCGCTTTTATTTGCAATAAAAGTTCAGCTGTTTTTTTTGAAGTATCTTTGTTCATAACCATGTCACAAATGTATAAAGTTTTTGTAAATGATAAACCAATAATTATCACATCTTCATCAAAAAATGAAAAAAATTTTCCAACTTATTCATTCTCTGAGATTAATTTTAAGGATGTACTTCTAAAATTACAAGATACATCTACTCTTGGTATTATTCTTATCGCCGCAAATTTAGAACTTGATTGGCAATTATTCATCAAAAATTTAAAAGTAATTCCTGCTGCAGGTGGTTTAGTTTTAAATAATGAAAAATCTGTATTATTTATTTATAGAAATGAGGTTTGGGATTTACCAAAAGGAGGAATAGAAAAAGGGGAATCTAAAGAAATAGCTGCTATTAGAGAAGTAGAAGAAGAATGCGGAATAACCAATTTATCTATACTAAAACAGCTACCAACCACCTATCATATTTATGATTATAAAGGTTTAAATTTAAAACAAACCTTCTGGTTTTTAATGCATTCTAATGATACATCAGCATTAACTCCTCAATTAGAAGAGGGCATTACGAAAGTTGCTTTTCTAAACTCAAAAAAAATTAAAAGTGCCCTTTTAAATACATATACTAACATTAAATTAGTATATGATGCTTATAAACAGGCTTAAATCTAAAAAACATACTATATTTGCCGACTTTTAAAAGCCAATAAATTATGACAGAATTCATAAAAAAAATTACACCTAATGTTAAAGACGATGTTTTAGCCGGTATTACTGTTTCTTTAGCTATGATTCCTGAAGTAGTTGCTTTTGCGTTTGTCGCTCAAATAGACCCTTTAGTAGCGCTTTCTGGTGCTTTTATAATAGGTTTAATAACAGCTGTTTTTGGTGGTAGACCAGGTTTAATTTCTGGAGCTGCAGGTGCGGTTGCTGTAATTTTTGTTGCTATGATTTCTGAAGGGCATACAAAAGGTATGTTGTTTGATACACCAATTGATAACATGGGTTATTTTTACCTATTAGCTTGTGTGATATTAATGGGTATTATCCAGGTTTTGGCAGGTGTATTTAAATTAGGAAAATTTGTAAGATTAATTCCACACCCAGTAATGATGGGTTTTGTAAATGGATTAGCTATTGTAATTTTCTGGGCTCAAGTAAAAATGTTTTCTCACAAATCTTTATCAGTTTCTGCTGAAGGTGTAAATGAATATAATAGTACTTTTATGCAGGGTTCAGAACTTTTTATAATGCTTGGACTTGTTGCTTTAACCATGGGAATTATTTGGGTGTTACCCAAAATCACAAAAAAGATTCCAGCTTCATTAACTGCTATTTTAATAACCACATTAATTGTTGTTTTTTCTGGGTTAGAAG
>JBDNBB010000141.1:0-2659 GCA_039768135.1 Polaribacter sp.
TTACAAATGTACAGTTTTCTTAGAATTGTCTTCCAATAATAAAATGTGTTTGCCAACCAGATTTTTCTGTAAAGCCAGGTAAAGGATCAAACCCATGGGCAAAATCTATTCCCAACAATCCAAAGGCAGGCATAAAAATACGCACACCCACACCAGCTGATCGTTTTAATTCAAACGGATTAAATGTCTGAAAATTGTCATATGAGTTTCCTGCTTCTAAAAAACCTAATGTATAAATAGAAGCCGAAGGTGCATCTGTAATAGAATACCTAAGTTCTAACTGAAATTTATTGTAAATAGAACCACCCTCTAATGGTGATAATTGATTGTTTTCGTAACCTCTTAAACCAACAACTTCTCTTCCATCTAATTGAAAAACAGCAATACCATCTCCTCCAACAAAATACCTTTCAAATGGAGATAGCCCTACATCAGCATTATAATAACCTAAAAAGCCAAGTTCTGCGTTGGTCATTAATACTAATTTATCTGTAAATGAAGTGTACCACTTTCCTTTAGCACTTAATTTATAATACTCGAGCCATTTGTATTTTTCTGCAATTTGCGCATTAGTTTCTTCTTGAGTTAGTCCACCCGGTATAGAATAATCTTTATTATTTATTAATGAGTAAGGTAATGTTGCTTTTACACCGAAAGAAAATTCCGAACCATAAGTAGGGAAAATTAAACTTGGTCCTGCAGAGTTTCTAGTAATACTAGCACTGTACGAAAGGTTATTTAAAGTTCCATTGTTTAAAATATTTGAACCTACTCTAAATCCATAATTATCTAAATTAAAACTTTGATAACTAATAGTTTGTGAAAGTTGAAAATAATCATCGGGCCATTTTAAACGTTGTCCTAAGCCAATAGAGGCTCCTACAATTCCTAAACTACGATCTCTGTCTACTTGAAACGTTTGTGGGTTTAATTGAAATTGGGTTGATGAGTATACAGAAAATGACAATGACTTTGGTTTTCTACCCCCTAACCAAGGCTCTGTAAATGAAAAACTATAGGTATTAAATGTTCTACTAGATTGTAAACGTAAAGCCAAACTTTGCCCGTCTCCCATAGGAAGTGGGGTATATGCCTCTTTATTAAATATGTTTTTTATAGAAAAGTTGTTAAACGATAAACCTAGAGTACCAATAAAGGCACCCCCACCATAACCTCCTTGCAATTCTATTTGACTCCCACCTTTTTCTACAACATTAAAGTTAATGTCTGCAGTTTTATTGTTGTAATCTGGAACAACATCTGGTGTTACGTTCTGATCGAAAAAGCCCAATTGGCCAATTTCTCTAATAGAACGTATAATATTACTTCTACTAAATAAATCTCCTGGTTTTACTCTTAACTCTCTAAAAATTACATGATCGTTCGTTTTATCATTTCCAGAAACAGTTACTTTTTGAATTCTTGCTTTTTCATCTTCACGAATTCTAATTTCTACAGTAATGGAGTCATTTTCAACTTTTGTTTCTACGGCATTAACTTGAGAAAAGAGAAATCCGCTATCTTGATAAAGTGTCGATAAATCTTCTGAGGTTGGAGAGCCATCACCTTTTACTCTTTCTTTTAAAACTGCACCATTATAAACATCACCTCTGTCTATTCGAAGTACTTTCATCAATTCTTCATTGGTATATTCTTTATTACCAACAAAGACAATATCAGAAAAACGGTATTGTTTACCTTCTTCTAGTTCTAAATTGATGTCTATTGTGTTGTCTTCATTCCAAGAAATACCTTCACTTAAAATTCTTGCATCTCTAAAACCTTCTCTACTGTATTTGTCTAAAATACTCTCTAAATCTTCTTGATAATCTTCTTCAATGTATTTAGAGCCTTTCCAGAAGCGTCCCAAAAATTTCTCTTTGGTATTGCTCATGGCTTTTCTTAATGTCTTGTTTGATAAAGTTTTATTTCCAGTAAAATTAATGTCTTTAATTTTTATTTTTGATCCTTTGTCTATAAAAACACTCATATTCACCACATTTATGTCTGATGAATCTTTTTTAGTGTCTAAAGTTACTTTGGTTTTTAGAAATCCTTTGTCGGTATACTTTTTTGTGAAGTAATTTTTAGTGGTAACGACAAGGTTGTCTGTAACCATAGCGCCTTCTTTAAGTTCGGCTTCTTTTAGTAGCTCCTTTGCTTTTGCTTTTTTGATACCAACTAATGTTACCTCTTTTAACATTGGTAGTTCTTGAACATCAAATTGTAGGTATACGGTTTTACCATCTAACTTAGCCAGATATACATCCACGTTGCTAAACTGCTTACTTTCGTACAATTTTTTAATGGCACTTGTTAACTTGTCACCAGGTAGTTTTATGGCTTGTCCGTTTCGTAAACCTGTAAATACTTTTACAGTTTCTTCACTAAACTTTACAAGGCCAGTAACAGAGATACCCCCTAAAATATATTCTTCTCCTTTTTTAAAGGCATTGTTATTCTTAGAAATACTGTCATTTTGTGTCTGTGCGTTTGCACTAAAACTAAAAAATAGTGCAAAAAGCACTAAGGCAACAGAACTTAAATTTGTATAAAATTTATTCTGTAATTTGTTCGCTTGTTTTTCCAAATCGTCTTTCTCTGTTCTGGTATTCTATAATTGCATCATAGAAATGTTCTTGTCTAAAATCTGGCCAAA
>JBDNBB010000142.1:0-8543 GCA_039768135.1 Polaribacter sp.
ACTCATAATCAGGTGGTCCATGGTTCGAGTCCATGTGGGACCACTCAAAACCACACAAATCTGTGTGGTTTTTTTGTTTTTAAAACATTGTTATTAAGTATTTTATTTGTTTTTTTTCAAGAAGGTGGTTTTAATTATATACTTTATTTACCGAATTTAAAAACACCAAAATAAGGTCTAATTTTCCCAATTTTTGTTTTAGTTTACCCTTGTTATCAAAAGTGTTTGCAACTTGCAAACATTTAGAATAGACATACTAAAGTTACCAGTAACGTTAGTCAACTTCTTTTAATTAACAAGAAATTTTCTGAATTTCTATACTTATTTACTGCTCGTTATAAATACCCATTTTTGGATAGTGGAATGATCTACTTTTATGCCTCTGATTGAGAGTAGTTCTTCCATATCTCTATAACTCATCGTAAATCTTAATTTTAAATAACCCGTTTTTAATATAAATACTCTTGGATATTGACGACAATCCATCATAATTTCAGTATTAAATGAAGTTAAACCTAAATGTTTTTAAGTACCACAAGTTAATGTGATAGAACTAGTATTTTACTTTGATAAAGGAGTGTAGAGACTTGTTTTTTTTGATCCAAAGCGCGTATTATTTACCACCGTGGTTTCACTTACTCGATTGGTATTTTATAAAAGTTGAATTCGAAATACACTATAAATATAGTTATATAAAGCATCTTGATAAAAACATAAGCATACATTTTTTTCTGTTTTAAAAAATTATCTCTTTAAGGAAGAGAGTATTGATTCTAAAAAAAACTTTATTTTAGAGGTCTATAAAAAATAAGATAGGAGAACAACTAAAAGTTTTAGAAGGTAGTTTATAGAGATCACCAGTCGATCTTAGAGTAAATGGTAAACTAACTACAAAAGAAAACCTTATGAATTAAAGACAAGTATTCTTCTACAAAATATTTTTAATATAAATGAAAATTATCAAACACATTTTTTTTCTAATACTAATTGTAATCATAAATGGATGCCTAAAAGAAGAAGTTTTTACATCAAGTAAAGTCAAATTTAATGATGATTGGTATTTTAAAAAAGTATTGAATGAAACTAGTTCAAATATCACATTTATAGATGAAAATAATTTTAATAACTGGGATACCATATCATTACCTCATACACCAAAAATAGAGCCTAAAATTGTAAACAATCAATGGCAAGGAATTTCTTGGTACTTTAAAAAGTTTTCACTTTCAAAAGACATGAAAGGCAAAAAAATGTTTTTAAAATTTGAAGCGGCAATGAATATTGCAGAGGTTTGGGTAAACGATAAAAAATTAATAAAACATCAAGGGGGCTATTTGCCTTTTGTAATAGATTTCACAGATGTTGCTCTTTTTAATGCAGAAAATACAGTTAAAGTAAGGTTAGATAATAAAGACAACTCTATAACTGGACCAAAACCTTTAAAAAATTTAGACTTTAATACCTATGGAGGTATCTATAGAAACGTATGGTTAATTGCTAAAGGTCAGTTGTATATTACAGATCCAATTTTAACCAATAAAGTTGCAAGTGGAGGTGTTTTTGTTACTTACCCAGAGGTTTCTAAAACACAAGCCACAATAAATATTAAAACACATATTAAAAATGAAAACAATAAAAAACAATCGTTTACAATAAAAAACACGATAATAAAAAGCGACATAGAAATTGTTTCTTCTGAAAGCGACACCTATACTTTATTTTCTAAAGAAGATAAACAGTTTACAGCAAATTTGATGGTAAAAAATCCAGAATTATGGTGTCCAGATTCTCCTAATTTATATCATTTAAAAACAGAAGTGTTACAAGACGGAAAAGTTGTAGAAAGAGAAATAACAAGAATTGGGATTAAAACAATAAAATTTATTGGGCAAGATTTTTATTTGAATGATAAAAAAATATTTTTAAGAGGTGTAAATCGTCATCAAGAATATCCTTATGTAGGTTATGCAATTTCTGATAATGCAAATTACAGAGATGCAAAAAAGATAAAAGATGCTGGTTTCGATTATGTACGTTTATCACATTACCCTCAAAGCCCTGCTTTTATGAAAGCTTGCGATGAAATAGGTTTAATTACTATTGATGCTATTTTAGGATGGCAGTATTTTAGTAAGGATAAAAAATTTCAAAATTATGTTTTTCAAGCTTCAAAAGATTTAATTAGAAGAGACCGAAATCATCCCTCTGTATTAGCCTGGGAAGTTTCTTTAAATGAATCTTGGATGCCAGAACCCTTTATAGACTCTTTAACTACAATTGCGCATCAAGAGTATCCAGGTAATCAATGTTTTACTGCGGGTTGGCAGTCTTACGGTTATGATATTTATTTGCAAGCAAGACAACACAGATTACAATATTATAATCCAAAAAATAAAAAACCTTACAATGTGTCTGAATATGGTGATTGGGAATATTATGCTATGAATGCGGGTTTAAATCAAAATAGTTGGGGAGATTTATTGCAATCAGAAAGATCTAGTCGACAGTTAAGGTCTGCAGGCGAAAAAGGATTACTGCAACAAGCCACAAACATTCAAGAAGCTCATAATGACAACTTAAATACACCTGCATTTGCTGATGGATACTGGGTCATGTTTGATTATAACAGAGGGTACGCAAATGATTTAGAGGCTTCTGGAATTATGGATATATTTAGAATTCCTAAACTTTCTTATTATTTTTATCAAAGTCAAAGAGATGCAAACAATTCTAATGGTAAACCTATGGTTTACATCGCCAATCAATGGAAAAAAAACAGTCCTTTAGATGTTAAAATTTATAGTAATTGTGATGAAGTAGAGTTGTTTTTAAATGGTAAAAGTTTGGGGCGTAAAAAACCAAATCAAAACAAAATGTCTTCGAATTTAAATCATCCCCCATTTACATTTAAAATTCCAAAATATGATGCTGGTAAATTACAAGCAAAAGCATTTATTAAAAATAAAAACGTCGTAAATTATAGTGTTTTTAGTCCAGAAAATCCATCAAAAATTAAAATTGATTTAGATATAAATGGGTATGAGCTAGATAAAAACAATGATGATATTACACTTGTTTATGCTAGTGTTACAGATAAAAATGGAACACTACTTACAGATATCGACGATAAAATAGAGTTCAATTTAAAGGGAAATGCGGAGTTAATCGGAGAAAATCCTGCAAATTTAGAAGCCGGAATTGCAACTATTTTACTAAAAACAAATAAGCTAACGAAAGATTTAGAAATTAAGGCGAAATCTAAAAAATATAAGTTTAATTATCTACTAAAAGTAGATAACCCTTAAAAATGAAAAATATTAAAAAATCATTATTCATTCTATTACTAATACCAACAATAGTAAGAACACAAGCCATAGAAATTGTTTCTTATGGAGAAAACGCTTTAGTAGTAAGCTTATTAACAGTTACTAATTTAATAGTAAATTATAAATATAAGAGTAAAGTAGGATCTTTTAGAAATCATCTTTTTATTGGCTTAGAAATATTAGTTGAAAACAATAATTATGTTTCTTATGCAACTGGAAAAACTTTAGAAAAACAAACTTTTGAAACAAATAAAACTGGGATTTTTTCTTTAGGTAGTAGTAACAAACCATTAGTATACTTAACAATGGTTAATTATTATCAAGATTGCTTTTAAAGATAAAAACCCTTTGAGTGTGTATGATAATAAAATTCAAGAAGTTAATTTTAGAATATATCCAAATTCAACATCATAAACAATAAATATAGAATCGTATAAAGAAGATGTTCACTCAATTAAAACTTACAGTTTAAGGTGAGCATAAGTATTAAAGCATATAAATATAGATCATAATCCTGTAGATATCTCATAATTATTTTTAGGTATTTATGTATTAAAGACAAATAAAAAAAACTCATATAAAGTAATCAAAGTATAGGAATTTAATTAATATATTTATGCAAATAATAACATTTTTAGGTTTTACTGCTTTAGTAGCAGTAATATCATATTTAACCACAAGAAAAACAGTAGAAGATTCTTCAGACGGTTATTTTTTAGGAGGAAGAAGTTTAACTGCAGTAGTTATTGCGGGTTCTTTATTACTAACCAATTTGTCAACAGAACAAATTGTGGGCTTAAATGGTGCCGCATACACAAGTGGCTTGTCTGTTATGGTTTGGGAAACTTTAGCTGCAATTGCTATGATAATTACAGCCGTTTATTTATTACCAAAATATTTAAAAAGTGGCCTTACAACTGTTCCTGGATTTTTAGAAAAACGGTTTGATGTTAGTACTAAAACATTCACTTCAATTTTATTTTTAACAGGGTACGTTGTTGTGCTTTTACCTGTTATTTTGTATTCAGGATCTTTGGCCATAAGTGGTATGTTTGATATTCCTTTACTTTTAGGGGTAACACATAAACAATCAATTTGGATTTGTGTTTGGGGAATTGGAATTATTGGTTCCATTTATGCAGTATTTGGTGGGCTAAAAGCAGTTGCTATTTCAGATTCAATTAATGCAATTGGTTTGTTAGTAGGCGGTTTATTGATTCCTATTTTTGGTTTAATTGTGATTGGTGATGGAAGTTTATTTAATGGATTAAATATACTAGTTACTGAAAATCCTGATAAGTTTAACTCAATTGGTGGTAAAACAGATCCTGTGCCATTCTACACTATTTTTACAGGTATGATGTTAGTTCAATTGTTTTATTGGGGTACAAATCAACAAATAATTCAAAGAGCACTAGGAGCTAAAGATTTAAAAGAAGGTCAAAAAGGATTATTATTAGCCTCATTTATTAAAATTCTAGGGCCTTTAATCGTGGTCCTACCTGGCTTAATTGCGTATCATATTTTTGAAGGAAATTTAGAAACATCGGATAGTGCTTATCCAATGTTAGTAAAAAAAGTACTACCACCAGAATGGGTTGGTTTTTTTGCAGCAGTATTGTTTGGTGCCATTTTAAGTTCTTTTAATAGCGTTTTAAATAGTTCCGTTACGTTATTTGGAATCGATGTTTACAAACAACATATTAACAAAGAAGCAAATGAAAAAACCGTTGTAAAATATGGTAAAATTTTTGGAGTAATATTAGCAATTGCTGCAATGTTTATTGCACCATTAATCGCAAATGCAGGTAGTTTGTTTGATTATTTACAGGAAATTAATGGCATTTATAGCATTCCAATTCTAACAATTATTGTTGTCGGTTTTACAACTAAAAAAGTGCCGGCTATAGCGGCTAAAATAGGTTTGTTGTCAGGGTGTTTATTATACATAATAAGTCAGTTTTTACTTCAACCTTATTTTGTCAATTTAGCTATAGATAATGCTAAATTAGAGGGAATTACAGAAGCCTCAGAATTAGCACTTATTAAATCGCTAGCATATCCTCATTTTTTAGATGTTATGGCCATTTTATTCGTATTAAATATCTTTATTATGTTAATCATTGGTAAGTTAAGACCAAGAGAAATTCCTTACAAACAAGCATATACAAAACAAGTGGATATTTCTCCTTGGAAATATGTTCACATTGCTGGGGTATTCATATCATTAATTGTAATATTAATCTATATTTATTTTGCATAGTATAAAAAAAACTTTGGCAGAAGATCTAATCTCTGAATGAGTTTTACAAAAACAAACACCAGAAGTTTTTTACACCCAAATTTCAGATTGAAATCTCATCAGACCAAATCGAAAACTATTTGCAATTATATACTCCTAAAGATTTGTCATTAATTGCTATAGAGACCATGACTGGAGTATCAAATAGTTTTAACAATAAAATTGGATTAAAGACTTTAAAACCCGATCAAATTTATTCGGTAACATGGAGTGTAAAATTAAACAAGTAACAAAATAACATATTTAATGATTCGTAATCTAATACAGCAAGTAAAAGAAGAGTTTATAAAAACATTTAAAAAAGAACCAATATGTGTTTTTTCACCAGGAAGGATCAATATTATTGGAGAGCATACCGATTATAATGATGGATTTGTATTTCCGGCTGCAGTAGATAAAGGTATAGCAGTTGCAATACAAAAAAGTAATTCAGGAAACTCTACTGCCATTGCTTTAGATAAAGATGAAACCGTTGTCTTTGAATTAGATGCATTAAAACCATCTAAAGAAGGGCGTTGGGAAAATTATGTATTTGGTGTAGTTGCAGAAATTCAGAATAGAAATAAAATTATTGGAGATTTTAACATCATCTTTAAAGGAAATATACCTGGAGGTGCTGGCATGTCTTCATCAGCAGCTTTAGAAAACTCTGTAGTTTTTGGCTTAAACAAACTCTTCGATTTAGACCTAACTAAGCACGAAATGATTTTAATATCACAAAAAGCAGAACACAATTACGTTGGCGTCAATTGCGGCATCATGGATCAATATGCAAGTATGTTTGGTATGAAAGACAATGCATTGCATTTAGATTGTAGAACCATACAGTCTAAACCTTATAAAATTGATTTTAAAGACCATCAATTCATATTAATCAACACTAATGTGAAGCATACTCTATCAAACAGTGCTTATAATGATAGACGTTCTGCTTGCGAAAATATTTCAGCATTACTTGGTGTTAAAGCATTAAGAGATGCCACAGAGATAGATTTAGAAAAAATAATTGAAAAAGTTACCCCATCAAATTACAGAAAAGCATTGTATGTAATTCAAGAAAATGAGCGTACTTTAAAAGCTGCTAAAGCTATTGAAGATAATGATTTAGAAAGGTTAGGAAAATTGATATATCAATCTCATGCAGGATTATCGGACCAATATAAAGTAAGTTGTGATGAGTTAGATTTTTTAGTAGCACAAGCAAAGAAAAATAAGCATGTTTTAGGAGCAAGAATGATGGGTGGTGGTTTTGGTGGCTGTACGATTAATTTAATTGCAAGAACAGAAGTTAATGGATTTTCAAAGACGGTTTCTAAGGCCTATAAAAAGAAATATGGTAAAGAATGTTCTATCTACTTTATAGAACTTTCTCAAGGAACTCATTTAGTACAATAAATTATAAAAATGAACAATTTAAATTTACAAGACTACTCACACAAAAGATTCAACATCCTAACAGGTGAATGGGTTTTGGTTTCTCCTCATAGAGCAAAACGTCCTTGGCAAGGTCAAAATGAAGAAATTTCAACAAAAAAAAGACCCTCTTATGATAAATCATGTTATTTATGTGCAACTAATACAAGAATTAGTGGGGATGTAAATCCTGATTATAAAGACGTGTTTATTTTTACAAATGATTTTGCTGCATTGCAAAAAGATTCGCCTTCATTCCAAGTAAATGATGGTTTGTTAAGAGCAGAAAGCGAGACAGGTATTTGTAAAGTAGTTTGTTTTAGTCCAGATCATTCAAAAAGTTTGGCGGAAATGGAGGTTGATGACATTAAAAAAGTAGTGAACGCTTGGCAAAAAGAATATAAATCTTTGGGCGAGAATAAGATGATTAACTATGTACAGATTTTTGAGAACAAAGGTGCAGTAATGGGTTGTAGTAACCCTCATCCTCATGGACAAATATGGAGTCAATCTTCCTTACCAAATGAGGTAGACAAAAAAGACCACCAACAAAACGACTATTTTAAAATAAATAAAAGAGGTCTGCTAGAAGATTACCTAGCACAAGAATTAGCTACCAAAGAGCGTATTATTTTTGAAAATGATGATTTTGTTGCATTAGTTCCATTTTGGGCAATTTGGCCCTTTGAAGTAATGATTGCTCCAAAAAAACAACAGAAAAACATTTTAGCATTATCAGATCAAGGTGCTAAAAACTATGCAGAGGCAATTTCTGTAATCACGAAAACTTACGATAAATTATTCAATACTTCTTTTCCATATTCAAGTGGAATACATCAAGCACCAACAAATGGTAAAGATAATAATCATTGGCATTGGCACATGAGTTTTTATCCACCACTTCTAAGAAGTGCAACTGTAAAGAAGTTTATGGTAGGTTACGAAATGTTTGGCTCTCCACAGAGAGATATTACAGCAGAAATTGCATCGGAAAGATTAAGAGATTTGACTTTGTAACACAATACATTTAATTACAGGTAGTTATGGTTTATCTTATTCTTATAAAATATTTAAGAATCTAAAATTAGGCTAAGAGGTTTTATTAATTTTAAGTCTACTAAGTCTTATATTCTACCTTTCGCTAAAGGATAAAATAAGTAATCTATTTTAAATAAAAAAAGCCCTCTAATAGAGGGCTTTTCATCTTTAAAGTTACACATATTGTGGAACCATCCTTTTTCTCTCCTTCATTTAAAATTGATACATTAAAAGTATTTCTAAAGAGTTTCCTGCATTAGAGAACATACTTTGTGAATTTATTTCATATACCCAGCCTGTTGTAAGATGGTCATCTAGTTTTAACTGCATAAGTGCTGCGTAGGTTTTGGTAGTTCTATAGGTAGCCCCTATTTCAAATTTTCTATTAAAGCTAACCATGGTATTAAAGTCTGTAGTCATTGGAGCTCCAGTTACAATTCTTGTAAATACACTCGGTTTTAAGT
>JBDNBB010000143.1:0-31068 GCA_039768135.1 Polaribacter sp.
GATGCTTTATAATGTGTTCTCCTCTTATCTCTTCTAGTTTTAGATATTTTTCTTTTAGGATGTGCCATTTTATGTCTTTTTTTCTGTTATTAAATTCTTTAATTTATCCCATCTAGGGTCTGTAATTTCTACAGTTTTTTCTTCTTTTATCTCTAGTTCTTTTAATTTATTTAATGCTTCAGACTCCATAGTACCGTCTAATACTTTTGGATGTACTCTTTTACTTGGAACCGCCAAAACAATCATTTCATAAATAAACTGTGCTACACTAAACTCGTAAGCTTCATGAGGTAAAATTAAAATTTCCTCATTATCATCATTAAACTCAGGGCCAAATTTTACAACTAACGGTAATTCTGAATCTATTTCTTGATGATACAATTCACTTGTAACATCGCAAGGCAGCTCTACAGTTCCTTCCGCAATAAATGTAAGCTCGAATAATGTGCTTTTTTTAGTAAAATGTAATGAAACTTTTATAGATGAACTATGATAATCATCAAAATTAAAAGCTTCAAAGAACTTATTATCAATTGTGTAATTGAACTCATGCTTTCCTTCTTTTAATCCTACAAACTGTATGTTGAATTGTTTTAAGTCTTTCATTGTCAAACATCAATTGAGCGTGCAAAGATACAAAAAAATGTATTTCTGCCATGTTTTTATTAAAAAATTAAAAACCTTTTAAATTACTTAGCTTTTAAAGGGTTTTCTGTTAACTCACTATATTCTTTTCTAGATTTATATACCTGAATTGCAGTAAATAAAGCTTCTTTAAACGAAGATGAATTGGCCTTGTTTTCTCCTGCAATATCATACCCAGTTCCATGATCTGGTGATGTTCTGATGTGGCTTAGACCTGCTGTAAAGTTTACCCCTTTCCCGAAAGATAGTGCCTTAAAAGGTGCTAAACCCTGATCATGATAAGTAGCCAAAACACCATCAAATTGTTTATAGGTTTCTGAGCCAAAAAAGCCATCTGCTGCATAAGGCCCAAAAACTAATTTACCCGAATTTGCAATTTCTTTTAGTGTTGGTTTTATAATAGTGTCATCTTCTTCTCCTATAATTCCATTATCTCCACAATGAGGATTTAAAGATAGTACTGCTATTTTAGGTTTGTTAATTCCAAAGTCTTGCTGCAAAGAATTGTACATTGTAGCTACCTTACTCTTAATTAAGTCTGGAGTAATCGTTTCTGCTACTTTAGCAATTGGAATATGGCCTGTAATTAAACCAATCCTTAATTCATTTGTCATTAATATCATTAGGCTATTGCCTTCTAAGTTTTCTTCTAAATATTCTGTATGACCAGGTGCTTTAAAAGTCTCTGACTGAATATTTTCTTTATTTATAGGCGCCGTTACCAGTAGATCTATCTTATCTTCTTTTAAATGTTTTACTGCAGCTTCTAGAGATTTAAAAGCAAAGTTACCAGATTCTTTAGTGGCCTTACCTAATTCTATATTAACCTCCTCTTTCCAAATATTTAAAACATTTATTTTGTTATGATTAATTTGGTTTATAGCAGTAATTCCATGAACTGGCATTTGTAAGTTTAATGCTTTCTTATGATAAGAAATAGCCTTTGTAGCACCAAAAAGAACAGGGGTACAAAAATCTAACATTCTTTTATCTTCGAAAGTCTTTAAGATAACCTCTACACCAATCCCATTTAAATCTCCAATTGAGATTCCAACAATTATTTTATCCATTTTATCCATAGTAAACCTTGTAATATGCTTATTTTTGTACTTACAAAAGTAACTAATTTTTAATGATATGTTTACAGGAATAATTGAAACACTTGGTACCGTAAAAAATATAGTTAAAGAACAAGAAAATGTTCATTTAACCATAGAAAGTGGTATTACTAACGAGTTAAAGGTTGATCAAAGTGTGGCTCATAATGGAGTTTGCTTAACTGTGGTTAATATTAATAACAACGAATATACTGTTACTGCCATTAAAGAAACATTAGACAAAACCAATATTGGTCAACTAAAAACCTCTGATATTGTAAACCTTGAACGTGCAATGAAATTGGGTGATAGATTAGATGGACATATTGTACAAGGGCACGTAGATGAAACTGGCATTTGTAAAAGTGTTAAAGATGAAAATGGAAGTACTGTATACACGTTTGAGTATACTTCTAATAAAAATAACGTTACTATAGAGAAGGGGTCAATCACAATAAATGGAGTTAGTTTAACAGTCGTGAATTCTACGAAATCTGGGTTTTCTGTAGCTATTATACCTTACACTTGGGAAAATACCACGTTTAAAACTTTACAAGTTGGCGACAATGTCAACTTAGAGTTCGACGTAATTGGCAAATACGTAGCTCGCTTAACAAACTTGTAATAACATTCAATTAGTGGCAAAGTCTAGAGTAAAATACTGTGAAATCTGTAAAAAAGAATTTTCTACTATGTTTAGAATACAATATAGACAACCTAAAAAATGGGTTTTTACTTGTGAACAGTGTTTGTTAAATGTGAAAAAAGATAATCCTCTTTACGTTTATGGAGGCACTTGGAAGAGATAGGCCTATAATTTTTCTTCTTTTTTATGTAAAAATCGAGTTAATTTCATAGAAAGATCTAACAAAATAATTTTAGCATTCCCATTCCTTTCTATGTGATACATTGCCTCACTGATTTCTTTTTCTATTTCTAGAATATTTTCAGAGTGTACAAATGGTGCAAATTTAGACAACTGAAAACTGGTTTTTGTTTCCATAAAAACCAAATGATCAGACTTATAATTCATTAACAACGCTTGCCTAAAGAACTGTAAACAATAGGCTAAAAATTGCTTTTGTGTTTCTCTACCTGTTTTTGCAATAGTATCTGACCAAGAAATTAATTGCTGCACAACTGTAGCATTTCCTTTCGCTTTAAAAGCAGTTCTTATCCAAGCAATAAACCATTCTTCAAAAATTAGATCCGATGAATCATTATGAAGAATATGAAATGCCTTATTTAAATTCCCCTCTGCTTGTTGTGCAATATTAGCTGCTTTCTTATCCTCTACTTGATGATTTACAACCAAAGTGTTTGCAATATCTTGTTCCGATAATGCAGGAAAATGTAGCGCCTGACAACGAGATTTTATGGTATTTATAATCTGCTCTTCGTTTTCTGTTATTAATAAAAAAACGGTTTTTTCTGGTGGCTCTTCAATCAGTTTCAATAATTTATTAGCAGCAGCAATATTCATTTTTTCTGCCATCCAAATTATCATCACTTTAAAGCCGCCTTCATAACTTTTTAGTTTTAATTTTTTTACAACGTCTTCTGCTTCATCAACATTAATTAGACCTTGCTTATTCTCTACTCCTATATGTTGTAACCAATTGAATAAACTCCCATAAGGTTGATGTTCTATAAAATTGCGCCATTCCTCTAAAAACAAATTACTAACAGGGTGTTTCTTTACAACATCGTTAGTCGTTACAGGAAATGCAAAATGCAAGTCTGGATGTTGTAGCTTGCTGCATTTTAAATTACAAGTATCTGCATCTGAAGAAAAATTACACAATAAAAATTGCGCATAAGCAATTGCCATTGGCAGAGTGCCTGAACCTTCTTTACCTACAAATAATTGTGCGTGAGGTATTCTACCTTTTTCAGCAGATTTTTGAAGGTGATTTTTTATATGTTCCTGACCTATGATTTGGTTGAAAAGCATGAAGCAAATATAGAGCTTTAGAAATTTTTTTGGTTGGTTTTTGTTCTTTTAATGTAGTAACTTGTCAAAAAAATAATGATGAAAAAATTATTTCAAATCTTAAATGGACTAGCTTTTGGTGCTGTAATTTTTGTCAATTACCTTTCTAATACTGGCGCGATGGGTGGCAAAACTATTGGTAGTGTGTCTAACAACATACAATCTTTATTTACCCCTGCTGGTTATGCTTTTTCTATTTGGGGAATTATTTATTTAGGGTTATTTGGGTTTATTGTTTATCAAAGTAAAGGGTTATTTAGTAAGGTGAAAAACAATGATTTTATTCTTAAAATTGGTCCTTGGTTTATACTATCTTCCATAGCAAATTGTTTGTGGATTTTTACTTGGATTTATGGATATACAGGACTTTCTTGTCTTTGTATTTTTAGTTTACTTTTTGCATTAATGAAAATTGTTGCACGTTTAAACATTACTGATTTTTTGGTTTTAAAACCTGTAAAAGTGTTAGTGATTTTACCATTTATAATCTACAGTAGCTGGGTAACTGTTGCTAGTGTTGCTAATGTCTCTTCTTATTTGGTAAAAATAAATTGGGATGGCTTTGGTATTAGTCCAATACTTTGGGCCATAATAATGATTGTAGTAGCCAGTTTCATTAATATTATCGTTCTTTTTAAAAAAAATCTAACTGCTTTTCCTTACGTTGGTTCATGGGCTTTATTTGCAATTGGTATAGCAAATAAACTTAATCACGAACTAGTAGCAAATACAGCGTTTGCTTTTGCTATAATTCTTCTTTTAGCAGGATCGTACCACTATATTCATAAAAATAAACCAATTTTCACTAAGAAATAATAACAACTTAATTGCTTTCGAAAACGATATCTTAACTTTTACAATTTCCACTACTTTAAACTTAAATAAAAAAGTATTTTTGTTTTAAACCGATTCAAAACTCATGAAAACCTTAAACGATTTTAATTTTAACAATAAGAAAGCTATAATTAGAGTAGACTTTAATGTTCCTTTAGCAGCTACTTACGAAGTAACAGATACTACAAGAATACAAGCTGCGAAACCTACAATTATAAAAGTTTTAGAAGATGGCGGAAGCTGTATTTTAATGTCTCATTTAGGAAGACCTAAAGGGAAGCAAAATGAATTTTCTTTGCAACATATTATTAAAGCTGTTGTAGATGTAATTGGTTGTAATGTGAAATTTGTTGAAGATTGTATAGGTACAAAAGCAGAGGAAGCAGCAGCTAATTTAGAGCCAGGAGAAATTCTACTTTTAGAAAATTTACGTTTTTATGAAGAAGAAAAAAATGGTGATTTAGCCTTTGCAGAAAAACTATCTAAATTAGGAGATATTTATATAAATGATGCTTTTGGAACAGCGCATAGAGCACATGCATCGACTACAATTATTGCTCAATTTTTTGAAGATAAAAAATGTTTTGGGAACTTATTGGCAAGAGAAATTGAAAGTATAGATAAAGTATTAAACGACTCAGAAAAACCAGTTTTAGCAATTTTAGGTGGAGCAAAAGTATCATCTAAAATTACAGTAATCGAAAATATTTTAGACAAAGTAGACCATTTAATTGTTGGTGGTGGTATGACTTTTACTTTTATTAAAGCACAAGGTGGTTCTGTTGGAGATTCTATTTGTGAAGACGATAAAATGGAATTGGCTCTAGAAATTTTAAAACAAGCAAAAGAAAAAGGTGTTGAAGTACATATCCCTGTAGATGTAATTGCCGCAGACGATTTTGATAACAATGCAAATACAAAGGTTGTAGATGTTACCCAAATTCCTGATGGCTGGCAAGGCTTAGATGCTGGCCCAAAATCTCTAGAAAATTTTGACGAAGTTGTAAATATGTGTAAAACTATTTTATGGAACGGACCTTTAGGTGTTTTTGAAATGGAGTCTTTTGCTAAAGGTACAATTGCACTTGGTAACTCTGTAGACAATGCTACTAAAAACGGAGCTTTTTCTTTAGTTGGTGGAGGTGATTCTGTTGCGGCCGTGAAGCAGTTTGGCTTTGCAAATAAGGTAAGTTATGTATCTACAGGTGGTGGAGCAATGTTAGAAATGCTGGAAGGTAAATCTCTACCAGGTATAGAAGCAATTCTAAAATAATTTTGAAATAAAAATTACATTAAAAGCTGAAAATATAATTCTATATTTTCAGCTTTGTTGTTATTATAATAGCGTCATTAGTAACAAAAGGCATAGGCATCATTTCATCAGTTCTTGGTATAATATTAAAATTATCATTGGTTAATAAATCATAAGAAATTTCATTTAGAATAAAATCTAACTCCTCATTCTTATCTACTGTAAAAGTTAAATTTACAGCCTCATCTGAATTTGCCATATGATAAATTAAAAAAGTACCATACTTAATAGTATAATTTTTACCTTTTAAAACTAGAGCATCATTTACTTTAAATTGCTGTAAAGTCACTTTTTCTTTAGTTATAAACTCCAACTTATTTATATTTCTATTTGGCTGAACACTAATTTCTAAAAAACGCTTAGCACCCATTATTGTATCTGTAATTATATTGATATTCGCAGAAGCAATATTCTTAAAGTCGGTTTTTTTATGATACGTGAAACGTGTGTTATACTTGCTTTTAGTTTCTGCATTTTTTATACTGCCTTTTATTGCATTTTTATCAAAAACTTGATTGGTAAATGCATCTAAGGTTTTATTATAAGTGCCAAAATAGGCTGAAGAATCGTTAGAGTTTTGAATGTAAACAAGACTATTTGGCTTTTTATTATCTATAGAAAATCCGCTATTATAAGTGGCCCATCCAAAGAAAACAACACACAATAAACCGCTCAGCTTTACAATAAGTCCTGTTTTTTTATGATTGAAAGAAAGTACAACCAACCCAAAAATTAAAACAATAAAAACGGCGCTTATTACTAACATTTTTAAACCTAAACCTACAGGAAACATTTGTACTAAAGGTGAAAATATATAAAGGGTTGGTATAGATAAGAGCGTAAATAAAATAGATTTAAAGCCAGATTTTAGGTTTGTAAATATTGATAAACCCAAAATTAGTAAAGCAATAAATACAGGTATGATAAAAAAGCCTGCTCCTTTTAAGGTAATTGCTATAATAAAGCAAATGATCATCCACATAAAAATTGGAGCAATTAACAAACTTGTAGACTTATCAAATTTTGAAAAATAGCTATAGAACTTAAAAGTAATAAATAGGTTTAAACAAATAAATGCTGCCATATAACCATAACCATTATAAGTAAAACCATGAAGCATATCATTATACTGAGGATGAATTATTTTTAACAATTCCCATCCAAAATAAGAAAGTAGTCCACATAAAATTAAAGAACCAAAAAACGGAATAAATCCTAAGAGAACTTCTTTACCCTTTATTCTATTTAAAGAAAAACCAAAAAATAGCAAGATTAGAAAAACAAAAATAGATGCAATTACCAAAAATGTTACCCAATCAAAGGGAAAGGTTAGTATTTTTATAATTGGAAAATTTACATAAACTAAATCTTCATCTGAACTTAAATTTTCTAAATCTGAATTTGCAAAATAATTTAATGAGGTCATTAAATAATCTGCTTGATGCATTAGTGTTTCTCTGTCTAAACGTTCGTATGAATCTTGTGCTGTATGATAATCAAAATGATCATCTATAAAAGCAAAATTGAAACCATTTATATCTCCAGTTTCTCTAAAAACGGTTAAATCTGTATCATTTGGTAATTTTTTATAGATGCTATACATTAAAGAGTTTGCTGCAGGAAAATTTGGTTCTGCCGCTAAAAAAGCAGCTAGCAATTTGCTGTTTTTACCGCTAGTTTCCATCAACATATAACTAGGCCCTCCACTACCTCTAGCTTCAAAATTTAAAACTAAACCAACATCTTTTGCCCAATCATGTTGATCTACAAATGCTTGTGCACCTAATAACCCTAACTCTTCAGCATCAGAAATTAAGATGATAATATCATTTTTAGGTGTAGCTCCATCCTCTAAAAAAGCCCTTACACCTTCCAAAATTGCAACTACTCCAGAACCTGCATCACTTGCTCCTAAAGAAGAGTGTGGGCTAGAATCGTAATGCGTTAAAAGTAGTAAAGCCTTACCTTCTTCCGACCCTTTAATTCTTGCTAAAATATTCTCTGTAGCTGTACCTGCAACGCATTTTTTATTAATTGCAGTTTGCATTTGCACACTAACTTCTAACCCTAATTTTTCTAATTCTGTAATAATATAATTCTGTACATTTTTATGTTCTGTAGACCCCACAAAGTGAGTTTTTGTACTTATATTTTTTAAATGATGTAAAGCATTGCTTAAATAAAAGCCCTTCTGTTCTAATACTTTTTCTTCAGACAACCTAGGTTTTAAATCATAAAAACTCCAATAAATTACTCCAATGATTATCAAAAAAGAAATTAAGGAAGACGTCTTTTTCATTTGATTGTTAAGTTTTTATAAATGTAAGAAATAAAAAAAACTTTTGTTAAATGTTGTATAAGAAGGAAAAATCTGTAATTTTAGATGAAACCAAAAAACTAACTAAAATGGGTATTAAAAGCTTTCAAGGCAAAAGAGATGAGTCTCAAAATAAGAACGAAGAACAAATTTTAGTTTCTGACTACATGACTACTAAATTAATAACATTTAAAGCAGAAGATTCTTTAGATCATGTTATTTCTTTATTGATTAAAAATAAAATTTCTGGAGGCCCAGTTGTGAATGATAACAATCAATTAATTGGTATTATTTCTGAAACAGATTGTATAAAACATATCTCTGAAAGTAAGTATTACAACATGCCTTCTGACACAAATAATACAGTTGGTAAATACATGGTTACAGATGTAGATACTATAGATAAAGACATGAATATTTTTGATGCCGCTTTTAAATTCATTAGCTCACATAGAAGAAGGTTTCCTGTTTGTGATAATGGAAAGTTAATAGGGCAATTAAGTCAAAAAGATGTTTTAAAAGCAGCAATTAAAGTAAAGGGAAATACTTGGAAATAGTGTTAAGCTTCTTTTCTTATCAATAAAAAAATTTCGTTTTCTAGGGCCAAATAACCTTCATTATAGACATAAAAATAGGTGTTACCTGTTTTTGTTTTATAAATAGAGGTAAAGAATTGAAAATCGAAACCTTTGTCATATAATTTGGTTCTAGTTACTTTGGTTTTACCAGAAACATTTAAATCAGATAAAATTTTATAATTTTTTCTCAACCTATTATTAATATTTCTAATTAGGTTTTTACTGTCTTTATTTACTTTATTATTGTGCGAATTTCTACAATAATCAGAACAGAATTTCTTATCCACTCTACCATTTACAACTTCTCCACACTCTAAACAACTTCTTTTTTCCATCCAATAAAAGTACAACAATTTATTCGATTACAAACGACTACAAATATTTACAACCGAAAGTAAGTGCTTTTAAACCGGTTAAACTTTTGATGGTGTTGCATCTTTGCATTGTTATAAATGCTAAATGTTTTTAGTATCTATTTAACAACAAATTAAATTATAAACCTGCATTTAAAAACAGATGCACAAAAACTTATCTTATGAGTACGTTAAGAAACAAAGTACAGTTAATTGGAAATTTAGGAAACAATCCAGAAATCATCACTTTAGATAGTGGTAAAAAATTAGCAAAATTCTCTATTGCTACCAATGAAAGTTATAAAAATGCCAAAGGTGAAAAAGTAACAGATACTCAATGGCATAACATTGTAGCCTGGAATAAAACTGCAGATATTATAGAAAGATATCTACAAAAAGGAAATGAAGTTGCTATAGAAGGTAAACTTACCAGCAGAAACTATGAAACAAAAGAAGGTGAAAAGAGATATGTAACAGAAATTGTCTGCAATGAGTTACTAATGTTAGGAAACAAATAGCTTTATAAAGTCTGGATTTACAATCCAGACTTTTATTTTTTAGAGCTGTAAAAGTTTTACTAACTTCACGTGAAATTTAGCACACTAAAAATGAAATCTATTCTTAAGCAAAGACTAAAGTACCTCTTATTTTCTTCGTTATCTGTCTTTTTACTTGCATGTTCCACAGAAAAAGAACCTGATACAGATGTCCCAATTTTACCAGATACTACTAAAAGTGAATTTTATCTTGGTGCAGATTTATCTTATGTAAATGAAATGGAAAACTGTGGAGTAAACTATAAAAATAAAGATGGAGATACAGAAGACGTGTTCAAAATTTTTGCTGATGGAGGAAACAATTTAGTTCGTGTTCGTCTATGGCATAAACCAACCTGGACCAACTACTCTAACTACGAAGATGTAGAAAAAACAATTCAAAGAGCAAAAAACACAAATACAAAAGTACTTTTAGATTTTCATTATTCAGATGATTGGGTAGATCCTGAAAAACAAGAAATACCTAAAGCTTGGTTACCAGTTGTAGAAAATTTACCAGTTTTAGGAGATTCAATCTATAATTACACTTATAAGATTTTAGACAAATTATCACGCAAAAATCTACTGCCAGAAATGGTTCAAGTGGGCAATGAAATTAATTTGATGATACTGCAGAAAGACAATAATGCAAATGCTATGGATTGGTCTAGAAATTCCTATTTAATTAATAAAGGTATAAAAGCAGTAAGAGATTTGTCATTAGCAAAAAACAAGAATATAGAAGTAATGCTGCATATTGCCCAGCCAGAGAATGGAATTTGGTGGTTTAAAGAAGCAAATGAAAATGGGGTTAAAGATTTCGACTGGATTGGTTTATCTTATTACCCTAATTGGTCTCAATATACCATTCAAAATGTAACACCTGTTTTAAAAGGATTAATTGACACCTACAATAAAAAATTAATGATTGTAGAAACAGCCTATCCATTTAGCCTTTTAAATGCAGATAATGCAAATAATATTTTAGGAACAGATGCTTTAATTTCTGGGTATGATGCTACTCAAGTTGGGCAATTAAAATATCTATTAGACCTTAAAACATCCATAAAAAATGCAGGCGGTTCTGGTTTGGTTTATTGGGAGCCTGCTTGGGTTTCTAACAATTGTTCTACAAGATGGGGCCAAGGTTCTCATTGGGACAATGCCACTTTATTTGATGCCAATTACAAACCAACCTTAGGTTTTAATTTCTATAGTTCAGAAAATTAAATTATAGAATTGTTAAATTATTGGGGCCATTATTTTCAATTAGATTTTTTTGTAACTTACAAATCCAATTCTAAAAATACTTCCTATGCCAAACTATACGTTAAATATCAATGGAAAAAATCAATCTGTGACTGCAGATGAAGACACTCCCCTTTTATGGGTTTTAAGAGATGAACTAAATTTAGTAGGTACAAAGTTTGGTTGTGGAATTGCACAATGTGGTGCTTGTACTGTGCATTTAGATGGAACAGCTGTAAGAAGTTGTCAAATGAAAGTTTCACTTTTAGATGATGTAAAAATTACAACTATAGAAGGATTATCTGAAGATGGTAAACACCCTGTGCAAGAAGCTTGGAAAGAAATTGATGTACCTCAATGTGGTTATTGTCAAGCAGGTCAAATTATGACAGCATCTGCTTTTTTAAACGAAAACAGTAATCCATCAGAAGAAGAAATTAGAGAAGCAATGCATGGTAACATTTGTAGATGTGCCTCTTATAATAGAATTGAAAAAGCAGTAAAAGTAGCTGCAGAAAAATTGTAATCACTAAAATTTGAAGAACATGAAACTACATAACAAAGATAATTTTAGTAGAAGAAATTTTTTAAAAACCTCAGCTCTAGCAAGTGGTGGTTTACTAATAGGATTTAACTTTTTAACAGCCTGCAAACCAGAAGCAACAATGCCAGTAGATGTTGCTAGCTTAAACTTTAACGATTTTAATGCCTTTATTAGAATTTCTGATGAAGGATATGTAACTATTTTTTCTCCAAATCCAGAAATTGGTCAAGGTGTAAAAACAGCTATGCCAATGATAATTGCAGAAGAACTAGATGCAGATTGGAGCAAAGTTACAGTTGCACAAGGTGCTTTAGATACTAAAAACTTTACAAGACAAGTTGCAGGTGGAAGCCAATCTATTCGTCAAGGTTGGGATGCTTTAAGGCAAACAGGAGCAACTGCAAGACAAATGCTATTAAATGCTGCAGCCACAAAATGGAATGTAGATGTATCTACTTTAAAAACTTCTAAAGGAATTATTACCAACGCAAATGGAGATGAATTTAATTACGGAGATGTTGTAAAGGAAGCTGCTTTATTGGAGGTTCCAGAAGATGTTAAGCTAAAGGAAACCAAAGACTTTACCATTATTGGTAAAGATGCTATTAATGTAGATATAGATAAAATTATTACGGGTAAACCACTCTTTGGTTTAGATTACAAAGCAGATAATATGATGATTGCTTCTGTTTTAAGACCACCTGCATTTGGGCAAAAATTAGTAGATTTTGATGATGCTAAGGCAAAAGCTGTAAATGGAGTTATAGATGTACTAAAATTTGGTGATAACATAGCTGTTTTAGCAAATTCTACTTGGGCTGCAATGAAAGGTAAGAAAGCATTATCTGCAAATTGGAAATCTGAAAAACCAGAAAGCACTAAAAATCATGATGAAATTTTAACCAAAATTTTAGATGGTAAAAAGTTTAATACAAGAAGAGAAGATGGTAATGTTAATAAAGCCTTTGCTGATGCAGACAAAGTAATTGAGAGAACCTATCATGCTCCTTTTTTACCTCATAACTGCTTAGAACCTATGAATTTTTATGCAGATGTTACTGCAGATAAAGTACATTTAGTTGGGCCAATTCAAACTCCTCAATGGACCGTAAATAGAGTTGCAAAATTACTAAACAGAAAACCAGAAACTATTCATTGTGAAATGACAAGAATGGGTGGTGGTTTTGGTAGACGTTTGTATGGAGATTTTGCCTTAGAAGCTGCAGAAATTTCAAACATTGCTAAACAACCTATTAAAGTGGTTTTCTCTAGAGAAGATGATATGACAGCTGGTACTTATAGACCTGCGAGTAAATATAGAATTAAAGCCTCTTTAAAAGATGGTAAAGTTTCTGGATATTACTTAAAAGAGGCTGCCATAAACGGAAATATGTATGGTGCTATTACCAACTTTTTCCCTGCAGGTTGTATCCCAAACTATAAAGTAGATACTGAAAGCCATGCAAGTAATATAACTACAGGAGCTTGGAGAGCACCTTACACAAATTTCTTAGCCTTTGCAGAACAAACCTTTTTTGATGAATTGGCAAATGAATTAGGAGTGGATACCATTCAGCTAAGATTAGATCTATTACAAAATGTAAAAAACACTTCTGATGAAAAGATAGAATATTCTGGTCAGAGAATGGAAGACACTATTAAATTGGTAAGAGAAAAAGCAAATTGGGGTAATACCAAAGAAGGAGTGTACCAAGGTTTTGCTGCTTATTATAGTCATAATACACATGTAGCAGAAATTGCAGATATATCATTAAAGGACGGATATCCTATTATAGAAAAGGTAACAGTTGCTGTAGATTGTGGAATTTTAGTGAATCCTACTGGTGCAAAAAATCAGGTTGAAGGTGGAGTTTTAGATGGAATTGGACATGCAATGTATTCTGATTTTTCATTTAAAGATGGTAAGCCAGAACATAAAAACTTTGATACCTATAGACTTATTAGAATACAAGAAACGCCTAAAGTTGCTGTCTATTTTGTAGAGAATGATAAAAAACCAACAGGTTTAGGAGAACCTGGTTTACCACCAGCAGGTGGTGCTATTGCAAATGCTATTAATGCTGCATTAGGTCAAAGGTTATACAGTCAGCCATTTGTTAAAGAATTAAAGAAAAGCACTGTTTTAGGATAATATAATGCTATCATTTTTCTTATCCTTTCCAGACTTTAATTTATACAGCACACCATTATTAATACTTGTTGTTCAAGGACTAATTTTTGTTGCGCTTTTGTTTGCTAGGTATTTCAAACAGAAAAATATATCAGACTTATTTCTAGGGCTTATTTTACTTATAATTTGCTACGAACAAACTTGTTATACTGTAGGTTTTATGGGTTGGTATAATGTATTTAGAAATACAAAAATCAACTATTTTTTAATTCCTATGGGTGTTGCAATTGCACCTTTAATTTACTTTTATGTAAAAACAATTACAACTTCAAATTTTAAATTCCGTAAAAAAGATTGGCTTCATTTTTTATTAGCTTTTTGTCTAATAATTTTTCGATTAGGAATTTATGTTTACGACAGTTTACAGCCTGGTTTTAATGAAACACAAAATGGTGTTTTAAAACTTTCTATAGAAGAGCCAATAGTTTCTCCTCTTTGGGTTTTTGTAAGTTTTGCT
Organism: Polaribacter sp.; assembly: GCA_039768135.1. GTDB lineage: Bacteria > Bacteroidota > Bacteroidia > Flavobacteriales > Flavobacteriaceae > Polaribacter. Next base: position 14,106 of record JBDNBB010000143.1, read on the forward strand.
CAAATGCTTTTGTATTTGGCGTTTACTTTTCAGCTATTTTACAATTATAGAAAAAGAATTAGAGAATACTTTTCTAACACTTATAAACTAGAACTTAATTGGATTCTTAGTTTTTTAATTGCATTTACATTAATATTCCTATACAGTTCTTTGCAAGATATTGTAGGTAGTTTAATTATTGAATTAAATTATAAACAACGCTGGTGGCTTAATATTTTTATGGCACTTGTAGTTTTGTTTGTTGGTATTAAAGGGTATTTTACAGATACTACAAAACTGAATAAATTAACCTTTAGCTTTTCTCCAAATCCAGAAAGTATACCTCAACAAAAAAATAATATGAGTGAGTTTTCTTCAGAAGATTTAGAAAAGGTTTCTAATTACATGAAAACAGAAAAACCATATCTAAATCCAGATTTAAATCTTTCTGATTTATCAACTTCTCTAAACTTTTCTAGAGCAGAATTAAGTAAAATTATAAACATTGGTTTTGCTAAAAACTTTAATGACTTTATTAATGAATATCGAGTAAATACATTTAAAGAAAAGTTAGAATCTGGAGAACATAAAGATTTTTCTTTACTAGGTATTGCTTATGATTGTGGTTTTAATAGCAAAGCAACCTTTAATAGAGTATTTAAAAAAGTTACACAAACTTCACCTACAGAATTCTTAAACACCCTTAAATCGTAAGGATTATAGTAGATTTTCTCTTTCTTTAATCTCAAATTAAGACGTCTCAAATTGTAAATAAGGCCTGCTTTTATCTTTTAAGCCTTTAAAAGAATAGATATGTTCCAACTTTGTACCAGAAATCAAACAGAACAATTATTCTAGTATGAAAACACGTTTTATAACATTATCTAAATTCATTATCACTCCAATTATTCAGAAAAGTTGGTTTGCAGATTTACTCTTTAGCATTCCTAGAATTATTTGTGGCTTGCTATTAACCTTAAGTTTTGGATCAGATAAATTTGGCTTGCCTTGGTCTAATACACCCAACTTAGGTTTATTTGAGGTTGTTGCTTGGTTTCCAAAAGATGTTGCAGAGTATGGAGGAATCTTTGCAATAGCTCCTGTATTTTTTGCATGGATGGGTGCTTTCTCTGAAGCTGTTGGCGGTTTATTATTAGCTCTTGGGTTTAAGACTAGAATAGCATCATTTTTAATTTTATGTACAATGTTGGTGGCTATTTTTTTTCAAAAATGGAACCAAGGTATGTGGTCTATGTTACCAGCAATGGGCTTTTTATGGGTATCAATTTATCATCTGTATTTGGGTTCAGGAAGATTTGGAATCGACTTTTTAATCGCTAAAAAATTTAATCAATAAAATATGAGAAAAATAATAACATTAAGCCTATTCTTTATGGGTGTACTTGCAAGTTGTGTTCAAGAAGAACACATAAAAAGTGTAACCTTTAAAGTAGATACAAATGAATTAGAAAACATAGAATCTCTAGGTATTAGAGGTAGTTTTTTACCAAAACAATGGAGAGAAAGTTTTCCTCTTACAGATGATGATAATGATGGTATTTATGAAGTAAATTTTAAAGAAACTACTGCTGTAAATAGCATAACCTTCAAATTTGTTAAAAATGGATTTGATTTTGAATTAAAGAATTCAGAAAACAGACAAATTACCTTCGAATATAAACCAGAGACACTAATATATCAAACTAAATTTAACGATACTCTAGCTATAATTACTAAAAAATAATATCATGAAAAAATTACTTATCCTTTTAATACTTACGAGTTCAACTTTACTTTCTCAAGTAAAAGGGAATAAAACCATTGAAACAAGAACATACAAGGTTACTAATCTAAAAGAACTTAAAGTTAATTTATATGCTAAAATTACTGTAGACCAAGGTTTAAGTGAAAGCATGCAAATTACCACAGATAGTAATTTATTTGATAAAATTGATACTGAAATTGTTGATGGTACACTAAATCTAAATCAGTTAGAATGGATACAACCTTCACAAAGTATAATCATTAAAATTGGTGCGCCTAAATTAGAAAGATTAGAAACAGGCACTCACGAAACTTTATATCTAAATAATGTAAATACTGATTTTCTAAACATAATGGCTTTAATTGGTAAAGTTGTTGTCTCTGGTAATGTAAATCAGTTTAATGTTGGAGTTGAATTAGGTGAAGTTGAAGCTTCTAAATTAATTGCAGAAAATGCCAGAGTTAATATTTGGGGAAGAGGAAAAGCAACTGTGTATGCTAAGGATGAAATTTATTCTATTGTTAAAAATGATGGAAAATTGGTATTAGCAAATACACCAAAGTCATTAAAAGGAGATACCAAAAGAGCCACTGCAAAAACTAAAAAGAGCATCAACAATAACCTTACTTGGATCTCTTTTAAAATTAAAAATAATTCTTGGAACAGAAATAATTTTGTAGTAGTTGGGCCTAAGAAAGACGGTAGTAGTTTTAGTTACGGTTTCCCAATGATGCCTGGCTTTACAAGAAAAGAAAAATGGAGTGTTGGTACCAAAGTGTACAAAGTAAACAGGATAGGTTTACGAAAACTATTGGTAGAAATAAAAGCAGATGATAAAGATAAGACTGTAAAATTATTTCAATAAAATGTTACTTTAAAAGTAAATCTCTTGTGCTAAACGAAACGTATTGGCGTGCGCATCAACAACAATATTAACATCTTTAGAATAACCACCCCCCATAGAACACATAACAGGAATCTGCTTATCAAAACAAGTTTTTAAAACAAATTCATCTCTTGCTGCACATCCCTCTAAACTCATACCAAGTTTCCCTAATTTATCTGTAGCTAAAACGTCTACACCACATAAATAATAAATAAAATCTGGTTGTTCTTGGGCAATTAATCTGGGTAAGGTTTCTTTTAAAATCGATAGAAAATCAACATCATTTGTGTCGTTTTCTAAAGCAATATCTAAATCTGATTTTTCTTTAACAAAAGGATAGTTACTTTTACCATGCATAGAAAAAGTAAAAACAGAAGCGTCATTTTCAAAAATTTCTGCTGTTCCATTTCCTTGATGTACGTCTAAATCTACAATAAGTATTTTGCTTGCTAAATTCTTGTCCTGAAGGTATTTTGCAGCAACAGCTTGGTCATTTAACATACAAAAAGCTTCTCCTCTATTAGAAAAAGCATGATGTGTGCCTCCTGCTATATTCATGGCAATTCCGTTTTGCAAAGCAAATTCAGAGGCTTTCATGGTACCATCTGCAATTACCATTTCTCTTTCTATGAGTACTTCAGAAAGAGGGAAACCTATTTTTCTTGCTGCTTTCTGATCTAAGGTAATATTTAATAAATCGAAAAAATACTCTGGTTCATGAACTGTAAAAAAGTGCTTGTTATCTGGTATTTCTGGTTCAAAAAAATTGGCAGCAGTACAAGTACCTTCGTATAAGAGTTGTTCAGGTAGCAAATCGTATTTTATCATCGGAAAACGATGCCCTTCTTTTAAAGGGTGATGATAAATAGGATGATGTGCTATCTTTAACATTAGCTCACTGCTTTACCGTTTTTAACTGCTTTTTCTGGTGCTACAAAAGCCAATTTACCATCTGGAGTATCTGTCATTAAAATCATACCTTGACTTTCTACTCCTCTAATTTTTCTTGGTGCTAAATTTACCAAAACAGAAACCTGTTGACCAATAATAGCCTCTGGAGAAAAGCTCTCTGCAATACCAGAAACAATGGTTCTTGTATCTATACCCACATCAACCTTAAGTTTCAACAGTTTTTTAGTTTTTGTAACTTTTTCAGCTTCTAAAATGGTACCAATTCTAATATCTAATTTGGTGAAATCATCAAACTCTACAGTTTCTTTTTGAGGCTCAACTACTTTATTTTCTTGCTCATTTGCTAACTTGGTCGCTTGTAGTTTTTCTAACTGAGCATCAATAGTTTTATCTTCTATTTTAGAGAATAATAATTCTCCTTTATTTATTTGATGTGTTGCTTCAATTAAAATGTTTTTATCAGAAATATCATCCCAAGAAATAGAGGCTTCTAAATTTAAAATACCTTTTAATTTTGTTGATGTAAATGGTAAAAATGGCTCTGTAACAACTGCTAATGCTGCAGATATTTGCAAGGCTACATACATTATTGTTTGTACACGTTCTTCATCAACCTTAATCACTTTCCAAGGTTCTTCATCTGCTAAATACTTGTTACCCAATCTTGCCAAGTTCATTAATTCTTGACTTGCTTCTCTAAATCTATATCTTTCTACAGATTTACCTATTACGTTTGGAAACTCTTTTACAGCAGCTAAAACATCCTCATCTACTTCTGTAAAATCATTTGGTGTAGGTACAATTCCTGAATAATATTTGTTCGTTAAAACTACAACTCTATTTATAAAATTACCAAAAATGGCAACCAACTCATTATTATTTTTTGCCTGAAAATCTTTCCAAGTAAAATCGTTGTCTTTACTTTCTGGTGCGTTTGCAGTTAATGTATAACGCAAAACATCTTGCTGATTTGGAAAGTCTTCTAAATACTCATGCAACCAAACTGCCCAGTTTTTAGAGGTTGATAATTTATTGCCTTCTAAATTTAAAAATTCGTTGGCTGGCACATTATCTGGTAAAATATAATCTCCATGTGCTTTTAACATACTTGGAAAAATAATACAGTGAAAAACAATGTTGTCTTTCCCTATAAAATGCACCAATTTAGTATCGTCTTTTTTCCAATAATCTTCCCAATTTTTACCTTCTCTTGCAGCCCATTCTTTGGTAGATGAAATATACCCAATAGGGGCATCAAACCAAACATACAGTACTTTACCTTCTGCTCCTTCTACAGGAACAGGAATTCCCCAATCTAAATCTCTAGTTACTGCTCTTGGTCTTAAACCATCATCTACCCAAGATTTTACTTGACCATACACATTTGGTTTCCAATCTTTTTTATGCCCTTCTAAAATCCATTTTCTTAAAAAATCTTCATGCTTATCTAAAGGTAAAAACCAATGTTTTGTTTCTTTTACGGTTGGTACATTACCAGTAATTGCAGATTTAGGATTAATTAGATCTGTTGCATTATGACTTGTACCACAATTTTCACATTGATCTCCATAACTTTCCTCAAAACCACATTTTGGGCAAGTACCAACAACAAATCTGTCTGCTAAAAATTGGTCTGCTTCAGCATCATACAATTGTGCAGTAACCTCTTCTACAAAATCACCTTCATTGTACATTTTTACAAAAAAATCTGAAGCAGTTTTATGGTGAATTTCTGCTGACGTTCTTGAGTAGTTATCAAAAGAAATACCAAAATCTTCAAAAGATGTTTTAATAATAGTATGATACTTATCTATAATATTTTGTGGAGAAACACCCTCTTTTTTTGCTCTCATTGGTATGGCAACTCCATGTTCATCTGAACCAGAAATATAAGCTACGTCTTTACCTTTTAAACGTAAATAACGTGCATAAATATCTGCAGGTACATAAACCCCTGCTAAATGACCAATATGAATTGGACCATTTGTATAAGGCAAAGCTGCTGTAATTGTGTATCTTTTTGGAGCACTCATAGTGTTTCTCTTAATTTTTTGGAATCATTTTTGAAGGTACAAAAGTACGAAAACATGGTTTTAAAAACCATTGAAAATTGATACATTTACATTGGGTGTTTTTTAAACACTATAATGCATAAATGAATAGCCTTTTAATGTTTAAACAAATACTACTTGCTGTTTTTTTACTAGTTTTTTCATTGGTAAAAGCTCAAGAAAATTTAGATAGCTTACACCTAAAACCAAACCCAATTGTCTTTGGTGATTTTAGTCTAGGTTACTCAAATGGTTTTATCAGAGGGTTTGCAGTAGGTGGTTCTATAAATTATCAAAACAAGAATAATTTATTCACATTTAGAGCATTACAAGTAATTAACATTAAAAAAATTGATTTCTTTTTAATAATTCCAATCAACATAGAAAGTGAAACCATGACAGAATACTCACTATTATATGGAAAAAGATATATAGAGGACGGATTTTCGTATCATTTTTCTGGAGGAATTTCTTACGCTTCTTATGACAGAAGTTTTGAGAATGATAATTTAACCATAGATTATGTTGGTTTTCCTATAGAAGCTGGTATTAGTTGGTTTAAAAAGAAAAAACAACGATTTAGAATTTTTTACGGTTTAATCCCTGTTGGTAAACCTACTGGTTTTGGTAGGTCTATTGGGTTTAAGTTACATGCAAATATTGCTAAAAGATCATATGTTGGTTTAGGTCTAACTTTTGGTTTGGGTTGGCACAAAATTTATAAAAATGATGAATAAGATTTATATTTTTTTACTTTTAATAACCTTTGGGTTTACACATGCTCAAGAAAAAATGATTACTCCACCTTTTCTAAAAGCTGGAGATACTATTGCAATTGTAGCTCCTGCAGGTATTTTAAAAAATAGACAAGCCACCATTTTAAAAGCCAAACAACTGGCTGAAAGTTGGGACTTACATGTGGTTATTGGACAGAATATTTACAAAAATAACAATCATTTTGCAGGTTCTGATGAAGAAAGAACTGCTGATTTTCAGGATGCTTTAGATAATAAAACTATTAAAGCAATTTGGGCAGCTAGAGGTGGTTATGGCGCTGTAAGAATTTTAGATGCACTAGATTTTAAAAACTTTAAGAATAATCCTAAATGGATTATTGGTTATTCTGATATTACTGCCTTTCATAATCATGTAAATAACCTAGGTGTACAAAGTTTACATGCAATGATGGCTACAAGTCTTGAACAAAAACCAGAAGAAATTGAAAAAACGATAACTAGTTTTAAAACTGCTCTTTTTGGAGATGATATATCTTATTCTATTAAAAACTCAAGCTACAATAGAACGTTAGGCAAAACAAGTTTGGAAGGTGAATTGATTGGTGGAAATTTAGCCATACAAGCCTCTATGTTAGGCTCTAAAAGCCAAATGCTCACAGATAATAAAATTCTATTTATAGAAGAAATTGGTGAATACAAATATGCCATAGATAGAATGTTACAAAGCTTAAAACGAGCTGGCTATTTTAAAAATTTAAGTGCAGTAGTTATAGGTGACATGTCTTTGATTAAGAAAAACGCTACAAAATGGGGTAGTTCTATAGAACAACTTATTTTAGATGTTGTTCCAGAAAACATACCCGTAATTTTTAATTTTCCTGCAGGCCATGAAGCAGATAATAGAGCCTTAATTTTTGGGAGAACTTTAAAAATTAATATTACTAAAGAAACATCTATTTTTTCTTTCGATTAAATTTCTATTTCTTCCAAAACTTTATTAGACAACTCTTTTCCGTTTTTATCAATAGTAACAAACCAAACATTGGTTGTACAAGTTCTATTAAATACATCTGAATTTGAGGTACAGTTTTGAATGGTTCCTTTAATTATATAACCATTTTCTGTTTTTTCTGCTGAATAGCCGTATTCATTATAGAAGTTTCCATATGTATTTTGCCAAATTTTCTTTCCTTTTTTATCGGTTTTAATTACAAACATATCATAGTTTCCTTTGCCATAAGAACTGGTAGATCCAATAATTAAGTAGCCATCTTCAGTTGCCAAGATAGAGCTTGCTTTGTCATAGCTCTTTCCACCAAACTGTTGAGACCAAATTTCGTTTCCATTCTCATAATTTTTGGTAAGTAAAATCTGAGACGAATTTCCTTTTCTAGAGCCTATAGTAGTTACATTTATTGAGCCATTTTCTGTTTTAATTTTTGGTTGAAACTTTAAATTAGATTTCTTAATAAACCTATTATTTAAAACTCGATTTGTGGTTAAAAGAATTTCTGTAACTCTATTAAACTGGTCTCTTTCAATGTTTAAAATGTAATCATTTACCAAAAGTTCATTTTTATTTAGAATTTCTACTACTCTATCTTTTTTCCACTCATCTCTAGAAATATATAATTCGTATTTATCATTTAAAAACAGTTCAAATTCTACATCTAACTCTCTACTAAAGTAATGACCTTCATAACTTTCTAAATCTGCTAAAGTTGCTTTTTCATAAGCAATTTTCTTGTACTTATAGGTTTTTCCATTATCATAAAAAGAAATCATTTTACCTTCAAAAAAGCCAACCTTGTTCTTTGGTGATCTTTTTTTTCTGAAAATAGTATTGGTTTCTTTAATTAATTCAATAGGATTATTGTTTCCATTTCGCCAAAATAAAGAATTGTTCTTCTTTTCAATTCTAATTAAATATTCTCCTTCAGATTTGTATTGACCAACAATTTCATTAGAGGTTAAAGCTAAGGCTTCGTTTAATTCATCATCATACTTTTTCTTAATTTTAGCAGGTGATAAAAACTCATTTGCAATTTCATCTGCTATATAGCCACTCCAAATTTTACTGTTAGAACTCATTACAAAAACAGTTAATTTATCATCAGGAAAACGCACCATTTGTGAGTGATAAGAACCTGTACCTCCTGAATGATGTACAGCTTTTCTATACAATCTGTTTTCCAACTCCAAACCAAAACCATAGGTTTTAATTTCGCTATTTTTTATTGGTTGCTGACTCTCAATTAACAATCTGTTATTGTTGTAATTTGCGTTCTGTACAGCTTGCTCAAAAACCATTTGATCTTTTATAGAGGTAAATAAAAATCCATCTCCAAATAAATTCGTAATCATTGGGTATTGTTGCCAAAATCCATCTCCCCAATCTGAATATGGTAGAGACTGATTAGGAATTATGTACATATAATCCTCTAAAAATTGCGTATTTTTCATGCCCAGATTTTCGAAGAAATTCTTAGAGTATTTATGAAATCCCTCTCCTGAAGCCTCCTCAATAATCTTAGTTAAAATAGTATAGCCAGAATTGCTATACATATATCTAGAACCTGGTTTAAATGCTAAATCTTCTTGTTTTTCTAAGAGCTTTAGTGCATCTTTATTGTCTAAGCCTTCTCTTCTCCACCAAGGATTTTGCTGAATACTCATTAAATCGTAAAAATCTCTAATACCACTTGTATGATTTAGCAAGTGCCTAATTCTTATATTCTCTTTTACATTAGGATAAAAAGAAGGTAAAAATTTTCTGATATCATCTTCTAAATCTAACTTCTCTTCCATAGATAATTTTAAAATCATTAGCGCTGTAAATTGCTTAGCTGTAGATGCGATATTAGAAACCGAATTTACAGTTGCTTTTACATTATGTTGTAAGCTTAATAGGCCTTTTGCTTTTTGATAGATGATTTTACCATCTTTAACAACACCAACAAATAATGCTGGATCATTATTACCAATCTTAGAATTTACAATAGAATCTATTTTTGAAATTTGAGCATTTTGAGTAAATGCGATAATTGAGAAAAATAGGAATACGAATGAGATATAAATTTTCATGATAGTGCTTTTAATTTGATACAAAGATGTAAGATTATGCAGGTTGAAGCGCTTCAAATCTTGATTTGACACCAAATTCTATGATAACTTTTGCAAATAATCTTTGGGTGATTCTGATGTGCTTTTTTTGAAAGCTCTGTTAAAAGTCGCTTTACTATTGAAGCCGCAATCAAAAGCGATACCTAATAAAGTTGATTTTTTATGTGCTTCTTCTTTTAATTTTTCTTTTACAGCCTCAATTCTATAATGATTGATAAAGTCATTAAAATTCATCTCAAATCCAGAATTGATACTATTTGAAATTGTTTTAGGGTTTGTTTCTAAGCATTTTGAAACATCCGAAAGTGTGAGTTTTGGATTTTCGTAGATTTTATCAACCTTAATTAATTGCAGAATTTTTTCTTTCCAAAGGTCAAGTTCCTTTTGGTTTATAGTTTCTTGTTTTGGTTTATCATCAATTTCTAATTCAGAAAATACATTTACGTTTTCTGAATTAACATCATTAAAAAAAGACATTTTAACTGCATTTGCATATCCATTAATAGAGATATAAAAAGCTACAAAGGAAAATACAATATAGTACCAAAATTGACTACCAAACTCACCCCATTCTGGATTTAAAACAAACAATAAAACTCTTAAAGTAATAATCGATAAAAAGGCTATTAAAAAATTTTGAATCCATTGAAATAAAATAGAATTTGCAAAACTAACTTTATCAAAAACTAACTTCTTGTAAGTTGAATAATGCTTTAAACTTAATATTAGATAATAAGACATAGATAGTACTCCTGCTGTTTGATACCAATTGGCCAAATCTTTATCTCTACCATCTGCATAAAAATAAAATTCGTCTAGAATAAGTTTATCCGTAACAAAAACGACTAAACTATAAGCTAAATAAAATAAAGCTGGTATAAAATGTAAACGGTCTTTTTTATCAATTTTAAAAGACGGATTCAACAAACTTTTGGTGTAAAAATAAATGACTGGGCCTATTAACAACACCTGCATAAAAGGCACAAAAAATAAAATTTCTCTAGTAACTATTTTAGTATACCAACTAGCATAACCTAGCATGTATGGAGCAATATACATCGCAGACAAGAACAGCAAAAAACTTAACCATTTACTGGGTTTATTATTGTATAAGAGTCCTTTTCTTAATAGTAAGAATGAAAATACAATACCATGAAAAAAGAAGATTAAAAGTAATGAGCTTTTTTGTCCAAAACCAAAAGGAAAATTCATGCCTTAAAAATAGGCATTAATTTGTAAATTCACATTATGGCACAACATAATGAACTTGGTAAAAAAGGAGAGCAATTAGCTGTCAATTTTTTACTAAAAAAGAACTATAAAATTCTTGAAAAGAACTATCGGTATTTAAAGGCTGAAGTAGATATTATTGCCCAAAAAGAGGATATTCTTATTGCTGTAGAGGTTAAAACCAGAACCTCAGCATATTTTGGAAACCCTCAAGACTCTGTAAATCCCAAAAAAATAAAACTACTAACATCTGCAATAGATTTCTATGTTACCAATAATGATTTAGATGTAGAAGTACGTTTTGATATTATTGCTATTATCACCAATAAAAAAGAAACCAAAATAGAGCACCTTGAAGATGCATTTTTGCATTTTTAGAGTTTCTCTACAAATGTTTTTACATCATTGATATCGTTTGGCTTGGCAACAATTTTTTTATTCTTGTCTAAAATAAAATAGGTAGGCGTAGAATTTATTTGATAAATTCTTGCAGTTTTATTTTCCCATTTATTTAAACCCAACACATTATGCCATCCTGTTAAGTTTGCTTTGGTATACGTTTGCCAAATAGAAGCTTCTTTTTCTAAGGCAAACCCCACTACTTTAATATTCGATTTCGGTTTTATGTATCTATGCAATTGAGGAATTTCTCTTAAACAATGAGAACAACTTGTGCTCCAAAATACCAACACATAATGATTTGCATCATTTAAAGTAGAAAGTTTAAATCTTCTTCCATTCTCTGTCCAAGAAAAATCTGGAGCAATCCTGCCAATTTCTGTGGCAAACAAAGCCTCTTTTTCTTTCTTAAACTTCGCGTCTTGAAAAGCAACAGGAAGTTTGCTATAATGTTCTTTAAATAAGAAATCAATAATTTCTATATTTTTAGAAGCCTCAAATTGATCTACCAAAAACGCTATAATATCTCTCTTGTAGCTTTTATTAGAAATTTTAGAAAGAACAGTGTTAACCGACTTCTTATATAATTTCTGCTGCTCTGCTAAATCATCTGAATAATTAATATAAAATATATAATCTAAAATTCTATTGGTAAGAAAAGAAGAGTTTTTTAAGGTTTTGTTAGAAAAATCTAATCGATCAAAAAAGGTTGCTTTTATACTTGATAAATACGCATCTACCGAATTTAAAATTGTTGGTGAGTTCACCCTTAAACTAGCACTAATTACTGGAGCTATGTATCTGTTTTTTGTAAGCTTATCGTATTTCACTTGTACCTTATTTAAATTGCTATAAGCACTTTTATATGCATCTGCTAAGTTTAAACTTGGATCTTGTAAAAATGCAACCTGAATACTATCTAAGCTTTGCTGTGCCTTAGAAATATCACCTAAATAATTACGATACAATTTATTTTCTTCACTATCTGAAAAGGCTATAGATTCTTGTGGATACTCTGGATTAAAAATAAAGGTAACGTCTTCGTTATTGTAATAAAAATCGACAAAACCTGCGCCTTCTAATTTATAATTTGCTCTATAAACACCAGGTTTTGCAGTTGGTGGTAGCTGAAATTCAAACCTTCCAACTGCTTCTTGCTTTCCTCCAATTAAAGTACTATCAGTTTTAATTTTTGTGTTATTTACAAATACCTGTTTTGTACCTTCTAACTTGTATAAAATTAACCAGTCAGATTCCAATTTAGGACTCATTACACCCTTAATAGAATGTTGAGCATATATAAATGAAGTCACAAATAGTAATAATGGCAGTAATTTCTTTAGCATATTAATTAGTTTACGTTTGTGTAATTTTTTTCAAGAAGCATATCAAAAATACTATTTCTCTTTTTAAATAGGTATATTGTAACGTTAAATATACACTTATGAGCTTTGCTAATAAAACAATTTGGGTTACTGGAGCGTCTTCTGGAATAGGAAAAGCACTAGCTATAGAATTAGCAGTACAAGGAGCGCAATTAATAGTATCTTCTAGAAAAAAGCAAGATTTAGAATTGGTTAAAAACGCTTGCAAAAACCCTAATAAAGTTAAGGTAATTCCTTTAGATTTAGAAGATTTTACCAATTTAAAACTTGTTACAAAAGAAGCCATTGCTGCATTTGGTAAAATTGATATTCTTGTAAATAATGGAGGAATAAGTCAGCGTTCTTTAGTAAAAGATACCGGTATTCAGGTTGATAAACGAATTATGGATATCAATTATTTAGGCAATGTAGCTTTAGCTAAGGCTTTATTACCTCATTTTATTGCTAATAAAAGCGGACAATTTGTAATAACCACAAGTATTGTTGGTAAAATAGGCACACCTTTAAGATCTAGTTATGCTGCTAGTAAACATGCATTACATGGTTTTTATGATAGTTTAAGAGCAGAACATTTTAACGATAATATAGCTGTAACATTAGTTTGCCCAGGTTTTGTGAAGACAAATATTTCTAAAAACGCTTTAACTGGTGATGGCTCTCCACAAGATAAGATGGATCATGCAACAGCCAATGGTATTCAGCCAGATCGTTTTGCAAAGTTGATGGCTAAAGCTATCAAACAGAAAAAAGAAGAAATTTATATTTCTGGAGCCAAAGAAAAGTTGGGTGTTTACGTAAAACGTTGGATGCCTAAAGTTTTCTCTGTTATGATTCGTAAAATGAGTGTAACCTAAGGTTTAAAAGTAGTCTAAAGCCTCAAAATAGGTAACAATAGCTTCTTTCATTAATACAGTTTGTTCACCTGGTTTTAAATTCGGTAAATCTGTAAGTATTTTATAATGAGGCCAACCATCATCATCAAAATAATCGAATTCATAATACCCATAAGGTTCTAATAACTTACAAATGGCAATGTGCATTAGGTTCATTTTCTCATCTTTTTTAAACGTTCTATGAGCTTGCCCTAATTCTTGAACACCTATTAAATAAATAATACCATCTACATTTAGGTCATCTCCATCTGCAAAATCTTCAGATAGTTTGCTTACTAAAAGACTCCATTTTGCTTTTAAAGTATTCTCTTTTGTCATTTTTGATATTAAAATGTAAAGATACAATGTGCATTTTTAATTTGATAAAATATACTGTAGATTTACACAAATTATAAACCATGAATGTAATTGATATTATCATTATTGTCATATTACTTTTTGCAGCTGTAAGGGGTTTTATGAGTGGTCTTTTTGCATCAATTGCATCATTGGTTGCTATAGTTGCTGGCGTTTTTTGTGCCATTCACTATTCTTACTATATAGAATATGCGTTAAATGACTCTGTTTTAGAATGGTCTCATCAAACAAATAAAATTGTAGCATTTGCTGTTACTTTTTTAGCAGTTGTTTTGGCCATTATTTTCGTTGGAAAATTACTTACAAAGTTAGCAGACATTACTGCTTTGGGTTTGTTAAATAAAATTCTTGGAGCCATTTTTGGAGCCTTAAAATGGTCTTTAATTTTAAGCGTACTCTTTTTATTCTTTGAGAAGTTTAATAAAACTATTCCTTTTGTTGATGAAGAAATGTTAGATGAGTCTGTACTATTTTATCCTATTAAATCTATTGTACCAACCTTAATTCCTGCAATTATGGATGAAGAGAATCCTTCTTTAAAGTTTATTAAAGCTTAAATATCAGCCACAAAAAAAGCCGAGTTTAAAACTTAGCTTTTATTATAATATTGAATGTTCTTATTACAACATTGTTACTTTACCTGTTTGTAAAGAGTATACTCCTCCTACAATTTTAACAGCATCAGAACTTTCTAAATCTGCTAAAATTTCGCTTCGTTCTCTAATTCTATCAATTGTTAAAAGCACATTATTCTCTACCGTTTTTGCGACAAATTTAGGATTTGCAGAAGTATTATCACCATCTATTTCTTTTGCTGATTTTTTTACAGCCGGCATAATATTGGCTAATAAATGTGTAATGTTACCTAATTTAACATCATCACAAGCAGCTTTTACAGCGCCACAACTTTCATGACCTAATACTAAAACTAGTTTACTTCCAGCAACTGCACATGAGTATTCTAAACTACCTAAAATATCCTCATTTTCGAAATTACCAGCAACTCTAGCTACAAAAACATCACCTATTGCTTGATCAAAAACTTGCTCTACAGGAACTCTAGAATCTATGCAAGAAAGCACAACTGCTTTTGGGTATTGACCAGTAGTAGTTTGTTGTACTAAATCTAAATGCGAAACCTCTTCTAACTCATTATTGATAAAACGTTCATTACCTGCTAATAGATCTGTTAAAACATCATCTGGAGTTAAATTGTCTTGTACTTGCTTATTTATGGCTGTATTTCTCATGTTATTTTATGATTTTTTTTCCAATTTAAAGAATTCTATAAAACTTTCTGGATTATCTACAATTCCTCTCTCAGAGATTATTTTAATATCAATGTATCTTTCATTTGCTTTTACTGCAAAGTCTTCTAAAATCTCTATAATATCATTATCTAAATAAATGGTTTTTCTAACATCTAACTCTAAATAAGTATTTTCTGGTAAACTATCTAATTCATTTAAAATAGCTCCCTTATTGAAGAAAGTTACTTGCTCTGCAAGCGTCATTTTAATACGGTTTTTACCATCACTTTTATCTTCTATGTGCAAAAAGTGAGAGTTTTGGAAACTTTTGATAAGGATAATAACAATACCCACTGCTAAACCTAAAGCAATACCTACAAGTAAATCTGTAAATACAATACCTACAACTGTTACTGTAAATGGAATAAATTGTTTCCACCCTAAATCCCACATTTTTTTGAATAATGCTGGTTTTGCTAACTTATAACCAACAATTAATAAGATTGCTGCTAAAACAGAAAGTGGAATTTTATTTAATAATGTTGGTATTAAGATTACCGAAATCAACAATAAAAAACCGTGAAATATGGCTGATAATTTAGTTCGACCTCCAGATTGAATGTTGGCAGAACTTCTTACAATTACTTGTGTTACAGGTAAACCACCAATTAAACCAGACAAAATATTACCTGTACCTTGAGCTAGTAATTCTCTATTTGTTGGTGTTACATTTTTATGCGGATCTAATTTATCTGTAGCCTCTACACATAAAAGTGTTTCTAAACTTGCTACTAATGCAATTGTAAAACCAACTACCCAAATTTGAGGGTTTGTAATTGCTGCAAAATTAGGAAAACTGAATTGACCCAAAAATGAATCGAAACTATCAGGAACTGGAACACTTACTAAATGCTCTGAACTAATCCCAAATTTAGAGGTAGAATCTGTAAGTATATAATATACAATACCAAAAACTACAGCTACTAATGGCCCTTGAATTAATTGAAAAATCTTTCCTTTTTTTGATAAGACATTACTCCATAAAATTAAAATCCCAAGACCAACAATACCAACTACTGTAGAACCTAAACTTATGTTATTTATTGATTTAAAAATTTCAGAAAATGTATTTTCTCCATCTACTTGAAAAAAAGCAAAATCTCCTTCAGGATCTGCATCATACCCAAAAAAGTGTGGTATTTGCTTTAGAATAATTATAATTCCAATACCTGTTAACATTCCTTTAATTACAGACGATGGAAAATAATAACCAATAATACCTGCTTTTAAAATTCCGAAAATTAACTGAATTACACCTCCAATAACTACAGCTACTAAAAAGTTTTCATAACCTCCTAAGGTACCAATTGCCGTTAAAACAATTGCTGCTAGACCTGCAGCAGGTCCACTAACACCAATTTTAGAACCAGATAACGCACCAACTACAATACCACCAACAATACCTGCTATTAAACCAGAAAATAAGGGAGCACCACTTGCTAATGCTATACCTAAACAAAGTGGCAATGCCACAAAAAACACTACAACACTTGCAGGTAAGTCACTCTTTAAATGCTTAAACATAAATTTTACTTTGTATTAATTGAACTCGTTTTCACTGATAAAAACGAGAGAAATTTTTGATTGATTGATTTTGCTTCGTTTTAAGGAACCAATGCAATATAGTGAGAAAAAGATATTTTTAAGTGAATTTAAAAATTATATTTCGTCTAACTCTTTAATTTCGTTAGCTACAATCCAGCCAATTTTACCATCTGCTAACTTAATTTTTTTCCAGTTATCTATAGTATCTAAAACAGTGACCTTAGCACCTTCATGCAAGGTAAATAGCTCTTCTGAATTTAGGGTTGGCGCATTCATCACCTCTGTTTCTTCTGCAAAAACAATAGCAATTTTGTTGTTATTTGCTAGAGAATGTTGGTTAAATGTAATAAAGAAGGCAATAATTAAAAAGAGGTAAATAAGCATACTTATA
>JBDNBB010000144.1:0-2951 GCA_039768135.1 Polaribacter sp.
CATCCAATTATATGACTCTTCATTTCCAAAATCTTTAAATTTGCATGATTTTTTTAGATAACTAAATATTCCAATTTACTATGTCAAAAGACATTCGTATTAAAAAAGGCTTAGATATTAAGCTTGTTGGCATTGCAGAAAAAACAACTACGATTAGCAATCAAAGTAGTGTTTATGCAGTTAAGCCAGAAGATTTTCACGGAATAATACCCAAATTAACAGCCAAAGAAGGTACAGAAGTAAAAGCAGGAGAGGCACTTTTTCATTTAAAAAGTGATGATCGTATTTTATTTCCAAGTCCTGTTTCTGGTAAAGTTACAGAGGTTATTCGTGGAGCAAGAAGAAAAGTATTAGCAGTAAAAATAGCTGCAGATGCAACACAATCTTATAAAGATTTTGGTACAAAAAACGCAAGCGAAATGTCTGCGGATGAAGTAAAAAATTATTTATTTGAAGCTGGTTGCTGGCCATTTATAAAGCAACGTCCTTACGACATTGTTGCCAATCCAAATCAGGCACCAAAAGCTATATTTGTATCTGCTTACGCAAGTGCACCATTAGCAGCAGATTTAGATTATACTTTGGCTGGTAAGGAAGAAGAATTGCAAGCAGCAATTACAGCAATATCAAAATTAACAGAAGGTAAAGTACATGTTTCTGTTGGTGCTAAATCAAACTCGCCATTGGCAAGTTTAAATGGTGTAGAATTGCATAAAGTTTCTGGACCACATCCATCAGGTAATGTGGGTACACAAATAGCTAAAATAGATCCTATAAATAAAGGGGAAGTGGTTTGGATTGTTACACCACAAGATTTAGTGATTATAGGTGAATTGTTTTTAACAGGTAAGTTAAATTTAGCAAGAACAGTTGCTTTAACAGGTTCTCAATTTAAAAATCCACAATATGTAACTGCAATTGCTGGGGCAAGTATTGCAGATATTACAAAAAATAACCTAAATAACGATAACACTAGAATTATTAGTGGAAACGTTTTAACAGGAAAAGAAGTTAAAGAAGACGAATTTTTAGGGTATTATGACAATCAAATAACAGCAATTCCAGAAGGAGATGATTACGAATTTTTCGGATGGAATAAACCTGTTTTTGATAAAGTATCTACCTCTAGAGCATTAACTTTTTCTTGGTTAACGCCTAATAAAAAGTATGATTTAAATACGAACACAAATGGAGAACATAGAGCATTTGTGGTTACAGGTTCTTATGAACAGGTATTTCCTTTAGACATATATCCAATGCAATTATTAAAAGCATTTATGTATAAAGATTTAGACGAAATGGAAGCTTTAGGTGGTTACGAAGTAGCCCCAGAAGACTTTGCATTAACAGAATTTATTTGTGTATCTAAACAACCTCACCAAAAAATAATTCGTGAAGGTTTAGATTTAATGAGAGAAGAATTAGGATAAGATTATGGGCTTAAAACAAAACTTACACAATTTAAAAGAAAAGTATAAAGGTACAAAAATGGCACCTGCGTTTAACGCAATCCATACTTTTTTATACTTACCAAATGAAGTTACTCATGGAGGAACTCATATTAAAGCAGCAGACGATTTAAAGCGTACGATGAATACAGTAATTACGGCTTTAATTCCTATATTAATTTTTGGTATGTTTAATGCTGGTTACCAACATTATGCAGCTATAGATCCATCACTTAGAACAAATGTTCTAGCAAACTTTTTTACGTTTGATAACCTTTGGATTGGGATTATTAAAGTATTGCCACTTGTAATTGTTTCTTACGGAGTTGGATTGATTGTAGAATTTATTTTTGCAGTTATAAAAGGGCACGAAGTAGAAGAAGGATACCTTGTAACAGGTATGTTAGTACCCTTAATTGTACCTGTAGATACACCACTTTGGATGCTATCAGTAGCAGTTGTATTTGGTGTAGTAATTGGTAAAGAGGTTTTTGGTGGTACAGGTATGAATATCTTAAACCCAGCATTAACTATTAGAGCATTTTTATTCTTTGCATATCCAACGTGGATGTCTGGAGACAAAGTTTGGGTATATGATGCAGTAGAAAGAGCTGGAACTGCTGATGCAATTTCTGGTGAAACCATTTTAGGTAGCTACGCACAAGGACAAGAAGTAATTTATTCTAATTGTGATAAATTTATGGGCTTTATACCAGGTTCTGTAGGGGAAACATCAACATTGCTAATTCTTTTAGGAGCCGCTTTTTTAATATTTACAAAAATAGGAAGTTGGAGAATTATTCTATCAACTTTTATGGGTGCAGCTGTTATGGGTTTAATATTTAACCAAGTTGTAGCAGCAGATATTATTACAGAATCTAGTAAGTTTTACGGATTAATGAACACACCATTTTGGGAACACTTAATGATTGGTGGTTTGGCATTTGGTGCTGTATACATGGCTACAGATCCTGTAACTGCATCGCAAACTAACAAAGGAAAATGGATTTACGGTTTCCTTATCGGTTTCTTATCAATAATGATTCGTGTCTTTAATCCAGCATATCCAGAAGGAGTATTCTTAGCAATATTATTAATGAATGTTTTTGCACCAACCATAGACCACTATGTAGTACAAGGCAATGTTAAGAGAAGAATGAAACGTTTAAAAGCTAAAACTGCTTAATTATGAGTAACAAAACAGATAGCAATAGTTATACAATAATATTTGCCATTGTAATGGTAATTGTTGTAGGGTCATTATTAGCATTTACAGCTTCTTCATTAAAACCTAATATTAAGGAAAATGAAAGAATGGAAAAGCAACAAAATATTTTGTATGCTATGGGTGTAAATGAAAATGATGACTCTAGTGCCAACTTTGTATCTACAGCAGTTGCAGGACAAGAGTTTGCAAAATACATCAAAAAGCAAATTGTTATAGAAGGAGATAAAATATCTGAAAGCGATGATGCTTATTTAATTGATGTTAAAAAGCAACAA
>JBDNBB010000145.1:0-6256 GCA_039768135.1 Polaribacter sp.
ATGTGCCATACTTAATGAAAGACCTTTTTGAATATTTGAAAAAGTCTGATGAAATTGAATTAATTAAAAGTTGTGTTTTCCATTACGAAATGGAATTCATACATCCTTTTTTGGATGGAAATGGAAGAATGGGAAGATTATGGCAAACTTTAATTTTAATGGAAAAATATCCAATTTTTGAGTTTTTGCCTTTTGAAACTTTAATTAGTAGAGATCAGGAAAAATATTACAAATCTTTAGCTGAAAGTGATAAATCTGGAAAGTCAACTAAGTTTATTGAATATATGCTAAACGTTATTGACATTTCAATAAGTGAACTATTAGATTTTAATAATCGAACGTTAAATGAAAAAGATAGATTAGAATATTATGTTTCATTAAATAAAAAAGAATTTACAAGAAAAGATTATATGGCCATTTTTAAAGATATTTCTTCAGCGACTGCAAGTAGAGATTTAAAGAAAGGAGCTGAAATGGGTTTATTTGAAAAAATAGGAGAAAAAAATAAAACAATCTATCGTTTAAAATAAATGGGCACAACAACGTATATAATTTATTACAACTTGTCCAAAACAATATAGTAACTGGTCTTTGTATATTTTAAACAAGAATGTAATAAATAAAGAATAAACTCGACTTCTTTTAATTTATACTACTAAAAAAGCCTTCTCATAGAGAAGGCTTTGTATTTAGGGTGGAAGATGGGGCTCGAACCCACGACTTTCGGTACCAAAAACCGACGCTCTAACCAACTGAGCTACAACCACCATTTGTTTGCGAATGCAAATATACTTCTTTTTCGTATTTGTAAAAGAAAAAATTAAAAAATTTTGTCTAAATTTTTAACAGCTACATAACGCTCTGTCGTAAAGCCTTCTGCATGCGATACACCAATTAGCCTTCCTAAATCTCTTGCTCTGTAATGCACGCTGTCAATGAAATTTTTACTAGTAATAGGTGTTTCTGGTTCCTTGTTTTTAGGATTAAAAAATTGAGAACCATAGGCTAAAACTGCCTTTGTTTTTATGTCTATAAAACCACTAACATCTACTACAAAATCTGGTTTTAGGTCTTTCCATTGAATGTAATGATAAACATTTTCTGGCCTCCATTTTTCCTGTGCTTCTCCTTTAATAGAAGTTTCAATTTTTAATAATCCACTTAAAAAACATGCATCAGAAACTAACTTACTTCCTTTACCATGATCTATATGTCTGTCTTCTATTGCATTACATAAGACTATTTTAGGTTGATATTTTCGGATCATTTTAATTATTTCAAGCTGGTTTTTTTTATTATTTTCAAAAAAACCATCCTCAAAACATAAGTTTTCTCTAACAGAAATTCCTAAAATTTCAGCAGCGTTTTTAGCCTCTATATCTCTTACATCTGCAGAACCTCTTGTACCTAACTCTCCCCTAGTTAAATCTACAATTCCAACTTTTTTACCTAAAGATATTTCTTTAGCTAAAGTTGCTCCACAACCTAACTCCACATCATCTGGATGCGCACCAAATGCTAATATATCTAACTTCATTTTTTTGATTTTTTTATGGCTTGCTCTATATCTGCTATTAAATCTTCAGCCTCTTCTATACCTACAGAAAATCGAATTAACCCCTCTTTAATACCTCTTTCTAAACGTTCTTCTTCACTTAAAAGTGCATGTGTGGTTTGCGCAGGACTAACTGTTGTACTCTCTAAACCAGCTAAACTCATAGAGGGTTTAATTAATGCTAAATTATTTTGAAAAGTCATTGCATCTATGCCTTCTTTAAGCTCAAAAGACAACATTGCCCCAAAACCTTTCATTTGCTTTTTAGCCAATTCATGTTGAGGATGGCTTTTTAATCCTGGATAATAGACTGAATCAATATCTGAACTTTGTTCTAAATATTCAGCCATTTGTTGCGCGTTTTTTGTTTGCTCTTTAACTCTTAAGTTCAATGTTTTTAAACTTCTTTCTAACATCCAAACAGTCTGATCACTTAAGTTACCACCAAAATTAATGGCAGTTTTCCAAATTTGCTCAATATGCTCATGAGAAGCAGCAATGGCACCAGCAGAAATATCAGAATGCCCTCCCATGTATTTTGTGGCCGAGTGAATTACAATATCAATTCCAAAATCAGCAGGATTTTGATTTATTGGTGATGCAAAAGTATTATCGATCATCGTTAGAATATTGTTTTCTTTAGCAATGCTACTAATAGCTTCCATATCTGTAATTCCTAATAATGGATTAGATGGCGTTTCTATATAAAGTACTTTAGTGTTCTTTTTGATTAACGCTTTAAAATCAACAGCTTTATCAGATTCTGTGAAAGAATATTCTATTCCATACTTATCAAATTCAGAAACTATAAAATTATAGGTTCCTCCATAGATCACTTGCTGCACAATTACATGATCTCCTTTTTCTAGAAAGGCTAACATTGCAGATGAAATTGCAGCCATACCAGAACTAAAAATTAAACCAGC
Organism: Polaribacter sp.; assembly: GCA_039768135.1. Taxonomy (GTDB): domain Bacteria; phylum Bacteroidota; class Bacteroidia; order Flavobacteriales; family Flavobacteriaceae; genus Polaribacter. The sequence continues at coordinate 2,482 of JBDNBB010000145.1, forward strand.
CTCTGTATTTTCTAAAGCTGCAATTTTTTTGCACAGCATTTCTTGATTTGGGGTATTGTAATAACGTGGATACCGCTTTACTTCTACTCCATCAAAAGCATAAGAGGTAGACATGTACATAGGTGATACTGCACCTTTAAATTGCTCATCCTTTACCTCCCCAACATGCACACAAGTTGTGTTGATTCCTAACTTATTAGTATTTTTCATAAAATTGTTTCTATTTGCTAAATTAACAATTCTTAAAAACATGTTGTCTTAAAATTTCAATATCTTCGTAGTATGATATCCGTTTTAATTATTGGTAATGGAAATGTAGCAAATCACTTGTTTAATGCGTTAGTAAACGTAAAAAAAATAGTGGTTAAAAAAATTAATTCTAGAGCATTAGAACAAATACCTAAAGCAGATATTACGATTCTCGCTGTTTCTGACGACGCAATTAAAGAAGTATCTTCTAAAATAAATAATCCATTTGTAGTTCATACCTCTGGTAGTACTAGTATAGATGATTTAAAAAACACTTCAAAAAAAGGGGTGTTTTATATGTTACAAACCTTTACAAAAGAAAAAAAAGTATGTTTTAAAAGTATTCCTTTTTGTTTGGAAGCTGAACAACCAGAAGATTTACTTTTGTTAGAAGAGTTAGCCAAATCTTTACGTGGTAATAGCTATCGTATTAATTCAGATCAAAGAAAAAAATTACATGTTGCTGCTGTTTTTGTTAATAATTTTACAAACCATATGTATGCAATTGGTCATGATATTTGTCTAAAAAGCAATATTCCTTTTAAAATACTTTCTCCATTAATACAAGAAACTGCAACTAAAATAGAAGCGCTAACACCAAGAGAGGCGCAAACTGGTCCTGCCATTAGAAATGATATATCTACTTTAAACAACCATCTTCAATCATTAAATGAAGAGCAACAGAAAATTTATAAAATAATTACAAAATCTATCCAAAATGGAACTGAGTTACAAACAACTATTACCTAAAATTTCAACTTTTATTTTTGATGTCGATGGCGTTTTAACTAACGGAATGTTAACTATTATGCCAGATGGTGAATTGGTAAGACATATGAATGTAAAAGATGGGTATGCCATGAAAATTGCTTTAAACAAAGGTTTTAGAGTTTGTATTATTTCTGGAGGAACAAACCAAGCCGTAAAAAATAGACTTGCAGCACTTGGCATAGAAGACATTTATTTAGGAGCCCACGATAAAATTCATCAATACAAAGAAATAGTAAAGAAATATAACCTGACACCAGAGCATATTTTATACATGGGAGATGATATACCTGATTTGCCTGTAATGCAAAAAGTTGGAATGCCATGTTGTCCAAATGATGCTGTCCCTGAAATACAAAATGCATCTAAATACATTTCGAATTTAAAAGGTGGTAATGGTTGTGTCAGAGACGTTATTGAACAGGTCTTAAAGGTACAAGCGAAATGGGATAACTATTTTGATGCAGAAGCTTAATAATTAAAACGACATACAATGAAAAAACATTTAACAATAGTAACTTTACTTTTTGCATTCACACTAAATGCACAATCTATTTTTGGAAAATGGAACTCTACCAACGATGAAACAGGCGAAATAGACTCTGTAATAGAAATCTATAAAAAAAACAATAAGGCATTTGCTAAAGTTGTAAAAATAATGGATCCTTCCAGACAAAACTCAGTGTGTACTGCCTGTGAAGGTGAAAATAAAAACAAAAGAATTTTAGGGCTAGATATCTTAACAGGTTTAGAAAAAAATGACGACGAATGGTCTGGAGGAGAAATTTTAGATCCAAGAAATGGAAGTGTATATAATTGCTATATAAAACTTGTAAAAAAAGATAAATTAAAAATCAGAGGTTTTATTGGCGTTGCTATTTTTGGTAAAACAAAGTATTGGGAAAGAGCAAAATAAAATTAATTTTTTTCCTCTAACATGGGTACAAAAGCAAAATCACCCAATTCTTGTTTTTCAAATTCTTTTTGAGATTTTCTTGTAAAGAGCGTCATTATTTGGGTCTCATTACCCACAGGTATTAATAGCTTACCTCCTATTTTTAACTGTGCTAATAAGGGGTTAGGTACAAATGGTGCACCTGCTGTAACAATTATTTTGTCGAACGGTGCTTCTTCTTGCAAACCTTTATAACCATCACCAAAAATAAATCGCTTTGGCTTTACGCCTATCTTAGGTAAAAATGAAGCAGTTTTCTTAAATAGTTCATGCTGTCTTTCTATTGTATACACTATTGCTTTTAAATGTAATAATACTGCAGTTTGGTATCCAGAACCTGTACCGATTTCTAATATCTTTTCTGATGGTTTTACCGCTAGTGTTTGTGATTGAAAAGCTACAGTATAAGGTTGAGAAATAGTTTGCTCAGCAGCAATTGGAAACGCTTTATCTTGATAGGCGTGAGATTCAAAACTAGAATCTATAAACAAGTGTCTTGGAATTTTACGAATAGCATCTAACACATTTTGATCTGTTATGCCTTTAGCTTCTAGAATCTTTGCTAGCTGATTTCTTAGTCCTTGATGTTTTGCTGTATCTTTCAATGATTTGCTTATTTCTAGAGTCTAAAAATAGTAATATTTATAATTATACTCTTATAAAATTGTATCTTTGTTGTTGGTTTATTTTTAAGTTTAAATTTCTAAAAAATAAAGCGTACTTACTGAGTTAAATAGCTTTTCTTTTTAGCTCTTTTCTATAACAGATTTAAAAATTTAACAATATGCTTAAAGTTGGTGTTTTAGGAGCTGGTCATTTAGGAAAAATACATCTTCGCCTTTTACAAGAATCTAGTAAATATGATTTATTGGGTTTTTATGATCCATCAAAAGAAAATTCAAAAAAAATAGTAGATGAGTTTGGATACAATGCTTTTGAAACTATTGATGACCTGATAGAAGTTGTTGATGTTGTTGATATCGTTACCCCTACACTATCTCATTTTGAATGCGCAGAGCGTGCTATAAAAAAAGGAAAACATATTTTTATAGAAAAACCTATTGCTAAAACCGTATTAGAGGCAGAAGCTATCAAAACACTTGCGAGCCAGTATCACGTAAAAGGGCAAGTTGGCCATGTAGAAAGATTTAACCCTGCTTTTAAAGCTGTAAAAGATAAAATAAACAATCCTATGTTTATTGAAACGCATCGTTTGGCTGAATTTAATCCAAGAGGTACAGATGTACCAGTTGTTTTAGACCTAATGATTCATGATATAGATATTATATTATCGGTTGTAAATTCTAAAGTAAAAAACGTACATGCGAGTGGAATTTCTGTAATTTCAGAAACACCAGATATTGCTAATGCTAGAATTGAATTTGAAAATGGATGTGTTGCTAATTTAACAGCAAGCAGAATATCTATGAAAAACATGCGAAAAACTCGTTTCTTTCAAAAAGATGCTTATATATCTGTAAATTTTTTGAGTAAAGAATCAGAAATTGTAAGAATACAAGATGCCCCTGAAAATTTAGACGAATTTGCAATGGTACTTAAAAATGACGAGGGTGTAGAAAAACAAATCTATTTCGAAAATCTTGAGGTTACTAATAATAATGCAATTTTAGATGAGTTAGAAACATTTGCAAACGCAATTACTAATAATACCACACCAATAGTTTCATTACATAATGGTACAGAAGCTTTGCGAATTGCACAATGGATCATTGATTGTTTTAAGACAGAAGAAGATTTAAATAACAAATAACGTAATTATGAAAAATATAGCTGTAATAGGTG
>JBDNBB010000146.1:0-2564 GCA_039768135.1 Polaribacter sp.
GGAGCACTTAAATATTCTTGACCGGTTAAATTTGCTCCACCAATTTTAAAAATAGATTTTATGGATGGTACAGCATAATTAATCTGTGCATCTAGTACCAATCTTTCACCTATCATAGCATCTACAAATGTAGATTCCCATAAAAATTCATTTTGCCATCTTGCATTAAAATTAAATCCAAAATTTTCAAATAGGTTGGTATGACCAAACTGTAATTTAATTTTATGTTCTGGTGTGTTAAACCCTGCTTCAAAACTTGGATCTGATGCTTGATCAAAATCAAACTTTGCATACGTATAATTTACACCTAAATCAAATCCTTTTAAAACCTTTGTATTTAAACCAATAGTAGCTCCATAAGAATTAATGTCAACACCTGTGTTGGTATATACTTGAGCTACTTTAAGAGCATTATCTGTACCACGCACAAACACATTTTTATTAGCAATAAAATCTTCATATTGATTGTAATAAACACTCAAATCTACGGTAACTCTTTTAGCCTTTCCTGTATTTACTAAACCTCTATACCCAACTTCAAAAGCAGTTACTTTTTCTGGCTTCACTAGATCTATGTCTGCTGCTACAGTTCCTCCACTTTCAACAGTAAAAGAATTTTCATAGGCGTCTCTAATACTTATAGATTGTGTTCCTCCATTTTCATCTAAATACTGAATACTTTTATCTAAATTGTCTGGAGCAGAACCAACCAATATCGCATTTCCAACATCTAAACCAATGTATTGATCTTGTGTTGTTGGGTTTCTAAAACCTGTTTGAAAAGAAGCTCTAAAGTTTTGATTCTTATTTTCTCCAGCTGCATACGCCAAAGAAACTCTTGGAGAGAAATTACCATCAAAGTTTTGTGCTTTGTCATAACGTACAGAAGCTGTAACTTTTAAACGGTCTTCTTCTAAAAAGTTTTTTTGTGCTTGTGTATAAACACCATACTCATCATAATTAATAGGGCCATCAGCATCTGTAAATATATTACCAAAAGAATTTAGAGAATATCTTCTGTAAGAACCACCCACCTGAATTTCTGCAAAATCTATAAGATCTCTAAAATTATAGTTTACATCAGAATGATATAGTTTGGTTTGATCTCTAAATTTTGCTCCTGTTAATAAATTAGGATCAGAAGTAACTTTATCTAAAGCTTGTTCAAATTCTGAGGTTCCTGGTTTTAAACGGTTTCTGTCTGCAAAACCTCTTGCTACTGCATGGTTAGATGCTGTAACACCAGGAACCGCACCAAGATAAGCTGCTGCGTATTCTGTAAACCAATTTTGGTCTGAACTCCAAGCTCTATTAACATTTAATGCAGCAAATAATGTATTATAAGAATCTCCTGCATCTTCACTTGTAATATATCCTCTTACAAAAAAGTTTTTAGCTTTTACTTCTAATTTATGTTGTTGTAAGAAAAAGTTTTTAATACTATATTTTTGACCTCCTAAATATTGTGTAGTACCTGTACCTGCTTTAGAGTTCCAAATTATTTCTAATCTATCATCACCAAAAGGACGATAATTAAGAGATCCTCCAAACTTTACACTTTCTATACCATAATCCATTAAATCTCTTTCGTTATAACCGGTTCTGCTTACTCTACCAATTGCAGGGCCTAAATCAGTTGCTGCTACATCTCCATAAACATTTACACCATTAAAATCGTTAACTGAGTTTCTATCTCCAGGAGCTAAAACAGCCCCTCTTAAACCTCCTGCCGTATTTCTGTAATCAGTTGCAAACCAATCTGTACCATTCATAACAGAAAGTGTTGCTTTTGCAGCAAATTTTTCTGAAAAAGCATATGCCATTCTTATATTAAAGTCTGTAAACTCATTATTTCCTCCTGCATTCTGACTTGTAACTCCTCCTTTTAAAGAAACACTAATTCCTTGGTCATCAAAAGGACTTCTACTTATCATAAACATAATACCATTAAACGCGTTTGCACCATATAATGCAGAGGCTGCTCCTGGTAATAATTCTACAGTATTTACGTCTAATTCAGACATCCCTAAAAGGTTACCAATTGCAAAATTTAAGGCAGGTGATGAATTATCCATACCATCTACCAACTGCATAAAACGTGTGTTAGCAAACGTAGCAAAACCACGTGTATTTACAGATTTAAATGTTAAACTGTTTGTATTAACATCTACCCCTTTTAAGTTTTCTAAACCGTCGTAAAAAGAAGGTGCAGAAGTGTTTTTAATAGCTCTGGCATCCATTCTTTCTATAGTAACTGGAGATTCCATAATACGTTCTGGAGTTCTCGATGCAGAAACAACAATCTCATCTAAAGAAGTTTCGTTTTCTGTTAATTTTACATCAATCTTTTGATTGCTAGTTGTAATCTCAACTTTTTCCATTTTGTAACCTAAAACAGAAACCTCTATAGTAAATGGCGGGTTATCTGTTACTTTTAAAACAAAATTTCCATCAAAATCTGTAGTTGTTCCTACAGCTTTATTTTCAATTTTAATGTTTGCTCCTGGAAGTGTTTCTCCTGTTTTAGCATCTGTAACTGTACCTTTAACAGTGGTTTGTGCAAC
>JBDNBB010000147.1:0-44674 GCA_039768135.1 Polaribacter sp.
GATGAACGTATACTTTTTGGTCTTTTGCTACTTTAAACTGCTGCCCTGCTATCTCTACGATTGCGTACATACTATTTGTTTTGCGTATTTATACTTGTTTATTGCATTTAACTTACTGAAAATGCGGATGCAAATATACATATTTTTTATAAATCAACAACAAAGAATACTATTATAAAGAAATGTTACACAATCCTTTCATTTCTTTATGTTTTTAAGTTAAGCTTTGTTATTTTTGATAAATGACAAAAAAGATGTTTTTTGTAACATATTCAAAAAATAACGTCAAATAACAATGTAAATTATTAATTAAATAAAAAATCCAATGAAGAAAAGTATTTTATCTCTTACTTCTGCTGTATTATTTGCGTTTTCTATGAACGCTCAGCAAGTAGAATTTGAAGAGTATGATTTAAGTAATGGAATGCATGTAATATTGCATCAAGACTCTTCAGCACCTGTTGTTGTAACGTCTGTAATGTATCATGTAGGTGCAAAAGATGAGCAACCTGGAAGAACAGGAATGGCTCACTTTTTTGAACACCTATTATTTGAAGGAACAGAAAACATAAAAAAAGGGGAATGGTTTAAAATGGTTTCTTCTAATGGAGGTAGAAATAATGCCAACACTACAGATGACAGAACGTATTATTATGAAATCTTTCCTTCTAACAAATTAGAGTTAGGTTTATGGATGGAGTCAGAGCGTTTATTACACCCAATTATTGGTCAAGATGGTGTAGATACACAGAATGAAGTAGTAAAAGAAGAAAAAAGATTACGAGTAGACAACCAACCTTATTCTAAATTTTTAGAGTATGTAAAGCAAAACATCTTTAAAAAGCATCCTTATAAAGGAACTACAATTGGTAAAATGGAAGATTTAGATGCTGCAACTTTAGAAGAGTTCTTAGCATTTAACAAAAAATTCTATGTACCTAATAATGCAACTTTAGTTGTAGCCGGTGATATTGATAAAACTGCTGCTAAAAAAATGATTGAGGATTATTTTGGCCCAATCCCTAGAGGAGAAGAAATTACTAGAAGTTTTGCAAAAGAAGATCCAATTACTGAGGCTATAACAGCAAAAGGGTATGATGCAAACATTCAAATACCTGCAATTATGGCTGCTTATAGAACTCCGTCTATGAAAACAAGAGACTCTAGAGTTTTAGACATGATTTCATCTTACCTAAGTACTGGTAGAAGCTCTGTGTTATATAAAAAATTAGTAGATGAAAAAAAGATGGCACTACAAGCTGGCGCAATTAATGCTAGCCAGGAAGACTATGGTACTTATATTTTATTTGGGCTACCACAAGGTGATACAGAATTAAAAGATATTATTGCGGAAGTAGATGTAGAGATTGTAAAAATGCAAACTGAATTAATTTCAGAGAAAGATTTTCAGAAATTACAAAATCAATTCGAAAACAACTTTGTAAATTCAAACTCAAGTGTAGAAGGTATAGCTAACTCATTAGCGCGTTACAATGTTTTATATGGAGATACTAATTTAATCAATACAGAGATTGATATTTTCAGATCAATTACTAGAGAAGAAATTAGAGATGTTGCTAAAAAATATCTAAACCCAAATCAAAGATTACTTTTAGAATATTTACCAGAAGCAAAATAATAATCTCGAAGTTCGTTTAAAAATAAGATATAAATTATGAAAACAAAAATAGCATCGTTAATAGCGCTATTTCTTACAACAGTAGCTATTAATGCACAAATAGATAGAAGTACAATGCCTAAACCAGGGCCAGATCCTGTAGTGAAATTAGGCAAGCCTATTAAATTTACTTTAGATAATGGCTTAAAAGTAATTATGGTAGAAAACCATAAATTACCAAGAGTTTCTGCTAACTTATCTATAGATAACAAACCTTATTTAGAAGGAGATATTGCAGGGGTTTCTGGAATGATGGGAAGCTTATTAGGTAGAGGAACAAAGTCTATCTCTAAAGATGATTTTAACGAAAAAGTAGATTTTTACGGAGCTAACATTAGCTTTTTTAGTTCAGGTGCTTTTGGTTCATCTTTAACAAAATACTTTCCAGAAATCTTAGAATTAATGGCAGATGGAATGCAAAATCCAGTATTTTCTAAAGAAGAATTTGATAAAGAATTACAAGTAACTTTAGACAACTTAAAGTCTAACGAAAAAAGCGTTACCTCTGCTGCAAGAAGAGTTGAAAACGTTTTAACGTATGGTAGAAATCATCCTTTTGGTGAATTTACATCAAAAGAAAGTGTTGAAAAAATTACATTAGAAAATGTAATTAACAACTACAACACCTACTATAAACCTAACAATGCTTACTTAGTAATTGAAGGAGATATAGATCCTAAAGCAACAAAAGCTTTAGTAAAAGATTTATTTTCTGGGTGGCAAAAAGGAGAAATCCCTACTTACAAAATTCCAGAAACTAAAAATGTTTCAAATACTGAAATTAATTTTATAAACATGGATAATGCAGTTCAATCAGAAATTGCAATTATTAACAATGTAGATTTAACTTTAGGTGATGATGATTATTATGCTGCACTTTTAGCAAACAATATTTTAGGTGGTGGTGGTACTGCTCGTTTATTTATGAACTTAAGAGAAGATAAAGGATACACTTATGGTTCTTATTCTAGCTTAAGACAAAATAGATATGCAGGTACTTTTAGAGCTACAGCAAGTGTTAGAAACATGGTAACAGATAGTTCTGTTGTTGAATTACAAAAAGAAATTAATAAAATGCGATACAAAAAAGTATCTGCAGAAGAATTAGAAAACTCTAAAGAAGAATATATTGGAGGTTTTGTAATGGATGTTCAAAAACCAAGAACAGTAGCTAATTTCGCTTTAAATATAGAGCGTTACAACTTACCAGAAGATTTTTACGAGAACTACATTAAAAATATTAAAGCAGTAACATTAGATGATGTACAAAATGCAGCTATTAAATACTTTAGAGGAGACCAAGCAAGAATTGTAATTACTGGTAAAGGTATTGATGTTCTTAAGAACTTAGAAAATACAGATTATGTAATTAAGTATTTTGACAAAGAAGGTAACCCAACTGTAAAGCCACCTATGACTTTACCAATTCCTGCAGGAATGACTGCTGAAAATGTAGTAGATAAATATATTGAAGCTATTGGAGGTAAAGATAAAGTGGATGCTATAAAAACTACCATGATTGTTTCTAACGCTACAATTCAAGGTACACCTTTAGTGATGACAATGAAATCATCTGCACCAAATAAAACATTACAAGAAATTGCTGTCATGGGTAACGTAATGCAAAAATCTGTTTTTAACGGAGAAACTGGTTACCAATCTGCAAGAGGTCAAAAGATGGATATGCAACAAGCTCAAATAGATGAAGCCAAAGCTAACTTGGTTCCATTTTCAGATATGGCATACAAAAAAGGTACTTTAGATAGAATTGAACCAATAGATGGTGTAAACTATTATGTAGTGCAGTTTAATGATACTGAAGTTTTCTATGATATGAAAACTGGCTTAAAAGCAAAAGAAGTAAAAACTGTAAAAACTCCAGATGGTAAAGAAGTAAAAGTACCAACTACATTTGGCAACTATAAAGCTGTTAACGGAGTTTTATTTCCTTATGCTGTAGGGATTAAATCTGGACCTATGGATTTAAACTTTGAAGTAAAAGAAATTAAAGTAAATGAAGGCGTTACAGACGCTGATTTTGAATAAATCTTTTTAATACATTATTTAAAAGAGTCAAAGTTTACAACTTTGACTCTTTTTTATTTAGATCTGTTTAGTAAATAAATGCCTAATAAAATAATCAAACCTCCTAATAACTGAACAAAACTTAACTCTTCACCATCTAAAATACCCCAAAAAACTGCGACTATTGGTATTAAATAAGTTACTGAAGAAGCAAAAATTGGTGATGCCAAATGCACCATTTTATTATAAAAAACTTTTGCTATTCCTGTTCCAAAAATTGCCAAAACTGCTACATAACACAAAGCACTTGTTTTAGCCTCTGTAAATTCTACTGTTTCAAAAAAATCAGAAAAATACAATACTATAAAGGCTGGTATTACCAATAACAAAAAATTACCTGTTACAATACTTAGAGCGCTTACATCACTCAAATGTTTTTTTACCAGATTCACATTCAAAGCATAACCTATAGAAGCTATTACTACTAATAACGTAAACCAATAATTTTGATTAGGATTTAAATCTGCACCTTTAACAATAAGTACAATTGTACCAATTAAACCTATTACAATACCTAGCAATTGTTCTTTTTTAAATTTTAAACCAAAAGCTAAAACTCCAAAAATAAAAGTATTGAAAGGTGTTAAAGAATTTAGAATAGAAGCAATTGAACTATCTATACCATTTACAGCAAAAGCGAATAAGAATACAGGAAAAAAAGTACCTAATAAAGCTGTATAAACAATATACTTATAATGTTTTCTTTTAATTTGCTTTAAGCTTTTAAAGCCAAATGCTAATAAAAACACACCAGCAATAAGCATTCTTAAAGCACCAACTTGTACAGGCGTTAAATCTATTAACGCTTTTTTCATTAAGATAAAGGAGCTACCCCAAACAAATGATAATAAAAGAAGATACAACCATTTCTGTTGTTGATTATTCATAAGCTTGGTTAAATTTTTTACAAAAGTCTAACAATTATTTAGATACCACTTTAAATATTGATAAATTTGTGCAATAATTTAATAATAGATTCTAATGAAAGTTCAAAAAATAATTTACTCGATTGCACTTGCTTGTTTTCTTTTAGTAGGATGTGCCAAAGAAGTTCAAAAAGAAAATGTGTCTTTAGCCATTTCTGGAATGACCTGCGAAATTGGTTGTGCAAAAACAATACAATCTAAACTCTCTAAAAAAGAAGGTGTTTTAGATGCAAAAGTTGTTTTTAAAGATAGCATTGCAAACATAGAGTTTGATGCAAATACTACTTCTAAAAAAGAGCTTATTGCATTTGTAGACGGAATTGCTGGAGGAGAACTATATAAAGCTTCTGAAGCTTCTACAATCAAATCTAAACCTTCTGCTAAAAGGCACGAATGTTCTGCAGATTGTAAAGAGAAATGCGAAATGAGTGAGAATAAAATGGAATGTAAAAAAGATTGTGAAATGGCTTGTTGTAAAGACAAAAAAGCATAAATTACAATTTCGTAAACATAAAAAAAGCAGGCCTATAGCCTGCTTTTTTTTAATTCAAATAATATATTATAAACCTGCGTTTCTCCAAGTCCATCCAGAAATATCTAAAGGAGTTGCATCTTTACCAGAGTTAAGAGTATATTTAGTACCAGAAACTACAGTTGCATCAGCATCAGTTCCATCAATCTGAACATTACTTAAAGCTCCTCCATTTTTCATATCTAGATCAATATCATAACCCATTAAATGTAGTCCTGAAATAGAGCCTCCAGAGGTTTGCTTAAACTGTAAAGCTGTCCCTCCTACAGAAGAAATTGCAGTTATATTTGTAAATGTTGGATTCGCATTAACTTTATCACCTTCAAAAACAGTTGAAAATCCTGGTTTTGTATTTGAAATATAGGCATTTGTTAAAGCACCACTCCAAGATTCAGTCCAGTCAATAGCGTCATCATCTGCATTTTCTACATATATATTCATTGCTGAAACAGTACCTCCAAAAAATTCTACACCATCATCTGCTCCATCGATCACTGCAATATTTTCAATTTTAGTAGCAGAACCAACAGCATATAAAGAAAGACCATTATATTGTGATTCAGAATTAATTTGTGCTCCTGTACCTTTAAGTACTAAAAACTCAACATTACCTGAATTATCTGAACTATTTGCACCTCCGTAGATAAATCCACCTACTTCGGCTACAGCGTCTACACCAGCAGAAGTTGGTGCGTCACCACAAATAGTTAAACCTCCCCATTGACCAGCATCTCCACTAGCTGAAGCAATTACAACAGGATTATCTGCTGTACCGTTAATTTCTATTTGACCACCTTTTAAAACTGCAATATACACTCCTGTACCACCATCTCTTGCAGTAATTTTAGTTCCAGCAGGAATTATTAACTTTGCGCCTGAAGGAACAATATATGCAGAGTTTAAGGAATAAGAAACAGATGCTTCTAAAGTAACAGTTCCAGAAATTGTACCTTGTAAAACAGAAGACTCAAAAGATAAATTTGAGTTTACCCAAGGGAAATCATCTTTAGACACAGTAGCAGTTACATTTGCTCCGTTAATAGTATAAAAATAATCATCTGCGGTTGCAGGATCTGTTGGGTCTGTTATTGCAACAGCTTCTAAACCAGCTTCAAAAGAAACGTTAGTAGTAGCTCCTCCATCTTTCATATCTAAATCAACATCGTAACCAGATAAAGATAAACCTGTTATGATTCCTCCTGATTGTTTTTTAAATTGTAAAGCAGTACCACCAACAGTAGAAACTGCAGTTATATTGTTGAATTTTGGATTATTATTATCCTTATCACCTTCAAAAGCAGTAGAAAAACCTGGTTTTGTATGAGAAATAAAAGCATTTGTAACAGTTCCGTTCCAACCTTCTGTCCAGTCTATAGAGTCATCATCATTGTTTTCTAAATATAAATTAGAAACAGAAACAGTACCTCCGAAGAATTCAACACCATCATCTGCTCCATTTATAACAGCTACATTGTTTACAACTGTACCAGATCCTACTGCATAAAAAGAAACTCCATTATATTGAGACTCTGAATTAATTTGAGCACCAGTTCCTTCTATTTGTAAATAAGATATATTACCAGAACTGTCATTATCTGAGGTCCCTCCATATATGAATCCACCAACTTCAGCAGTTGCATCTACGCCCGATGTTGTTGTTGCGTTTCCACAAATTGTTAAACCTCCCCACTCACCAGCGTTACCACCAGAAGAACTCATTACTACAGGGCTAGAAGAATTACCATTAATAAATATTTGAGCCCCTTTAAGAACAGCAATATAAACTTCAGTTCCACCTGCGTCTGCAATAATATTTGTTCCTGCAGGAATGGTTAAAGAAGCACCTTCAGCAACAACAAACTGACCAGTTAAACTATATTGAATTGATGAATTAAGCGTGTAACTTTCTTCTAAAGTACCATTAAGCACACCACTCTCTAAATTTTGGATAACATTACTAACATTTGGTATTACAGGTGCTGGCTCATCATCTCCACAACTAACTAACGTTAAAGAAATTGCTACAAACATTATAGCAGATATTTTTTCGAATAAACTTTTCATTTTTAATTAATTTAATTTAAGATTTTTAATTTTTCACAAAGAAAGTATGATTACCTTTTATTTCTATTAAGTATATATTAATGAAATGTTACTATTCTTAAAGGTTAAATAAGAATTGTTACGAAATTGTTAATTAGAATTTATATGAAAAATTCAAGCTAATTTGACTACCTCTTTTATACGTTTGAACTAGTTGGTCTACTACACCTAAAATTTGACCAGAACCAGTATTTTCAAATTCAGTTACTTTTTGAGTTTGCTGTATATCAGGATTTAATAAGTTTCTTCCTATTAATTTTACAGATAATTTCTTAGAAATTTCTTTGCTCATTACTAAGTCAAGTGAAACAAATCCTTTTTCTATGATTTCACCATTAAACAAAGTTGCACTATTAACTAAATCTTCTGGACTACCTAAGGCAAATATTTTATCGGAAGCATAATTACCACTTAAAGTAGCAATAAACTCTTTATCAGTTCTGCTGTTAAAACTTATCGACGCATTAGTAATAAAATCTGAAGCACCCTGTAAACCTGATTCTGTAATATCTGAATATTGAAAATTAGTGTATAAATCTTGATTAAACCACATTTTAGTTAAGTTTAAGTTTGAAGTTAAGATACTTTTTTCATCTTCATTTTCTATGATATTTAATCTACCCTCTACCTCAAAACCAAAAACTGTTGCTGTTTCACCAGTATTATTGTATTCAAAATTACCAGAAGATCCTCTAGTTAGTGCTAAATTGATTGGGTCTTTAATATTTTTATAGAAAACAGATCCTGAAATTAGTTCTTCTCTACTTGGAAAAAATTCCCATTTCGCATCTATATTAATTACTTTAGATCTCTCTATATTAGGATTCCCTTGTATGACACGCCCAGTTGGTTCCTCATACTGAAAAGGTGCAAATTCTTTAAATTCTGGTAATGTTTGTGTTAAGCTTGAAGCAAATCTTATGCTATTTCTATCGTTAAGTTGATACTTTAAATTTAAACTTGGATAAATAGAATTGTATTCTTTTCCTAAAGACCCAACTCGTGCTTGTCCATCTGGACCTTGGTAATTCTTCACATTCCAATTGATCTTTATCTCATTTCTTTCAAATCTAAGACCAACATTTCCAGAGAATTTAGAATTTAATCCAAAATCCAAATTTGCAAAACCAGCAATATTCATCATATCAGCAGAATATAAGTCAGCTAATTGCTCAATTACCCTTAATTTAGGATCTGCTACTGCACTATAGTTTGACAAATTAGAGAATGTATTGGTTATATCATCCATGGTTGGTACTAAAAAACCTGAATTTGCAAAACCCGGCGTAAAACCTGGAGTAGAAACACCAATAAATTGTGATCTAAATGCTCTTTCTTTATATCTAAAGTTTGCACCTAAATTTAATTTCATAGGCTTATCCTCATATTCATCTTCGGTTTTTCCAAAAGAATACTCATTTAAAACAAAACCATTAAATTCATTATCCTCAATTCTTTGTGAAGATTTTCTTTGAGAAAAATCAGAAACGTCTGCATAAGTTACCTCTGAGTTATTTAAAATAACACCCTCATTTCTTATACGGTTTGGTTCTTCTGCTAAAATAAAGTTATATCCAGAAGCCCATGATAATTTATTATTTTCGCTAATTTTGTGTTCGCCAATTAACTGATTTACAAACATAATTGTCTGCTTATAATTTTGATCTCTTACAAAAGCACCTCTCTCTTGTGGTTGTTGATCAAAAACATAACCTAAACCATCTCTACCTTGCTCATATAAATTATCTGTTCCTGTATTAACAAATAATGTATTATAACTTAATTTATGATCGTCATTTAACTTTAAATCTCCTCTAATATAACCAGTAGTATTAATTTTAGTAACATATTGCTCTACTGAAGGTGAATCATTTAAAGCTGTTTCTGGATTATAGTTTAAATTTGGGAAAGCATTATCTAGAACATTTGCTCGATAAGTTCTGAATTCGCCCTCTTGATATTCAAAAGATTTACTATGTGAAGCTGTTGCAAAAAGCGCTAATTCTTTTTCAAAAATATTTAATTTATAACTCCCATTTAAAGAAATACTATAGTTAGCATCGTTATTAATTGTTATAGGGTCCCATCCTTGATATTTAATTGCATCTGCTAATAGAAATGGTTTTTTATGATATCCAAAAGTTACATCATTCATGTTCAGTGTATTTCTAAAGCCTGAATTTAAGCCTAAAACAGCTGAATTGTAACCACCAGTTACGCTTACACCAAAGCCCTTTTTTGAGTATTTTTTTGATGTTATGTCTACATTACCAGAAGCCTGGTCTGCATACCCACTCGTGTTGTACGTCTTAGAAATACCTATATTATTGATTACGTTTGTAGAGAATAAAGATAAATCGATATTTTTATTGGCAACATTATCAGAAGGTATTGGCAAACCGTTCATTGTTGTAGATAAATACCTATCTCCTAAACCTCTAATATAAATATCTCCAGAACCTTCACTTTTTGTAACTCCTGAAATTTTTGTAGTTGCTGCAGAAGCATTTGAAATACCAACCTTAGATAATCTTTCTGCTCCAATACTTTCTTTTATAACAACAGCCTTTTTTTGTTCTAATAATAAGGCTGACTCTTTTTCTCTTGTAGTAGTTGCTCTAACAACTACATCATCTAATGCCACTCCTTCTTCAGCAGACATTAATTGGTTTATTGTAATTGTTTGCCCTGCAGTAATTGTAAATGTTTTTTCTATAGTCTTATATCCCAAAAAACTAAATTGAACAGTATGTGTTCCGGCAGGTACTGAAAAAGAATAATTTCCATCAAAATCTGTAGTAGAACCGATTGTAGTTCCTTTAATAAGAACATTTGCAAATGGAAGTGGATCTTTATTAGATTCATTGTCTGTTAATAAACCATTTAAAGTACCTGTGTTTTGCGCAACCAAAAGTTGACTAAAAGCAAAAAAAACGATGATTATAATTTTCTTCATTTTAAGAAATTGAATTTTGTGCAAAAGTCTATTCTTTTTTTGAAGTATTGGATAGTTACAAATTATTCTTTGGTTAATTTGGCGTTAATTAAATGTTACCAACATTTTAAACTGATAAATAAAAAAAATATAGAATTAATTTGTAATATTGACACGATTATTTCATAACATTAAGATAACACAATCAAAATGATGTGTATTTAACTTTGTACCTTATAAAATTGAAGACCAAAAAATGGGAGATCCTTATGTTTTAATGCTAGTTGCTTTGGCGGCTTTAGCTATTGTAGATTTAGTGGTTGGTGTTAGTAATGATGCTGTAAATTTTTTAAATTCTGCCATTGGTTCTAAAGCAATATCTGTAAGAAATATAATGATTATTGCAAGTGTTGGGGTATTCTTTGGTGCAATTTCATCTAGTGGAATGATGGAGGTTGCTAGAAAAGGAATCTTTAACCCAAGCATGTTTGTCTTTCAGGATGTAATGTTCATTTTCATGGCAGTAATGATTACAGATATTCTATTATTAGATCTCTTTAATTCATTAGGTATGCCAACCTCTACAACAGTTTCTATTGTATTTGAGTTATTAGGATCTGCAGTGGTAATTGCTTTTATTAAAATATTGCAAAATGATGCCGAAAGCTTTAGTGCAATTTGGAAATATATTAATTATGATACTGCAACAGACATTATTTTAGGGATACTACTTTCTGTAGTAGTTGCTTTTAGTGTGGGCGCAATTGTTCAATACTTCTCTAGGTTAATCTACTCTTTTGATTTTTCAAAAAGACCTACCTATATTAATTCTTTATTTGGTGGTTTTGCAATTACAGCTATTACCTACTTTATCATTATAAAAGGGCTTAAAGGAACAGAGTTTTACGGAAACATTGCTCCGTTAATGGAAGGCAACACCTTAAATATCATATTAATAAGTTTTATTTTATGGACAGTTATATCTTTTCTACTCTCCAAATTTTTTAAACTAAATATTTTAGTTTTAATTATTGGGGTTGGAACGTTTTCTCTAGCTATGGCATTTGCAGGAAACGATCTAGTGAATTTTATTGGCGTTCCTATTGCTGCTTTAAATTCTTACGAAACATGGAGTGTTTCTGGCATAAGTGCAGAGGCATTTTCTATGGCTAGTTTAGCTGCTAAAGTAAAATCTAATGTATGGCTTTTACTCATAGCAGGGTTAATTATGGTAATAACATTATGGACCTCATCAAAAGCAAAATCTGTTATTGAAACTGGTATAAACTTATCTAGGCAAGGAGAAGGTCATGAAAAATTTCAACCAAATAATGTATCTAGGGTTGTGGTAAGAACTGCTATGTTTTTAAATGTAGGTATCAATTATATTATCCCAAAGAAAACAAAAGCTTTTATAGATGCTAAGTTCGAAAAACCTTCTTTAAAATTACCAAATGACAAAACAGAAGAAATGCCTGCTTTTGATTTAGTAAGGGCATCAGTAAATTTAGTGATGGCAAGTGTTTTAATTTCTATAGCAACATCTATGAAACTTCCATTATCTACAACCTATGTTACTTTTATGGTAGCTATGGGTACTTCTTTAGCAGATAGGGCTTGGGGGCGTGAAAGTGCTGTTTACAGAGTTGCTGGAGTATTAAATGTTATAGGAGGATGGTTTTTAACTGCAATTGTAGCTTTTGTTGCAGCAGGTATTGTAGCCTATCTTATACATTTACATATAATTTTTATTCCAATACTTTTAATAGTTGTTGCCGTTTTGATTACAAAAAACTCAATAGCTCACAGAAAAAAAACACAAGAAATAAAACGAAAAACATATATAGAAAGGTCTGAACTCATTACGATAAATGGAGTTATAGAAGAGAGTTCTGGTCATGTTTCTGAAGTAGCTACTAGAATAGATAAATTATATACCAATGTAGTAAATGACTTGGCTAATCATGATTTAAATAAACTAAGAAAAACTGATAAGCATGTAGAGAAGCTCAACGATGAAATAAACGATTTAAAAGATAACGTTTTTTATTTTATAAAGTCTTTAGATGAAACCTCTGTAAACGCAAGTAAATTTTACATATCTATTTTAGATTATTTACAGGATGCAGGACAGTCTATTAGCTACATTTCTAGAGCTAGTTTTAAACACGTTAACAATAATCACAAAAACTTAAAAAAAGGACAAATTAAGGATTTAAAAACTACAAATAATGAATTAACAGATATTTTAGAAAATGTATCTAAGATATTTAATGAGCGAAAGTTTGACGATTTAAATCAACTTTTAATTCAAAAAAGAGAATTAATCAAAAACGTATCTGTATCTATAGAAAAACAAGTGGCTAGAATTAGAACAGATGAGACTAGCCCTAAAAACACAACACTTTATTTTAGTATCCTCTTAGAAACAAAAGATTTAATGAAGGCTCTTATGAACTTACTGGAAACTTACGAAGAGTTTTATTTAAGTACTAAAGTGAGTTCTTAGAACCAAAAACCTAAGTTAAATAACCAAAAATTTTGTTTAGTATCTGGAGACCAAGCGTACTTTAATTCAATTGGTCCAATCATACTGTTGTAGCTATAACCTACTGCATAACCAGATTTGATATCTGTAAATAAATCAATATCTTTAAATACGTTGGTATCTATTCTTGCATAATTTGCAATAAAATTTGCATAATGTCTGTCTGCAAAACGATATCTAAAAATAAACTCTGATTTTACATAAGAATTGTCTGAAAGATCTGCAAAATTGTAACCATAAAAACGTGTAAACGTATTTATATAGTTTTGATTATAACCTCCTAAATAGAAATCAAAAATATCTGAACCTGGGTTGTTAAAAGAAAAACCAGCTTCGTTGGTTAACTGAAGGGTAAGCTTGTCGAAAAAAGTAGTTGCAAAACCTATGGCACCTCTAGTCTGTAAAAATGGTTTAAAATTATGATTTGTAGAATTCGCAAACCATTTTGCACTTAAATCTGCAAAATACCCTTTAGTTACATAATATTTTTTATCATAAGTATCTAACTTTATGTAGCCAAATGCATTAAGATATTCACTGTTATCTATTATGGTTTTACCATTATTTACAGTAATTGTTTCTGTACTTACTTTTAAATACTTATGCTCTAAACCAAGCCCAATTGCAAACTTTCTTCCAAAAGTTGTTTGCACATAAAGTTGATTAGTAATATCTGTATATTTAATATTAATGTTATTGATATCCAAATCATCTGAAACTGATAAATTAAATCTCGAATTTGCTCTAAAATGATCATATCTAGACCTAATTCCATAACTTATATAGAAACCATTATCTACAAAATAGTTTAAATCATATCGCAAATTATCCCCTAAAATTAAGTTTAAAGCCAGCATATCATTCTTGCCAAAAAGATGCTTATGATTATAATTTGCTAAAACACCAGATTTATACAGAAAATCATAATGTACCCCCAATTTTAAATTCGCTTTCTCATTAGACTCTGTTAAATGAAAGTTTAACAGGTAAGAATCATCTACTTTTTTTATAAAATCATATTCAATTTTATTGTAATTCCTAGTGGCAGAGAGTAAATTAATTCTTTTGGTAACCTCTTGTCTAGACAAAATATCACCTTCTAAAATATTCAATTTACCAAGAATATAAGCTCTTGTATAATTGTTATTACCTATTAATACAATATCTGATATAAGCATTTTATTGATATGCGCTTCTACACCTGTACGTATCTTTTTCACAACTTGCTTTGCTGCAATATCCTCAAAAACTTTAGTATATTTTTTGGCTTCAATTTCTCCTTTTTCTAAAATTTCTCCTTTTAATTCAAAATCTACTACAGAGTATTTATAGATTTCAGGATGTATGTAAACATCTAACTTCTTAATTTCTTCATCAGACTTGTTATACATTTGATAGCTTACAATTTGATTTAGTAAAGCTACTACTGAATTTATGTTTTCCTTTTGAAAGAGTTTCCCTTCTACATCTACACCAATTACAATATCCATTCCTTTATCTTTCATAATAGATACAGGAAAGTTATTGGCAATTCCACCATCAACCAACAATTTATCATCCACCTCTATTGGGTTTAATAATGAAGGGAAAGAGCCACTTGCCCTTAATGCAATTGGTAAAGAACCACTTTCTAAAATAACAGGATTACCATTTTCTACATCTGTAGCTATACAAAAGAAAGGCGTAGCCAATTTGGAAAAATCTTGATTACCATCTAAAGAATCAAACAATTCTAAGAGTAAATTCAATACATTTTGCCCTTTAGAAATACCTCTTGGAAAACCAATTTTACCTTTATTTACAGGTAAGGTAATGACTGTTTTTTCACCATATTCTTTTTCGAAAAATGTCTCAGAACTTCTTGGAATTTTATCTCTTAACAATGTCATAAAATCGGTATTTACAACAATATCTTCTATTTGATTTGCAGAATAACCCGCAGCATATAAGCCACCAATAATAGCACCCATACTTGTACCAGCAATATAATCTAACTGAATACCTGCCCTATCTATTTCTTTTAAAACACCAATATGAGCAAAACCTTTTGCCCCTCCACCACTTAAAACCAACCCTACTTTAGGCTGTGTTTGCTGAGCGAAAACAAACCAAGGAAGTAAGAAAATTATAAAAAGTTTATTTTTCATTATCTTTTTTTGAGTGATAAAAATTGTACACTTTTAATGCTCTTGCATTACCAACAACCGCTTTTAACTCCTCTAAACTAGCCTCTTTTACACGCTTTGCGGACTTAAATTTACGTAATAAAGTTGTAATGGTCTGTTTACCAACATCAGGTATACTTTCTAACTCACTTTGTATAGCACTTTTACTACGTTTATTTCTATGAAAGGTAATTCCGAATCTGTGTGCCTCATTTCTTAAAAACTGTGTGATTTTTAAGGTTTCTGATTTTTTATCTAAGTATAAAGGGATAGGATCATCTGGATAATAAATTTCTTCTAAACGCTTAGCAATACCAATAATTGCTATTTTACCTCGTAGCCCTAAAACTTCTAAACTCTTTATTGCAGAAGATAATTGCCCTTTTCCACCATCTACAATTATAAGTTGTGGTAAAGACTCGCCTTCTGCAAGTAATCGTTTATATCTTCTAAAAACAACCTCTTCCATTGAAGCAAAATCATCTGGGCCAACAACTGTTTTTATATTGTAATGTCTGTATTCTTTTTTACTTGGCTTTCCATCTCTAAAAACCACACAGGCAGCTACAGGATTAGTACCCTGTATGTTAGAATTATCAAAACACTCAATATGTCTTGGCTCTTCTTTTAAGCGCAAATCTGCCTTCATTTGAGTCATGATTCTTTTTACATGCCTATCAGGATCTACAATTTTAATCTGTTTTAATTGTTCTAATTTATAATATTTTGCATTTCGTTCAGAGAGTTCTAGAATTCGCTTTTTGTCACCAACCTTAGGGACAGTTACCTTTATTTCTTCACCAATATTGACTTGAAAAGGAACGTATATTTCTGGTGATATTGAGTGGTATCTTTGCCTTATTTCGAAAATAAAAAGTTCTAATAATTCCTTATCTGACTCTTCTAATTTTTTCTTTATTTCTGTAGTGTGAGATTGTATGATAGAACCATTTGCTATCTTTATAAAGTTAGCGTAAGCATGTGTTTCATCAGAAATAATAGTAAACACATCTACATTATTTATAGATGGATTTACAATAGTGCTTTTTGCTTGATAATTACTAAGTCTATCGAGCTTTTCTTTAATTCTTTGCGCTTTTTCAAACTCCATTTTTTCTGCAAAACTCATCATTAAAGTATTAAGTCTTTCTAAACTTTCTTTAAAGTTTCCTTTAATAATGTTTCGAATCTCTTTTATAGAGTTGTTGTAATGCTGTTCAGTTTCCAAAGCTTCACAAGGCCCTAAACAGTTTCCTAAATGATATTCTAAACAGACTTTATATTTACCTGTGTTTATTTTCTCTCTACTTAAATCATACTTACAAGTTCTAAGTGTATACAATTCTTTTATAAGCTCTAAAAGGGCTTTAATAGTTCTTACAGATGTGTAAGGGCCATAATACTCAGAGCCGTCTTTAATAACTCTTCTTGTCATAAAAACTCTTGGAAAACGCTCTTTTTTAATACAAATCCATGGATACGTTTTATCATCCTTTAAAAGTACATTGTACTTAGGTTTGTATTTTTTTATTAGGTTGTTTTCTAATAAAAGTGCATCTGTTTCGGTATTAACAACTATGTGCTTAATAGTTCTAATATTTTTTACTAAAACTCGAGTTTTTCCACTATCATGCGTTTTTGTAAAATAAGAAGATACACGTTTCTTTAAGTTTTTGGCTTTGCCAACGTAAATCAGTTTTTCTTCTTTATCAAAATATTGATAAACTCCTGGAGAAGAAGGCAGTGTTTTAATTTGAAGTGATAAAGAAGAATCCATACACAAAAATAAGTTTTATGTAGAATTAAATACTCACATTTGTTTTTTATTTGCTATTAATAAATATGGCAAGTAAAGATCTATTTTAAGCACCTACAGTCTCTGTATCTTTTTTCTCCTCTTTAGGAAAAGCATGCTTACTGAAAATAAATAGCAAAACTACGCCAATAGTTATGTACGAATCTGCAGGATTAAAAATATATTGAAAGAAGGTATACATTTCTCCTCCAATAAAAGGAATCCAGTTTGGTAAAACACCCTCCCAAATAGGAAAATAAAACATATCTACTACTTTACCGTAAAAAAAAGCTCCATTTGTTGTTTCTGGAAAAAGCGAAGCAACGCTATGTTTGGGATGGTTAAACAATACTCCATAAAATATTGAGTCAATAATATTACCAACTGCACCAGAGAAAATTAATGCAATACCAATAATTACTGCATTGTGTACTTTTCTTTTAATATTGCCTGCTAGCCAATATATAATAGCTCCGACTGCAACAATCCTGAATATTGTTAAAAAAAGCTTCCCTGCTTTTCCTCCAAATTCAAAACCCATAGCCATTCCGTTATTTTCTACAAAGTGTATTCTAAACCAATCAAAAATCAAAACCTCTTCACCAAGAATAAAATGAGTTTTTACGTAGATCTTAATTACCTGATCTAGTAAAATTGCAATTGATATAGTAAGAATAGCTAGCGCTTTTTTAGACATTTTTTTTATTTTAAAGTCACAAAAATAGTAATATTATTATGTTTATTGTGTGGTTAAGAAAATATTAGCTTTTAATGAGATTATTGTAGTTTGCTTCTCTAAAGATTTTAAGGATTTTAAAAATTCTTTTTCTTTAAGAACATCATCAACCAAAATTTTACCAGATTTAGAAATAACATTAATATTTGTCTCTTTTAGAGTAGCATATACATTTCCAGAATAAAGCTTTAAAAGTAAATTGGCTTGAATTGCATGTAACCTTACTATTCCATTTTCTATATAAATAGCCAAATCATTTAATAAACTTTTTGTTTCTATATCTACATTTTCGCCAAAAATATAGACTTTTTTCCCTTTAGGTATTTTTACAATGGCGGTTGCTCTTTGTAACCGTTTTGTAATAAACTTTCTAAAAATCACCTCTCTTGTTTCTGTGCCTTCAAAATCGAAACCAATAGCAACTTTTTTAGCATCTGCGTCAATTTTAATTAATTGCTCATCATAACTTTTGGCTTCTAAAATAACTTCTAGAAAATCGTTAGATGAATTTTCTAAAATAATATTGTCTAAACCTTTGGTGTAAATATTTATTTCTGATGCATTTGTTTGCAAACTTTTCATCACTTTTTTCTGCGAAAAAATCGCAGTAGAAAAACTAATACAAATAAAAATTACAATTATTTTCATAAAAAAAGCTTCTTAAAAAGAAGCTTTATAAATTTTTTGATAATTATTACTGAGCTCTTTTAGCCTCAATACTTAAAGTTGCATGAGGTACTAATTTTAAACGCTCTTTCTGAATTAATTTACCAGTAACCCTACAAACTCCATACGTTCTGTTTTCTATACGTAATAAAGCGTTTTTTAGATCTCTAATAAACTTTTCTTGTCTTATTGCCAATTGCACGTTTGCTTCTTTATTCATAACATCTGAACCTTCATCAAAAGATTTAAATGATGATAACGTATCATCTGTACCATTATTTGCATCATTTTTATAAGCTGCTCTTAACAACTCTAAATCTTCGTTTGCTCTTGCAATTTTCTTCTCTATAATTGCCTTAAATTCTTGAAGATCTTCTTCAGAATATTTTAATTTAACATTTGACATATTCTTAAATTTTTTGAATTAATATTTTACTTTTAGTGGTATCAAACTCTATATCCGTACCTCTATCCAATCTATCAACAAAAACCAATTCTTTGGTTAATGTCTCACTCATAATGTAATCTTTATTATCAGTTATAGATTGTTGTAAATTATCGAAATTTAAAACTGTTAATTTTATTTTATCTGTTACCTCTAAACCAGCATCTTTACGTGCATTTTGAATTCTATTCACCAATTCTCTAGCTACACCCTCTTTGCGTAAATCTTCTGTTATAGTAACATCTAAAGCAACAGTTAATGAGCCTTCGTTTGCTACTAACCAACCTTCTATATCCTTAGATGATATTTCTACATCCGAGACTTCTAAAATAATATTTTTACCATTAACTTCTAAAGAAATGTTTTTATCTTTCTCTATTTTGTTAATATCTTCTTGGGTAAACTTCTGAACTTCAGTTGCTATAAAACGCATGTCTTTACCAAACTTTGGTCCTAAAGCTTTAAAATTAGGCTTAATTTGTTTAATTAAAATATCTGAAGCGTCTTCCATTAATTGGATTTCTTTAATATTTACTTCATGTTTTATTAAATTTTCTACGGCTAAAATTTCTTCTTTCTGCTGCACATTATCAACAGGAATCATAATTTTTTGCAATGGCTGACGCACTTTTATTTTCTCTTTTGCTCTAAGTGATAAAACTAAAGATGAGATAGTTTGTGCATTTTCCATTTTACGCTCTAAGCTTTTGTCTACAAAACTTTCATCGAACTTTGGGAAATCTGATAAATGAATACTTTCCGAAGCTTCTTTATGAGTTACTGAATTTAAATCTTGATACAATCGATCCATAAAAAACGGAGCAATTGGTGCTGCTAATTTAGCAACCGTAGACATACATGTGTATAAAGTTTGGTAGGCAGAAATTTTATCTGTTTCATAAGTACCTTTCCAAAAACGTCTTCTACTTAAACGTACATACCAGTTACTTAAGTATTCTTGTGTAAAGTCTGATATTGCTCTTGCAGCTCTTGTTGGCTCATAATCTGAATAAAACTTATCTACTTTATTGATTAGAGTATGTAATTCAGATAAAATCCATCTGTCTAATTCTGGTCTTTCATTTAAAGCAACATCTGCTTCTTTATAAGCGAAACCATCAATATTTGTATATAAACTAAAGAACGAATAGGTATTATATAAAGTTCCAAAAAACTTACGTTTTACTTCTTCAATTCCTTCTAAATCAAACTTTAAATTATCCCAAGGATTGGCGTTAGAAATCATATACCACCTTGTGGCATCTGCTCCATATTTTCCTAAGGTTTCAAAAGGATCTGCAGCATTACCCAAACGTTTAGACATTTTATGTCCGTTTTTATCTAACACTAAACCATTAGAAACTACATTTTTATAAGCAACGTCATCAAAAATCATAGTTGCAATGGCGTGTAAAGTATAAAACCAACCACGTGTTTGGTCTACTCCTTCTGCAATAAAATCTGCCTTTCTCCAAGTTTTATCTACCAATTCTTTATTCTGAAATGGGTAATGCCACTGAGCATATGGCATAGAGCCAGAATCGAACCAAACATCTATTAAGTCAGATTCACGTTTCATAGGTTTTCCTGTAGCTGAAACTAAAGTAATTTCATCTACAATATTTTTATGTAAATCTATTTTAGCGTAATTTTCATCAGACATATTTCCTACTTCAAAGCCGGCAAATATATCTTCGCTCATTATACCTGCGTCTACGGCACGTAGCATTTCTGACTTTAATTCTTCTACAGAACCAATACATATTTCTTCTTTCCCATCTTCTGTTCTCCAAATTGGAAGAGGAATTCCCCAATAACGAGATCTAGACAAATTCCAATCGTTTGCGTTTGCCAACCAGTTTCCAAAACGTCCAGTTCCTGTAGATTCTGGTTTCCAGTTAATGGTTTTATTTAGCTCATGCATTCTATCTTTTACGTCAGTTATTTTAATAAACCAAGAATCTAATGGATAATATAAAATTGGCTTATCTGTTCTCCAACAATTTGGATAACTGTGTTTGTATTTTTCTACTTTAAAGGCTTTGTTTTCGTTCTTTAATTTTAAACCTAAACGTTCGTCAACAGATAAGTAATTTTGCTGATTTTTGATAACAGCCTCCATTCTATCTTGTTGATTTTTAAATTCTGCATCTAGCTCGTCATTATTTAGATATTCTGCTTTTACATGTTCGTTTGCAAAGCCATAAATCTCATCATAAACTTCTGGTCTAAATTTACCTTGTAAATCTACTAGAGGAACTAAATTGTCATTCTCATCTTTTACTAATAAAGGTGGAATTTCTGGTGATGCTTGTTTAGATACCAGAGCATCATCTGCACCAAAAGTTGGTGCTGTATGCACAATTCCTGTACCATCTTCTGTGGTTACAAAATCTCCTGATATTACTCTAAAAGCATCTTGAGGGTTATCATTAGGTAAAGCATAATCTAACAATTGCTCGTATTTTATACCTACTAAATCCCTACCTATAAATTCTTTTACAACGTAAAAAGGTATTTTCTTTTCTCCTGATTTATATGCTTTTAATTCATCAGCAGTTTCAACTTCAAAGGCATTTTTACCTCCAAATTGTTTGCTAATTAAATTTTTAGCTAATACTACTTTTACAGGTTCAAACGTATATTGATTAAAAGTATCTACTAAAACATACTCAATTTTTGGCCCAACTGTTAAAGCTGTGTTACTAGGCAATGTCCAAGGTGTTGTAGTCCAAGCAATAAAATGAATATCACCTTCATTTTGCAAAAAACCTGGTAAGGTTTCGTTGATCGCTTTAAACTGAGCAACAACAGTTGTATCTGTTACATCTTGATAGGTGCCTGGTTGATTTAATTCGTGAGAACTTAAACCTGTACCTGCTTTTGGTGAATAAGGCTGAATTGTATACCCTTTATAGATCAATTCTTTGTTATAAATCTGTTTTAGTAACCACCAAACAGACTCCATATATTTTGGTTCATAGGTAATGTACGGATCTTCCATATCTACCCAATATCCCATTTTCTGAGTTAAATCGTTCCAGATATCCGTGTATCTCATAACCGCTTTTCTGCAAGCTGCATTATAATCTTCTACAGATATTTTTTTACCTATATCTTCTTTTGTAATTCCTAATTCTTTTTCTACACCTAATTCTATTGGTAAACCATGAGTATCCCAACCAGCTTTTCTTTTTACCTGAAAACCTTTCATAGTCTTGTATCTAGGAAAAATATCTTTAATTGCTCTTGCTAAAACATGGTGAACTCCAGGAAGACCGTTTGCTGAAGGTGGCCCTTCAAAAAATATAAAAGGTTCTGCACCTTCTCTAGATGTAATACTTTTTTCAAATATATTTTTCTCTTGCCAAGAATTTAAGATTTCTTCTGCTACTTTTGGTAGATCTAGTCCTTTGTATTCAGGAAATTTCATCTGGATTTTTTTTATTTTAATTCATGATGCCATACAAACTTTATTCATTTTAGAAACCTATCTTTTTAAGTAGGTAAGACTCTAAAAATTAAAGTTTTCGCTTTCATTTTGCCTCATTTTTAATGAGATTGCGAAATTAAGGATTTTCTAGTAAATTCTTTGTCTAGTTCCTAAAAATAAACATTGGTTTTTTTAGAACTATTTTTCTGAAGTTTAGAAGGAGAAACTGCTATAATCCTCTTTCACTTTTAATTTGTTCGTATGCATTTTGTATGCTCTGAAATTTTTCTTTTGCACCTTTTAAATGCTCTTCACCTAAATCTTGCAGTTTATCTGGATGGTATTTTTTAACCATTCTTCTATACGCTGTTTTAAGTTGAGAGTCTGTTGCTGATTTAGAAATTTCTAGAATTTTATAAGCGTTATCAGATGCATTATAAAACATGGCTTTAATAGATTCATAATCATTTTGATTGATATACAAATATCCTGCTATTTTACGAATTTCTTCTACCTCATTTTTGGTAACATATTCATCTGCTTTAGCAATACCAAACAAAAAGTGTAACAACTGTAAACGAGCAGAATGAGGCATATGCTCTCTTATTTGAATACAAACTTGACGCGCAGAAACTTCCTTCTTTACAATACCTTTAAACAATTTAAAGGCATTATTTGCACGTTGTTTACCATACATATTTAAAAATTGTGCTCTTACAAAATCTAACTCACGCTGATCTATCTTTCCATCAGATTTTATAACAATAGAAGCCAATACCAAAAGACTCATTTCAAAATCTCCTGACTGTGTATTATTTTTTCTAATATAGTTACGCCCTGAACTTTTAGTATAATTAATTTGTTCTTGTTCAAATTCTTTAGTAGAAAAATTGGCTACAAAACTACCTAAAGCAAAACCAACAGCAGCACCTATTGGACCTCCTAATGTAAACCCTAAACCTGCTCCTAACCATTTAGAAAAACTACTCATATTGTTTTAAATTTAGCTCCAAATATAAACAAACAAGAGGATTAATTAAGGATAAAATACAACATCAATTTTATTGATTCATGCATTTATAGAAGAATATTATTGAAGTTGAATTTTGCTGTTATAATGATTATATTTGCAATCTAAATAATTAATTATGTATCCAGAAGAATTAGTAAAACCAATGCGTGACGAGTTAATTAACGCTGGTTTTAAAGCATTATATACCAGTGAAGATGTTGAAAACGCAATGTCTAAAGAAGGTACAACTTTAGTAATGGTAAACTCTGTATGTGGTTGTGCAGCAGGTACTGCAAGACCTGGAGCTATAGCTTCATTAGGCGCAGATAAAACACCAACTAATTTAACTACAGTTTTTGCAGGTGTAGAAAAAGAATCGACTCAAAAAGCAAGAGAATTTATGATTCCTTTTCCTCCCTCATCTCCTGCGATTGCTTTATTTAAAGATGGTAATTTAGTACACATGTTAGAGCGCCACCATATTGAAGGCCGTTCTGCTCAAATGATTGCACAAAATTTAGCTGCAGCATACGAAGAGCACTGTTAATCTTATTTTAAATCCTTTTAAAAAAGGACTTTTTTAAAATCCACTTTTTTAAAGTGGATTTTATTTTTAAAAAAAATCACAAAATATGTCTTCACAATTTTCTTCATACTCAACAGAAGAATTAGTTCAGAAATTAAAAAAACAGAAGAGAGTACTAATTCTACAAGGAGTTTTAATTATCTTAATGATTGTCTTCGCTGTATTTTCAACCCTAGAAAAAGGAATTTCCTTTCATAGCTTTTTACCCCTATTTTTTTCGCCAATGTTTGTAGCTATTTATCTAGATGTAAGAAACATTAAAAAAACACTACAATCAAAAACAGAAAAATGAATACTGAAAAAATAATTAAAAACACAACAGAGTATGTAAAGCAAGAATTAAAAAATGCTGAAGGTGGGCATGATTGGTTTCATATAGCACGCGTTTTTAAAAATGCTTTATTTATTGCCAAAAAAGAAAATGTAAATATTCTTGTTGTTTCTCTAGCAGCTCTTCTTCACGATATTGCCGATTCAAAATTCCATAAAGGCGATGAAAATATAGGCCCTAGAAAAGCAAATGATTTTTTGAGTAAACAAAATATTTTGAATGAAGATAAAGAACACATTATTCAAATTATAAAAAATATATCTTTTAAGAATAGCTTAGATGTAAGCCAACAAAAATTTAACTCTAAAGAACTTGAAGTAGTTCAAGATGCAGACAGGTTAGATGCAATTGGTGCTATTGGTATTGCACGATGCTTTAATTATGGAGGTTTTAAAAATAGAGCGTTATATAACCCACAAGTACCACCTAATTTAAACATAACAAAAGAGGAATATAAAAATGCTAATGCACCAACCATTAATCATTTTTATGAAAAGTTATTGCTTTTAAAAGATAAAATGAATACTAATACAGGAAAAAAAATTGCAGAAAATAGACATGAATATATGGAGGTTTTTTTAAAGCAATTCTTCAATGAGTGGAATGGTAAAATAGAACTCTAATTTTATTCCACAACTTCTAAAGCCGTAATTTTATACTCTAATATTTCTAGTTCTTTACCAGATTCTATAATTTGTTCTACTGTTAGGCTATTATTCTCATTAATAAAAGCCTTAAGTTTCTTGCTTTTAAAAGTATAATACTCTAGTGCTTTTTCAATATTTTTTTCTGAAGAGAAAGCCATCTACTACTGTATTAAATCTTTCATTTCACCTCTATATACCTTAGCGCTTTTACCTGCAAACTCTTTAAACAACTTATTGAAATGTGAAAAGTTGTTAAAACCACACTCAAAACTAACATCTGTAATACTCATATTACTTTCTGCTAATAATTTTGTTGCATGTACTACTCTATATTCGTTTACTAATTTTGTAAATGTTTTACCTGTGGATTTTTTAAAATACCTACAAAAGGCAGGAACAGTCATACTCACTAAACCTGCAATTTCTTCTAAGCTTATGTGTTCTTTAAAATTTTTGTTGATATGCTTATACACTACTTCAATTTTATCACTGTCTTGATGAGTGCTTTCAAATGCATAACCATTAGCATTTAAAAGTGTGTAGTCGTCTGTTGTAGCTAAATCATTTAAAATCTCTATAAATGATGTAATTCTATTAGCACCCTCCAACTCTACTAACTTTTCTATTTTAGCACCAATTCTTTGCTTAATTTCAATATTAAATCGGATTCCTTTTTTTGCACGTTCAAAAAGTGCATCTATGGCAGCCATTTCTGGAATTTTGAAAAAATCCTTTCCCAAAAAATCTGGCAAAAACTGAATTAATGTTTCAGAACCATTTGTTGTTAAACGATCTATATAACCAATATGAGGTAAATTAGAACCTATTAAAACCAATTGACTATTATTAAAATAACTTAAATGATTTCCAATATGCCTTTTACCCTTTCCTTTATTTACATATACCAATTCTATTTCTGGATGGAAATGCCAAAAGGGAATATTGGTTTTTAAAAATTCTTTGTGTTTTTTCACCAACAAAGAACTCCCAAAGTTTGGAGTAATTTTCTCTAAAGTTGGTTTCTTTTGTATCATACTACAAAAATACAACACATAAATAAGACTACCTATTTAAAATTATCAACATTATATACTATATTAACTTAACATTAGGTTAACATTTGTTTTTCTGGTAATTTAGTACATAAACTTACCAATTCTGTTGTTTTGAGAACTCTATTCCAACTGTAAATTTGCACAAAAATAAAAACAGAAAAAATAAATTAAATTAATAAGTTATGAAATCATTTAAAACAAGAGTAGTACTAGTAGCATTAATGTTAGGAACATTAACAAGCTTTGCAAACAATTCTGAATTGGGTGCTAAAAAAATTAAAATTGCATTTAATGACGTTAAAAAAGGACATGAATTAACTATCAAAAATAACAAAGGAGTTATTTTACATAGTGAGGAAGTTGAAAGAAAAGGAGATTTAGTTAAAGTTTTTGATTTTTCTAAATTAGAAAATGGAAATTACACATTAGAATTAGAAAAAGATTTTGAAATTGTTATAAAGTCTGTTAAAATTAATAACGATACTATTCTTTTTGACGAAACTTCTAAAAAAACGATTTTTAAACCAGTTGTAAGAACTAAAAATAATTTTTTAATGGTTAGTAAAGTTTCTTTTGACAAAAAACCTTTGGAAGTTACATTACTTTTTAATGATGAAGTAATTCTAACTGAAACAGTTATTTCTGAAGATCTGTTAAACAGAGTTTACAAATTAGATGAAAATCAAAAAGGAAATTATAAAGTAATTATAAGAAACAATGGTAGAACATATGTAAATCCATTTCAACTTTAATTAAAACAACTTTTAAAAAAAACGAGCCAAAAGTGGCTCGTTTTTTTTTGCTTAATTATTTGGGAAATTTGGCTTTCTTTTTTCTAAAAAGGCAGTTGTGCCTTCTTTAAAATCTCCAGTTCCAAAACATTTCCCAAAGGCTTCGATTTCTGTGTCGTAACCATTTATCCCTTCTGTATAATTGGCATTAATAGCTTTAATAGCCCCTGAAATAGCAACCAAAGAATTTCTCATAATCTTATGTGCTAGTTTATTGGCAAGTGGTACTAATTCTTCTTGAGTGGTTGCATAGTTTACCAAACCTAAAGTTAATGCTTCATCTGCAGGAATCATACTTGCTGTCATTACAAGCTCCATTGCTTTTCCTTTTCCTACTAACTGCGCTAATCTTTGTGTACCTCCATAACCTGGAATTACACCAAGAGAAACTTCTGGTAAACCCATTTTTGCATTGTTTGAAGCAATTCTAAAATGACAAGCCATTGCCAATTCTAAACCACCTCCTAATGCAAAACCATTTATTGCTGCAATTACTGGTTTTGATAAATTTTCTACTAGATCAAATAACATTTTTTGACCTCTTCTTGCCAAAGCTCCTCCTTCTTCTACAGAAAAATTAGCAAATTCAGAGATATCTGCACCTGCTACAAATGCTTTTTCACCAGAACCTATTAAAATGATTACTTTAACTGCTTTATCGTTCTCTAAATCTGTAAAGGCATTGCTAAGCTCTATAATTGTTTCTTTATTTAACGCATTTAACTTTTTTGGCCTATTTATGGTGATCTTTGCTAAAGCGTCATCTTTATTTACTAAAATATTGTTGAAACTCATTTTATATCCTTTAATTTATTGTTTGATTATTTTATTCTTTTGGTAAAATTACGGTAAAAACTGTTCCTTCTCCTAAGACTGATTCAAAATAAATATTTCCATCATAAGCTTCTATAATATTTTTAATCATTCCTAAACCAAGGCCCATTCCGCTTGTTTTTGTGGTAAACTTTGGTTCAAAAATTAGGTCTTCTACTTCTTTAGAAATTCCTTTACCATTATCCGACACTAAAATAGTTACCTTCTTTGCATCTGAAGAAACGTTGACATCTATACTAGGATTTTCTTCTAATTCTGTGGCTTGAGTGGCATTTTTTACCAAATTATTTACAATTCTAATAAGTTGGGTTTTATCTAAATTTGCATAAATTTCATTTTCGCTAGCTTGGTAATTGATAAAATTCTCGTTAAAAATGTCTAGTGCTAATTTTACAACACTTACCACATTAATGCGTTCCTTTTTCTGTGTAGGCATTTTGGCAAAGTCTGAAAATGCAGAGGCAATAGAACTCATTACATCTATTTGCTGAATAAGAGTCTGACTATATTCTGCTAGTTTTACTTTAACATTTTTATCTTCTGGATTAAATTTTCGTTCAAAGCTTTGTACAGAAAGCCTCATTGGTGTTAGTGGGTTTTTAATTTCATGAGCAACTTGTTTTGCCATTTCTCTCCATGCTTGTTCTCTTTCGCTTTTTGCTAATTTAACTGCACTTTCCTCTAACTGATCAATCATATTATTATAAGCATCCACCAAAATTTCAATTTCGGAACTAGCTGAGTCTAATATTATCTTTTCATTTCTCTCATTTAAACGCGTTTGCTGCATTCGTTCTGAAATAATTTGTATAGATCTTGTTATATAACTCGATAAAAAATAGGCTAAAACAATAGCAATTAAAAACATCAATATATAAACAATACTAAGCCTTTGTATAAATTCCTGTAGTTCTTTTTCAATCTCAGAATTATCTTGAGTGAACTGTAATTCTAATATTCCTATTCGTTTAAATTTAGGATCGTTTATATAGGTATAAGAAGATTGATAGCCAACACCTTCTTCTTCTCTGGTTTTTAAAATTTTATGATTAGAATTTTGAGACAACTCATTTAAAGCCTCATAAGAAAGTGGTTTTGTTTTAATTTTTTCAAATGCATTCGTTTTTGACGAAACCAATAAATTACCATGTAAATCAAAAATTGAAATGTTTAATTTATTAATAGACGATATTTCATAAATACGTTCTTGGAAAATCATTGCCAAGTTCTTAGTGTTTACAGGGTAACTCGTTTTGTTGGTAAGCTCTAAGTTAATAGTTTCTATAGTTGTAGCTTCTTTTCTCTCAAAACGTTGAATATTGTAGTCTTTGGTTTGCTCATCGTATTGAATTACTGTAACCACTAATATTAATATTGATGCCAAAAGCACCAAAAGTATCATAGATAAAAAGATACGTATTCTTAAAGAAACATTTTTTAGTTTAAACAATCTTATTGTATTTTAATTCGTTTTGTTTTCATCAATAGAAAATCATCTAACTCACCATCATTATCCCAGTCAAATTTATTTTTACCCATAAATCCTTTGTGTGTTACTATAATGTGATACCCAACTTTTATATTTCTATTATTATAGAAAGAACTTACAATAAGTGTTCCAAAAATAATAAGTGTTCTTGTTTCATGCGTTGTAAATTTACAAATACAAGATTTTATAAATATTCAATTAGTTTTTCACTAAAGGTAAAAACAGTTTTCTAAATTTAATGATTAAGGGTATACCTCTTGCCATAATCCATAAAGTAAATGCAATCCAGATTGCTACCAACTTTAGGTTAAAGTAGTCAAAAATTAATAAAGTAGGTATAAATACCAAGCCTGTTGAGAATAACAATACATTTCTTAAGTATTTCATTTTTCCCATTCCCTTAAACATTCCGTCAAAAATAAAGGTTATTGCGCTTATGGGTTGTGTAATAAGTACAATCCAAAAAACATGGTAAAATTGCTTTAATACTTCTGATTCTTTAGTAAATACTTCTCCAATTAAATCATAAAACACAAACCCCAAACTAGCGATTAAGACCCCTATTACCAAACCGTATTTAAATAATTTTTCACTTAATAGTACAAGAGATTTGTAGTTTTTTGCTCCTAATAATTTTCCGGATAAAATATTACCCGCACTTGAGTAACCATCTATCATAAAAGCACCTAAAAGCCATATATTAATACCAATAGTATAAGCAGCAATGTAGGCTGGACCATAATTTGTAGCGTAAGCTGTCGCAAAATACAAAGCAGTATTTAATGCCAATGTTCTAATAAATAAATTAGCAATCATACCCAACAACTTTCGAATTTCGTGGTGGAATGGCAGTGAGAACTGTAAAGATATTTCCGTTTTTTTTACTAGTAAAAAAACAGCAATTACAGCCATTATAATTTGAGCAATTAAACTTGCATAAGCAGCACCTTCTATGTGCATAGCTGGCAACAAACCATCAATACCATAAACAAAAATAAAATCTAAAACAATATTTAGTAACGCACCTACAATTGCAATTATCATCGGGTAAAATGTATTTTGCAATCCTCTAAAAATACCGAAAATTGAAAACACAAATAAAGAGAAGGGAAATCCGAAAATTCTTATTTTAAAGTAGCTAATACAATATTCTAAAACCTGACCTGAAGCATTATAAAATTCAAATATTTCTTTAGCAAAAGGATAACTTAAAAACAAAATACAAAGGCTACCAGAAATAACAATGACTATTGCTTGTATTGGTAATTTTTGTATTTCATTTGTTTTATTTGCACCAACATACTGAGAGATAATAGATGATATAGCACTTCGTATTTGCCCAAAAACCCAAATTAGCATAGAGATAAATGCGCCTACAATACCCACCGCAGCTAAACTTTCTGTAGCATTAGTGTCTATATTACCAATAATAGCAGTATCTGTAATTGATAATAGAGGTTCTGCAATACCAGCAATTAAAGCCGGAATTGCCAATTTATTTATATTTTTTAAACTAATATCTGTCTTCAAAAAAAATCTTTTTACAAAGGTAATGCTCTAAAAAAGAGGAAACCATTTACTTTTAATTTTAAAACTAATATTTTAAGTCAGCAGGAGCAATAAAAGGGACGGTAACATTAAAAATTTCTAAAATATATTTTTCTAATTGCACTATAAATTCTTCTAACTTTTCTTGAGTTATATTAGTTTCTGGGTTTCTATAGTTAGATGAAAAGTTAATACTCAAAAAACCTTCATTTAGGTTTTTAAAAGAATAAATTCCGCCTTTTAAATTTTTAGAAAAATCAAACTTTTTATTCTTTGTAAATAGATAGGCGTAAAGCAAAACCTGAATAGCTTTGTATTGTTCTTTAGGTCTTAATTCTTCAAAATCTGTCACTTTTAATTCAGAAGATTTTACCATACCAGATTTGTAATCTATAATACGTATTTCTCCGTTTAATTCATCTACTCTATCTACATTACCATGTAATTTAATTGGAAAATCTATACCATCAATAGTAATTTCTGCAGCTAAATTTTCTTCAGTTGCAATAATTTTTAATTGATTGTTTTTATCTTTTAAAAGCACTATTTCTTTCGATAAAAAATTGCTTACAAATCGATTTGCAACCTCAAAGATTAATCTATTTTTACCTGTAGAAATGTCTCCATTTTTGAATTCGATTTTAAAATACTTAACGACTAAATCTTTCGCCTTTGTTTGCATTATTACAACATCTTCCTCTTGTAAATATTTACCAACAAATGGTTGATACAATTTGTCTAATGTTTCATGAACTATGGTGCCTAAAGTACTGTAAGCTACAGTTTCTTCTACATCATCGAACTCTTTAATTTTTAATATTTTCTGTTTATAGAATGCAATAGGATTGTATAAATAATTTGTTAATGAAGAAGGTGAAAATCCAGATTTTGCAATCTCTTTTAATCTTTTGAGAACTTCTTCATTTTTTGCAACTACTTTTAATTCTGAATTTTGAGCAACTACTTTTGGAGAAACTATTTTTTGAATAACATCTGTTCTCATCATTTCCAATTGCGTAACAAATCTACTTTTTTCTCCACTTCCAAAAACATCATGTTCTGTGTTATACAAAATATATACATTCTTGGCTCTTTGCATTAATCGAAAGAAATGATACGAAAAAATAGCATCTTTTTCTCTGTAAGTTGGTAAGCCAAATTCCACTTTCACATCAAAAGGAATAAACGAATTCTGCTGACTACTTGCAGGTAAAACACCTTCATTTGCTGATGTTAGAATAACGTTCTCAAAATCTAGCACGCGTGTTTCTAACATACCCATTAACTGTAAACCTTTTAAAGGTTCACCTTGAAAAGACAAACTTTCTGAATCTATAAGTTGTTTAAAAAATTGCGATAATGTTTTTAAATCTGTAAAATATTCAAACTCTGTTTGCAAGGTTTTTAATTGTGTAAAAGCAGTATAAAATCGAAATAAGTATTCTTTTTCTAAGCTGTTTACATTTACCTTTAAAACATCTATTAAAGCCAATATTTGGTTGATGAAGTCTGCTACCGAAATAAATGGTTTAAATAATTTCTGTATAACACTTTGTATAAAATCTTCTTCATCTTTCAAAAGATACTCAATATCAGTCTCAGTTATAAAAGTTTGGTTGTTCTTTGCTATCTGAACAGTAAACTCATCTACAGCATTCAATAAACCATAAACTGACTGATGTTTTAAGAAGCGAATAACATCTTTATAATAAAAATGATTTGTGGTGGTTTTCTGCAGTTTTTCTTGAGAGGTATATAATTGAAAAATGGCAAATAATAAACTTGTTGTAGGCACATCTTTTAAAGGGTAACCCATTGTAATATTAATTGCACTAATATTTTTTGGTAAAGAATTTAAAGTGATTGGCAACAAAGTTTCATCTGCCAAAACCAAAGCTGTGTTTGCGAAATTTGGCATTTTTTCTAGAACTTCACCAACATATTTTATTTGTGTCGTGTTTTTTGCTGCTCCAATTACTTTTATTTCTTTAGGTTGGGAAAAGTTTGTTCCTATTGTTTTTAATGCATTTTTATCAAAATATTTCCATTCAGCTTTATACTTTCTAATAAATTTTCCTGCTTGATGATTGTTTGTAAAAAAAGCCTCATCAATATCCCAATAAATTTCAGAATTACCCAACTCTAACACCTTTTGAAAAAGTTTTTCCTCTGCTTTATTTAGAGCGTTAAAGCCAATGAAAAAGAACTTTTTTGCAATATTCTTAGATAAATAGTCATCTATTTTATGCACAGCTTCTCTGTACATTAACCCCTGATAACCAATGTTTTTATCAATTAGAAATGCATAAAAAGCATCATAATAAATGTTTAACTTTTCTAGAAACGAATAATGATCTTTTATTAATTCTGTTTCTTTAAAGGTGCCTTTTACAGACCATTTTCTTAGACGTTCTATATCTCTTAAATAAATAAAAATATCTTTTGTATTAATTAAATGTTGGTCTAATTCATTAAAATCTTGCAAGACTGTTAATGCCCAAGAAGAAAAAACATCAAAAGCATCTGCATTTTTTTCTACATTCTTATAAATGCTGTAAAAATGAAATAACAACTGTATACTATCTGCTTTTTGAACTCCAGAAACTTGCTGTATAAACTGTTCTATATTTAAAATTTCTGGCAAAAAACCAACAGAAATCTTGTTCTTAAACTCTTGTTTTACAAATACCTTAGCTCTTTGAGATGGTAAAATCAAAACCACATCTTCAAATGATTGTGTTGTTTTTAAAATATCGTCTAATGTTTCTGAAATAAAAGATTGCATGGTATTTTTTTGGTTTTCTAAGTTACAAAAACTTACATTTATACTTCTGTAAACCTCAATTTTATTTTAATGAAAAACGAATTACATGTAGTTGGAATTCAAGCAGATTTAGTTTGGGAAAATCCTCCTGAAAATTTAAAATTTTTTGAAGATATAATTACAGATTTACCAGCTAAAACTGATTTAGTTGTATTACCAGAAATGTTTACTACTGGCTTTACAATGCATCCCAAAAATATAGCTGAACCTATGAGCGGATCAAGCATTACATGGATGAAAAGGTTGGCTCAAAAATTTGATTTTGCAATTACTGGAAGCTTGATTATAAAAGAGGATAATAAATTTTACAATAGATTAGTTTTTGTGCATCCTTCAGGAAAAATTGAGACTTATGATAAGAGACATTCTTTTGCTTTAGCTGGTGAGCACAAAGTTTATACCTCAGGAAAAGAAATAATTACTATAGATTATAAAGGTTGGAAAATTAGGCCTTTAATTTGTTATGATTTACGATTTCCTGTATGGGCTAGAAATACCGAAAATTACGATCTTTTGATATATATGGCTAATTGGCCAATTACAAGAATTAAAGCTTGGGATACGCTTTTAAAAGCACGTGCTATAGAAAATATGAGTTATACGATTGGTGTAAATAGAACTGGTTTTGATGCTAACAACTACCAATATTCAGGAAACTCCA
Organism: Polaribacter sp.; assembly: GCA_039768135.1. Taxonomy (GTDB): domain Bacteria; phylum Bacteroidota; class Bacteroidia; order Flavobacteriales; family Flavobacteriaceae; genus Polaribacter. The sequence continues at coordinate 33,826 of JBDNBB010000147.1, forward strand.
TAATTGTAGATTTTCTAGGTGAAGAACTGTCTTCTTTAGAAGAAAATAGAGGTGGAACAACATCAGCTATTTTGAAGAAGGAAAATCAAAATAAAGTTAGAGAGAAACTTGGTTTCTTAAATGATAAAGACGCTTTTAAAGTTGATTTTTAAAATTACAATAAGCTAAATTTTACTAAAAGAAAAAGATCCTTCAGTTTTAAAAACTTGAAGAATCTCTAAATTATCTTAGCAATTAGAAAACTCTAATGCTAACTTGGTTGTAACATCCATTTGAATTTAAACTCAGTATCTGGTACTTTAATGCGTTCGGTTATTCTGTACATTCTGTCTGGCAACTTCATTAAGAAATCTCTTGCCTTTTCTGCTTCTGGAGTTAAGTTTGTAATCTTATCAATCTCCCACATTGTATTTAATTTCTTTAAAATATCTACGTAATCGAAACCTGTGTAGACTCCTATTCTTTGTGCTACTGTAGAAAAATCATCAAATAAACTGCCTTTTTCTCCAAAAGATGCTCTTAAATGCATAGCTGGCATTACAATTTTATGCTTCATCATGTGCTGAAAAGCCAGCATCATTTCTGAGGCATCTATCTTAAAGATTTCTTTTACAAAATGCGCATATGCTTGGTGATGTCTCATTTCGTCTCCAGCAATAATTTTAGACATTTTGGCTAAAGCTTTATGCCCTTTTTTACGTGCTATCTTTGCTACATTATTATGAGAAACATACGTTGCTAATTCCTGAAAGGTAGTATAAATAAAGTTTTTATAAGGGTCTGTAGAAGTCCCAATATCAAAACCATCTGCAATTAAATGTTGAGTAGAAATTTCTACTTCACGCATGTTAACTCTTCCTGATAGGTATAAATACTTATTTAAAACATCTCCATGTCTGTTTTCTTCGGCGGTCCAAGTTCTAACCCATTTAGCCCAACCATTATCTGGATCTTGAGTTACACCATCTAAATCTAACAACCAAGATTCGTAGGTTGGTAAAGCTTCTTCTGTTATTGTGTCACCTACCAATACTACCCAAAAATCATCATGTAATTCTTTAGAGATTTCTCTAATTTCTTCTATTTCACTAATGAAAGAATCTTCCTGAGAATTTGGTAAGAAATCTGTGGGTTGCCAAATTTTTTCAGCAGGTATTAAATAAGTATCCATGAAGCTCTGCATCTTTTTTTCTAAAGTTTGCATTACTTCTATTCTTATGTTTTTTATAGACATTTTTTTATTTTATATGTTTTTTAATTACTGATTCTGTTTTTTCTAAAAGCTCATCAAAAGGCATAGAATCAATTTTAATTGGCTTATGAGTCGTAATTGTAATTGGACTTCCAACTCCTAATGGAAATTTGCCATATTTAAATACTTTCCAAGAATTGTTAATTGTTAAAGGAACTACATAACCGTCTTTGTTATATTTTGTAATTACTTTTAATCCATTAGAAGCAAATTTTTTAGGTGCTCCTGTTTTACTTCTAGTTCCTTCAGGGAAAATTATGGCTCCCCATTTATTTTTATTGATACGTTTTGCAAAATCTACCAAAGCACCTATAGCTTGTTTTGGGTCTTTTCTATTGATTAAAGCAGCACCTCCATTTCTTAAGTTAAAGGAAACACTAGGTATACCTTTGCCTAATTCATACTTTGCTACGAATTTTGGTTTAAACTCTCTAAAATACCATCCTATAGGTGGAATATCGAAAGTACTTTGATGGTTGGCTACGAATATTAACGAAGTGTTTTTAGGCAATTCATGTTCGTTCTGTAAGAACATTGGTACTCCTAAAATTAACAATGATTTTACCAAAAAAAAGTTAAGTGCAGCTACTACAGCTTCATGTACTTTTCTTCCAAAAACGTTAAGTGCAATCCATTGTAATGGATGAAATATAACCAATAGTAGAATAAAGGTAAATGCAAATATTGGTGAAAGTATATAACTAAGTATCTTCATTAATTAAAACCAGTTGGTCCAAGGTATTCTTGAAAGTATCACTAATAAACCTAAACCATAGAAAATGGCAAATGTTTTAAATTTTGCTTCACTAGAAGTTTTCTTTTTATGTTTAGACCAACCTATGGTAATTAAGATAATTGCAATAATCATCATACTTGGGTGTTCTACTGCTAGCAATCTTAATTCTTTTGTTTTCATAACAGCGCTAGCATCATTGGTTAAAGCTTCAAACCAAGGAGACATAAAATACCAAGCCAAACCAATTAGTAACTGAATATGAGTAAGAATAAGTGTGAATAATCCAATTCTTAAATCTTTATCTGTAAATTGTTTTTTCTGTGTTAAACCAATAATTGCATTTATAACTGCAACTACTAAAATGGCTAATACTAAATAGGCCCAATAAGAATGTACTTCTTTCATAATATATAGTGATATTTAATAATGTAAAGTTACAATTTTAAGTATAAAAAAACCACCTCATCTGAGGTGGTTTTTAATATGATAAATAAATCGCTTACTAGAAGTTGAATCTTAAAGAAGCATTCCATGTAGTTCCAAATCCGAACCATACTGAATTTCTAACATCTATACCTTCCCAAGTAGTTGAGCTAGCATCTGTTGCAATGTTTGTATTAGATTCTGCAATGTATACAGTATCAAAAACATTGTTAATGTTAACTCTGAAAGTTGAATCCATCCCTAATAAGGTAAATCTTGCAGTTGCTCCAAAATCTACTAAACCATAAGATGGTAATTGTAAAGCACCTGAATTATCTACAGTATCAAAATCTTCGATTGAATAGTCTGCATATAAACCATCTACAAAACGATAGTTTGCATCTAAACTAATTCTATCAGATAAATCGTAATCTACTCCTAAACTTGCAGTAGTTTGCGCAGCATCACCAACTTTTACATCTTCTAAATATAAAGTACCTGTACCAACCAAGTTTTGATTGTCATCAAATAAAGATGATTCAAAGTTCTTTGTATATCTCCAATCTCCGATTGAGAACATACCTCTTAACTTTAATTTATTTGATGCATAGTAAGTAGCTTCACCCTCAATACCATTGTGCTGAACGGCTACATCTTTAAATTGTGCTGTCCCAAAGTTACTTGAGTTTGCAATTGGGAAACTTTTTTCTAAGAATCTATTACCCCAAGTAGTAGCATATGCGTTAATGTTAAAGCTTAACTTACTTGATTTATATCCGTATCCTAACTCAAAAGATACGATTTCTTCGTTTTGTAAGTCATCAGAAATTGTATTCCCAAAGTTTGGAAAAACTGCATCAAATAAAGGTTGTCTAGAAATAACTCCTGCATTAAAGAAAACATTTGATTTCTCTGTAAAGTTATAGTTAGCACCACCCTTTACATAACCTCCTGTTTGATTTTGCGTATCTGAAATAGGATTATTAGCTGGTTGGTTAAAGTAATCTTCTCTCTGAAAAGATTGATTAGATAAACCAAACTGTAAAACAGCTGTTACCTTATCTTCATTGTTATACTCTACTAAACCGTTAACACCTTGCCATCCTACTACACCAACATTATAGTAATCCATTTTTGCGGTTTTTAAACCTGTATTATTAAAAGGAGAAGCTTTTACAACGTTGTTAATAATTTGGCCTGCTGAGTTTTCATTTCCAGTAGAAAAATATCCATCTAAACCTAATAAGTCATTTAAAACTCTATAGTGGTAACCTTTATAAGATCTTAAATCTACACCTATAGAAGCATTAAATTTACCAAAATCAGCATTTAAAGTAGAAATACCTCCATACCAGTCATGAGAGTTCATAGATGCTCTTCTTACTAAAACAGCTCTATTTACATTATCATCTCTAAAACCATTAGATCCTATTAGTTGTCCTGCATAATCACCTACAGCTCCAGTATAAGCAGAAGTAGAAGCTACATTTTCAGCAACTAAAGCATCAAAATTAATTGATCCATCAGCATTTCTTGCTCCTCTACCACCTTCTAAATAATGCTCTGTTAAATCTTTTCTAAAAGGTAATACATCTAATGTAGCATTTCTGAAGTTATTACCTCTAGGTCCTGTTCCTCCTCCTCTACCCCAAGAGCCATAAAGAGAAGTATTTAATTCTAAGTTTTCTGAAATTTCCAAATCCCAGTTAAATGTTGCTAATGGCTTGTTATAAAAATTTCTTCTTAAATTGTATTCTTCACCATTTAAAGTACCTCCATTGGAGTTCCATGTTCTATCAATTCCACTTTCTCCAAAGTTTTGATAATCTCTAATAGAAACCCATACATCTCTTTGGTGATGCCATTGTCCAGCACCTAAGAATGATAAATTGAATTTAGATTTAGAACCTACTGGCTCATAACCAATTGCAGCAAAATAAGTGTATCCTTCACCTGAAGTGTTATTTACATAACCATCTCCTTGCCATCTTGATAATAAAACAGAAAAAGCCCATCCTTTTTCATTGATACCCGTGTTGTAAGAAGCTCCTGTTTTTAAATAACCATCGTTCCCAACAGTTTGAAAGAAAGATCCTCCTTTACTTTTTTGAGCTGCTTTAGTAAATATAGAAACAGTACCCCCTACAGAAGGAACAGCTAATCTTGAAGCACCTAAACCTCTTTGAATTTGGATACCAGATGCAACATCTGTTAAACCCTGCCAGTTAGACCAATAAACCCAACCGTTTTCCATATCATTAACAGGCTGCCCGTTAATTAAGAAAGAAGTATTACTTTGACTAAAACCTCTTAAAGAAATTCTAGAGTCACCATAACCACCACCTTGTTTAGTAGCGTAAACACCAGGAGTGTTGTTCATGATTTCAGGAAATTCTTGATTTCCTACTTTTAAAGAAATTTCTGCCGGAGAAATTGTTGATACAGCAATAGGAGTTTTTCTTTGCTTTGCAATATCAATAACTCCTGAACTAATAACAATCTCATCTAAAACATTACCTTCTTCTAATTGAATAGAACCAAGATTTGTTGTTGAAGAAGAAAAAGCAACTTCTTTTGTTTTAAATCCTAAAAAAGAAATTACAAGAACACCAGAGTCTGATTTTGTTGAAATAGTAAATTTACCATCAAAATCTGATTCTACTCCGTTTCTAGTACCTTTTTCAAGAATACTTGCACTAGGCATTGGTTGGTTTGAATTATCTACAACCGTACCCGTAATTTTAGTTTGTCCTAAAATTGTAGCAGAAATAAAGAATAAAGCTACAAATAATAAGTTTTTAAAATTTTTCATTGTTTAATTTTAGATTATTAAATGTTATGCAAAATTGCTTAAATTTTATCACCCGTTTGTTAATTTAATGTTAAGGTTTAACAAAATTTTAAGAAGATTAAACAACCTTAAATGAGGTTAAGTGTTTTTAAAACAATTAATTACAAATAAAAAACGAATGAATTACAAAAAAAAGTGTTAATTAAAATTTAAAAGAATAATAATAAATTTAACTATTGTTTTTTCAATAGTTTTTTTGCTAACTCTTTTCCTAACTCTACTCCAAATTGATCATAACTATATATATTCCAAATAATACCTTGTGTAAATATCTTATGCTCATAAAGCGCCACTAATTTTCCTAAAGATTTTGGTGTAAGTTTATCAAATAGAATAGCATTACTTGGTCTGTTTCCTTCAAAAACTTTAAAAGGGAGTAATGAATTTATCTGAGATGTTTTTCCAGAAAATTGCAACTCTAAATGTACATCTTCTTTGGTTTTACCAAATGCTAAAGCATCCATTTGTCCATAATAATTGGCCATTAATTTTTTGTGATGACCTGTTAAACCATAAAGAGATTCTTTAAACCCTATAAAATCTGCAGGAATTAATTTTGTTCCTTGGTGTACTAGTTGCATAAAAGCGTGCTGCATATTTGTACCTGTACTACCCCAAACAATTGTACCTGTCTGATAATCTACCTTATTTCCATTTCTATCTACTCCTTTACCATTACTTTCCATAATAGCTTGTTGTAAATAATCTGGTAATTTTTTTAAATATTGTGAATATGGTAAAACAGCTTCAGTTTCTGCTCCATAAAAATTATTATACCAAACACTCAATAGCGCTAAAATAACAGGAATGTTTGTTTCGAAACTTTCATTTCTAAAGTGAATATCCATTTCTTCTGCACCATCTAATAAAGCTTTGTAGTTTTCAAAACCAATAGACAAACTAATAGATAAACCAACAGCAGACCATAGTGAAAAACGACCACCTACCCAGTTCCACATCGTAAACACATTTGCTTTATCTATCCCAAAATTATCTACAGCTTCTAAATTAGTAGATACTGCAACGAAGTGTTTTGGAATATCGAATATTGTTGCTGATTTTAAAAACCAATTTTTTAAAGTTTCTGCATTAGTAATGGTTTCTTGTGTAGTAAACGTTTTTGACACTATAACAAACAAAGTAGATTCAGGGTCTAAACGTTTCATTATTTCAGAAACATGATCACCATCTACGTTTGAAACAAAGTGTGTATTTAAATGATTTTTATAATATTGTAAAGATTCTACAATCATATCTGGCCCAAGATCTGAACCTCCAATACCAATATTTACAATATCTGTAATAGATTTACCTGTATACCCTTTCCACTTGCCAGAAATTACTTTATTGCTAAAACTTCTAATTTTTCGCAACGCAGTTTGTATTTGTGGTTTAATATTTTTTCCCGCTACCAAAACAGGATCTTCTGAGTTACTTCTTAAAGCAGTATGTAAAACAGCTCTGTTTTCGGTTACATTAATAACCTCTCCATTAAACTGACTTTCTATAGCTTCTTGCAAACCTATCTCTTTCGCTAAATCTACTAGTAACTTTATAGTTTCTGATGTAATTCTATTTTTAGAAAAATCTACTGATAAATCATTTAAGATAAGAGAGAAATCTTTTTGCCTGTCATCATGTTTATATAAATCTTGAATTTTAATGTCTTTAATTTCATTAAAATGATCTCTTAATTGTTGCCAAGCGATTGTTTGTGTTGGGTTGTTGTTTGGTAAAGCCATGATTAATTTTGTGCTATAATTTCAGTGTTATTTTGAGATTGACCTGGGTAAACTCCTAAATTATCTAATTGATATTTTAACGGTTTAATGTATTTGAAAAAACTTGGTTTTACAGAATTTTTCATTGGTTTTGCGGCAGGCAATTTTTCTTTTAAAGGGTCTACCTGCCTTCCATGCTTCCAAAATCGATAACATACATGTGGCCCTCCTGTATTTCCTGTCATACCAACATAACCAATTACATCTCCTTGTCTAACATATTGACCCTTTTTTACGGCTTGTTTACTCATATGTAAATACTGAGTAGAATAGGTATTATTATGTTTAATTTTCACATATTTTCCATTACCACCTCTTCTTGTAGATTCTGTAACTGTGCCACTTGCAGTTGCAATTATTGGAGTTCCTACTTTAGCTGCAAAATCTGTTCCTTTATGTGGCTTAACTCTATTTCCATAATAAGCTATTCTTCTCCTTAAATTGTATCTAGAGGAAATTCTGTACTGAAATTTTATTGGAGCTTTTAAAAACTGACTTCGAAGCATTTTTGCTTTATCATCGTAATATTCATGAATATTTAAAGTAGAATCTGCTAAAAAACGGAAAGCATATAAATTCTTTCCTTTATGCTTAAATACGGCTGATTTTACTCTACCATACCCTGCGAAAATGGAATCGTCTATAAATTTCTCTTCATAAACAAGCTTAAAAGAATCTCCTTTTTGTAAGGTTAAAAAGTCTAAAGTCCACGCATAAATATCTGCAACTTTATAGGTTAAATTAGGTCTTAATCCCAAACTGTCCATAGAGAATGTAAAGTTACTATTTACAACACCTATCGCTTCTTTCTCTAAAGTTTTTATGGGTTTTTTGTATTCTTTAGCCGTTATTATAGAATCTTTAAAATCTAAAATTGTAGCATTAATTTTGTTGTGTTTGTATATGAATACTTGCGCTTTTTCTGTAGAATCTTTACTCGCTAAGATGGTGTACGGTTTTCCTGCTCTAACTTTTCTAACATCAAAAGTTTCTTTAACAGTTGCCGCTATTTTATTAATCTTAGGATAAAAAACATGATGCCTGTCTAAAATAATCCCAAAGCTTTCACCACTTCTAATAGTATCTTGTATAACTTTGTAATTATCTAGATTGTATCCAAAACGTATTTCTGGCTCATAAACGGCAACTTTACTTTTTTGACTAGTAGCAACTTCTTCTTTACAAGATGAAAACAAAAGGATAAAAACGAAGAGTATGACTATATTTTTCAAGAAGTAAGTGCTTTTTAAATCAAATTCAAAAATACAAATAAAAATAACTTTATTGTCCCTCCCAAAAAAGAACTTAGAAAAACCAAAACAAACTATAAAACATTATTTAAAAGGAGTGGCTAAGCCTTTGTAGGACTCTAATTCAGCTCTTAACGACCCAACAGCAAGAGAGGCTTTCATTCTAATCGGAATTTTATTACTATCATCAGTAATCCAAACAGTAACGCTTTCTTCTGCCTTAAAAACTCTGCCAGATTGAACAAGAGGTCTAAATACTAGCGTGTTTATTTTGCCAAACTTTGTTTTGATTACTTCCTTCCCTAAAAACCGAAGTTTAAATGGATATACTTGTACATCTAAAAACATATCTAACCTTAAATCGTCTCCTTTTTTTAACATTCGTACATCTTTGTTTCTTAAGTAATAAAAAGAAGAAACAATGTCTTGTACATTTTTAAAAGCTACTGTGGTATCTTTCTGGGCTAAAAAATCTTGAATATATGCTTGATTCGACGTATGATTAAATGTGGTTATTCTATGTTTTTTATAGCCACCTTCATTAATTTTTCTTTTAAATAGGTAAGGCTTTGTCTGTTGCTTATCAAAATACGATTCATATAAGTCTTCAACTTCAAAAAACCATTTTATCATTCCTGTAGTCCAACCTTTTCCTTTGGCATAAAAAACACTCTTACCATTTAATTCTGCTTCACTAACTTCTAATGTTGCTGTACCCGCTCTAAAAAAGCCACTATAACTCATTTTGTAACGCAAAATTTCCCCAGATTGAAATGCAGGCGGCTTTTCTTGCGCTAATAGCAACATAGATTTGAAGAGTAAAAAACCTAAAAAAAAGCTCGTTTTCATGAGATTCAACTTATTAAAAAGAAAGAATAAATAGTTTACCAAACTATAAAAATACTGTTATTAAATTAATACTTAAAAAGTTCCCCAATTTTCTAATTCTTCTGCAGACCATAAATAAGGATAAAATACTCTACGTTGGTACTTTGGATGCATGTATTTACGCCAGTTACTCCCTCCAGTAGCTTTCAGCTCAGAATCATCACCTCCAATATATTTTGCAGCTGTATTGTAATGTGCCATTACCCATTTTACATTTACAGTGTAGTCATAATGACGCATGGCTTTTATTAAAGCTTTGTCTTCTTGAATCTCTTGAGGTAATTGTTTAAATTTTAAGGATAGATTGATGTCATTATAATCTTCCATAAAATCAATAAAGTCTCCCATATATTTGAGTTCAAAGAGATTTAGTAAGGTTGATTTTTGACCTGTAGTATAATTTTTACCTGCTGCTTGCCAATACAAATGATTGTATGCATTTTTAAAAGAGGAATTTCTATCAATTGTATTTCTGTATCTTGCATCAATTAAATTGATTAATTCTGTAGATGCAAACTCTATTTTTCTGTATTGTGCAGATTGAAAACCACTTGCTGGTGTTAATGTATTTCTGAATTTTAGATATTGTTCTTTTTCCATACCTTCAGCCATTACATTAAATGAGCTGCACAGCATATCAAAATACCTACTAATTCTATCTAAGTGCATAGAAAATTTTTCTGCAGAAATTTCATTGGTTTTGGCCACTTGGTCTATCTCCCACAACACCATTTTAAACAACAATTCATTTACTTGATGGTACATAATAAATACCATTTCATCTGGCTGATTGGTTCTAGGTGTTTGCATACCTAGCAAAGCGTCTGTTTGAATATAATCCCAATATGTAATTGGTGTACTATGCAGTAAACCTTCTAACATAGCATCTACAGGAACACCAAGTTTGTCATACTTTTCTTCTATAGCTTTTAAAATTTCGTCTCTCTTCATTTTTGGTTGAAATAAAAAAGCAAGATACTTAAATCTTGCTTTTCGAATTTTATAATGTTCCTCTTTTTTGCTGTTCTCTTTCTATAGATTCAAAGAGCGCTTTAAAATTCCCTGCACCAAAACCTTTGGCGCCCATTCTTTGAATAATTTCAAAGAATAATGTTGGCCTGTCTTCTACTGGTTTTGTAAAAATTTGTAATAAATACCCTTCTTCATCTGCATCTATCATTATACCTAAAGATTTTAATTTTTCAATATCTTCATTTAATTCAAGACTAAATTCTGACAACCTCCCAGGAACAGAAGCATAATAGTCGTCTGGTGGTGTAGACAAAAACTCGACACCATTAGCACGTAGTTGAGACACTGTTTTTAAAATATCATCTGTTGCTACTGCAACATGTTGCACCCCTGCACCTTCATAAAAATCTAAGTATTCTTCTATTTGAGAACGTTTTTTACCTTCTGCTGGTTCGTTTATTGGAAATTTAATACGACCATTTCCATTAGACATAACTTTACTCATTAATGCGGAATACTCAGTATGAATCTGCTTATCATCAAAAGATAAAAAGTTTTCGAAACCCATTACATCTTCATACCACTTTACCCAAACATCCATTTGATTCCAACCTACATTACCCACCATATGATCTATGTATTTTAAACCTGAAGTTGGAGGATTATATTCAGACTCCCACTTTTGGAAACCAGGCA
>JBDNBB010000148.1:0-2835 GCA_039768135.1 Polaribacter sp.
CCTGTTTTACAACCAATTCCTGGAGGTGCAGCTGCAAGACCATTTATTACACATCACAATTCTTTAGACATTCCTTTATACATGAGAATTGCTAATGAGTTGTATTTAAAAAGACTAATTGTTGGTGGTTTTGATGGTGTATATGAGTTTTCTAAAAACTTTAGAAATGAAGGAATGGATAGAACTCATAATCCTGAATTTACAGCCATGGAAATCTATGTTTCTTACAAAGATTACAATTGGATGATGGATTTCTGTGAGCAACTTCTAGAGCATTGTGCAATTGCTGTTAATGGAACATCAAAAGCAACATTTGGTGAGCATGATATCGATTTTAAAGCACCTTATGCTAGGGTAACTATGGCAGATTCTATTAAGCATTTTACAGGTTTTGACATTACAGGTAAAACCGAAGATGAAATTAGAGCAGCAGCAAAATCAATGAATATTGAGGTTGATGAAACCATGGGTAAAGGAAAATTAATCGATGAAATTTTTGGTGAAAAATGTGAAGGAAACTACATTCAGCCAACTTTCATTACAGATTACCCTAAAGAAATGTCTCCACTTTGCAAGGAACACAGAGACAACCCAGAATTAACAGAGCGTTTTGAGTTAATGGTTTGTGGTAAAGAAATTGCAAATGCATATTCTGAGTTGAATGACCCAATTGACCAACGTGAACGTTTTGAACATCAACTAAAACTAGCTGCTAAAGGTGATGATGAAGCTACAGAATTTATAGATCATGATTTCTTAAGAGCTTTAGAATATGGTATGCCACCAACTTCTGGAATGGGAATTGGAATGGACAGATTAATTATGTTCTTAACCAACAATCAATCTATACAAGAAGTGTTATTTTTCCCTCAAATGAGACCAGAGAAAAAAGCACCTTCTGTTGAGCTGAATGATGAAGAAAAAGCGGTTTTAGCAATCATTACAAAAGCAGAAAAAATAGAATTGGTAACTTTAAAAACACAGTCTGGTTTGTCTAACAAAAAATGGGATAAAACCATTAAAGGATTAACCAAAAAAGAAGTTGCAAAAGTTTCTAAAACTGAGGAAGGTTTGTTTGTAGAAGCTTTATAAGTTTGTTTAATTAATAGAAAAAAGGGGTATTACATGTTGTAATACCCCTTTTTTTATTCAAAAAACAAATATATGTAAATATAGTTGTAAGACTAGCCCTTAAACTTCATTCCTAAATGAACAACTTTTTTGGTTTCGAAGAATGGTTCATCAAAATAATTTGGTAAATCATAAATAGTTGCTGAAGTATATTTTTGGAGCTCTTGGATTAAATCACCCCCTTTTAAATACAGGATTCCATTTTTTAAATCATGATTCTGCTTTTTTGCAATTTTACCTTTTGTCCATCTTACAAAAGTTTCCATCTGCGCAACAGCTCTACTTACAATAAAATCGTAGGTATCTTTTACATCTTCTACCCTACCATGTGTAGTGGTTACATTTTCTAGGCCTAAACCTTCTGACACCTCATTAACAACCTTAATTTTTTTACCAATAGAATCTACTAAATGAAACTGAGTTTCAGGAAACAAAATAGCTAAAGGAATCCCCGGAAAACCACCTCCTGTGCCTACATCCATCACCTTTGCTCCAGGTTTAAAAGACATTACTTTTGCAATACCTAATGAGTGTAAAACATGACGTAGATAGAGTTCATCTATATCTTTTCTAGAAACCACATTTATTTTTAAATTCCAATCTTTATATAAATCCTGTAATTTAGAAAATTGTTCTATTTGAGTTTCTGTTAAATCTGTGAAGTATTTTAGCAGTATATCCATTTAAAAAATATTAATGTACAAAAGTAGTTATTTGGTCTTAACAATTATCAATAATATTAGACGTTTAAGATAGTAATTATTTTAAAATACATATTTTTACAACATAATATACAAACATGAGTACTATCACATTTTCTAGAGTTCAAAAAGCAAAATTTTTTAGAACTTTAAATAAAAGAGTTAACACATATTTTAAAGAAAATAAAATTAATAGAACCGGTAACTGGAAATTATACTCCAAAGCCATCGTTATGTTTTCACTATTTTTAGTACCATTTATTTTAGTACTTACAGTTTCTATGCCTCAATGGGTTATGGCATTACTTATGGTTATAACAGGTGTAGGTATGGCTGGTGTTGGCATGAATGTAATGCACGATGCTAACCACGAATCCTTTTCGAAACGTAAGTGGGTAAATAAGTTAATGGGTAGTAGTATTTATATTTTAGCTGGTAATGTATATAATTGGAAAGTACAACACAATGTTTTACACCATACATTTACCAATGTAAAAGATCACGATGAAGATATTGATGCAGGAAGAATTATTCGCTTTTCTTTGCATTCTAAATGGTTAAAAATTCATAAAATACAAAAATACTATTCTATCTTTTTATATGGTTTATTAACGATTAACTGGGCTATTACAACTGATGTAAAGCAAATGCATAGGTATTTAAAAAGAAAATTATCTTATGGTAAATTTCCAAATCCAAAAACAGAATGGACAAAATTAGTAATTTCGAAGTTGGCTTATTATGCCCTTTGGATATTATTACCAATGTTAGTTTTAGATGTTGCTTGGTGGAAAGTTTTATTAGGTTTCTTTGTAATGCATTATACTGCAGGTATGATTTTAAGCTTAGTTTTTCAATTGGCACACATTGTACCAAATACAGAAATGCCCATGCCAGATAAAAATGGAAATTTAGAACATACTTGGGCAGTCCATCAATTATACACCACAAGTAACTTTGCACCAAGCAATTGGCTTATAAATTTTTATACTGGTGGTTTAAA
>JBDNBB010000149.1:0-2750 GCA_039768135.1 Polaribacter sp.
CCTGGCGCAGGTTCAACAATATTAAAAGATGGTACTAAAGCTTCAAGTCTTGCAACAAGAGTTGGTAAAGGTGGTTTATCATTATCTATAGCTGACATGGCTATATCCGATTCTGATAGACCTACAATATTTGTAGACAAAGTAAAAGAAGAAGGTTTAAGTGGTCAAGAATTAGCTGTTGCTAGACTTATAAACAAATTTAAATTTGCTCAAGAAGGTGCAATCATTGGTGGTGGTATACCTCTTGTAGGTAAGGGACTAAATGTTGGAGCTCGATATGGATTGTGGACTACAGGTAAAGTCATAGGTATTGGTGCAAAAACTGCTAATGCATTAGTAGTTAATCCTATTAGTAAAATAGCAGCACTAGATCCAATTGTATTACCAACTATTGCAAAAGGTTTAAAACAAGCACCTCAATTAGCAGGCAGAGCAATCAAACCATTAGTACCAAAATCAGTAAAAGAATTACCAGACTACAAAGACTGGAGAATGTTTAGTGTAGAATCAGCTGATCCATTAAGAAGAACACTTAAAAAAGTAGACAATGGTTTATCTTGGTTAAGATCTATTGGTAAAAATACACCAGAGATGGCTGCTATAAGTATTCGAGGTGAAAAAGAAATGGTATCTAAAGCAAGAGTTATTGAAAAATTATTAGATAGCATAGAAAAGAAAACTTATGATTTAGTAAAAGCATCTAAAAAAATGTATGACACTAAATTAACTTCACCTGCATCTCAAGATAAATACCTAGATGACATATTAGAATATTTTAAAGGTCAAAGACAATTAAAAGCATTACCTAAAATATTACAACCTACAGCTAAATTATTAAATGATGAGTTGATGGAAGTAAAAAATACTTTTGCAAAAGTATTACCTAAAGATTCTTTAATAAAAGATACTTTGATGAATAACATTAGAGGCTACATGAGAAAGTCATATGCTGTATTTACAAATCCTAATTACAGTGTTGATGAAAGCTCTAAAGTATTCAAAGATGCTGTTGATTTCTTTGTGCGTTTATCAACTAAAAACAGAGCTATGAAAGATACGGCTAAACAGATAGCTAAAAGAGATGGCCTACCTATCAAACAAGCTACAGAAAAATTAGCAAGAGATGAAGTAAATGATTTATTAAGATTTGCTAAAACAGATAACAGAGATCCCATACAAACTCTTACAGAAATTTCTAAAAAAAGATTACGATCAGATAAAGTTATATCTACAGGCGAAGAACTACCAGAAGTTATAGCCAATGTTTTAGGAAAAGATAACAATTTAAAAAATACCGTATTACAAACAGTATCTAATCTATCTACGCAAACAACTAACAAAATGATGTTTGATAGACTAGGTGAATTGATGGTTAGAACAGGTCAGTTATTTAAAACTAGAGAAGCTGCTGAAATTGCTTATAGAATTACACCAGACAAACTTGGTAAAGGTGTAAGACAAGTAGGAAAAATAGATGGTATTGGATTATTAAAAACAGAAACAAGTAAACTATATGGTCCAATAGATTTGATTAACGATATTACTACAATGAAAGGTCCTCTTGATGATCTTGCACAAAACTTTTTATATAAAAATTTTTTAATAAGACCAAAGGTTGCAGTTCAATATGGTAAAACAGTATTATCTCCAGCAACACAAAGCAGAAACTTTACATTTGCTAGTATGTTTGTCATGAATAGAGGACTAATTGGTGGTAGAGCATCGATGATGGACTCTGTAAAAATGGCTGTCGATGACATATTTAATGCAGGTAAACTAGGAGCTGATGCAGAAAAAAGATTATTAGATGATGTTGCAGAGGGTATAAAATATGGAGCTTTAGATGAAAACTTGGTAGCTGCTGAACTTACAGCAGTATTGAGATTAATAAAAAATCAATCAATTAAAGATACAGACCAACTTACAAAATATTTAGAAACAAAAGGATTATTAAAAACTGCTAGTAGAATATACGCAGGTGGCGATAACGTTTGGAAATGGTTTGCATATAACTGGTACAAATCTTTTTTAACTGACTTTGCTAAAAAAGATTTAAAAAGAATGAGTACTTGGTTTGATGAAATAGCTGGACAAAAACTACCTAAAACTAAATTTGATGGAACGAAAATGGATTTAGATGAAGCTATAAAATTAGGTGCAGCTTACTATGTAAGAAATACAATGCCTACATATAGTTTAGTTCCTAAAATTATTCAGACACTAAAAGCAACACCACTAGGTAACTTCGTATCGTTTCCATCTGAAATGATTAGAACAAGTTTTAATACATTAAGAGTAAATTTAAGAGAGATGTCTTCTTCAGATCCTATCATGAGATCGATGGGTATCAGAGGAGCAATGGGTCAGTTTACGGTAATGGGTGGTTTATCTATGGCAACTCATGGAATCTACAATGGTATTACAGGAATATCAGAAGAGTTAATGGACAAATATAAAATGTATGTTGCTCCAGAGTTTCAAAGAAACTCTGATTTAGTTCCTATATCTAAAGTAGATGAAAATGGTGTGTTTAAAGTTGTAGATCTTTCAAGTTTGATTGGTTATGACACAGTAATAAGACCGTTTGAAGCTGCAATAAGTAAATTTAAAAGACAATTTGGCCAAGCAATTTTTAGTGAAGTTTTAGACAAGGTTTTAAAAGAAACATCCACCAAGGCATTAGATGATAACAAAATAAAACCGGCAGGCCAACCAAAACTTGATTTAAAAACCTATGGAGAAGACAAGGA